>NZ_SAUN01000001.1:0-311323 GCF_004011505.1 Nonomuraea polychroma
TTCTCGCACATCACGCCCGAATACAAGGCGATCAGCCAGCTCTGCCTGCAGGTCAGGTCGGTGGCGGAGGTGTCGGCGCTGCTGCGGATCCCGCTCGGCGTGGTGCGTGTTCTGATCGCGGATATGGCGGCAGAAGGACTCGTACGAGTGCATCAGCCGCAGCTGGATGCGGGTAGGCCGGACGTCAACCTGCTGGAAAGGGTGCTCAGTGGACTTCGCAGGCTCTAGCCCCGGCCTCACCTCGACGAAGATCGTCGTGGCCGGGGGCTTCGGCGTGGGCAAGACGACGTTCGTCGGTGCGGTGTCGGAGATCATGCCGTTGACGACGGAGGCCGTCATGACGGACGCCTCCGCCGGGATCGACGATCTCGGCATGACGCCGCTGAAGTCGACCACCACCGTGGCCATGGACTTCGGGCGCGTCTCCCTGGACCGTGACCTGATCCTCTATCTGTTCGGCACGCCTGGACAGCACCGGTTCTGGTTCATGTGGGACGACCTGGTCCGGGGCGCGATCGGTGCGGTCGTGCTGGTGGACACCCGCCGTCTTGCCGACAGTTTTCCGGCGATCGACTACTTCGAAGAGGCGCAGCTGCCGTTCATCGTGGGGGTGAACGGCTGGGACGGCCAATATCCGCACACCGACGCTGAAGTGCGCGACGCTCTGACGTTGGCGCCGCACATCCCGATGGTGCGGCTGGACGCCCGCTCGAAGGACTCGGTCAAAGGCGCCCTGATCAACCTGGTCGAGCACGCGCTGACGGTTCGTATGGCCGTGCCAGGATGGAGCGGCTAGGAGAGCGGATAGGCTGGACTCTCCGACGTACATTCGCTTCGAGGACTGGCCAACCACGTGTTCGAGACGCTATCCGACCGGCTGACATCGGTCTTCTCCTCCCTCCGAGCCAAGGGCCGGCTGTCCGACGCCGACATCGACGCCACTACTCGCGAGATCCGCATCGCCCTGCTGGAGGCCGATGTCGCGCTCCCGGTGGTGAAGGCGTTCGTCGCCCAGATCAAGGAGCGCGCCCGCGGCGCCGAGGTCTCCCAGGCGCTCAACCCGGCGCAGCAGGTCGTCAAGATCGTCAATGATGAGCTCATCGAGATTCTCGGCGGCGAGACCCGCAGGCTCCGCTTCGCCAAGACGCCGCCGACCGTCATCATGCTCGCCGGTCTGCAGGGCGCCGGTAAGACCACTCTGGCCGGCAAGCTGGCCAGGTGGCTGCGCGAGCAGGGCCACGCGCCCATGCTGGTGGCCGCCGACCTGCAGCGGCCCAACGCCGTCCAGCAGCTCCAGGTCGTGGGCGAGCGGGCGCAGGTCGCGGTCTACGCGCCCGAGCCGGGCAACGGCGTAGGCGACCCGATCGGGGTCGCCCGCACGTCGATCGACGAGGCGAAGCGCCTGAATCACGACATCGTCATCATCGACACCGCCGGCCGCCTGGGCATCGACCAGGAGATGATGAAGCAGGCCGCCGACATCCGCGACGCGGTCCGGCCCGACGAGGTCCTGTTCGTCGTGGACGCCATGATCGGTCAGGACGCCGTCACCACGGCCCAGGCGTTCATGGAGGGTGTCGGTTTCGACGGCGTCGTGCTGACCAAGCTCGACGGCGACGCCCGCGGCGGCGCCGCGCTGTCGGTCAGGCACATCACCGGCCGGCCGATCATGTTCGCGTCGACGGGTGAGAAGCTGGAGGACTTCGACGCCTTCCACCCGGACCGGATGGCCTCCCGCATCCTCGACATGGGCGACATCCTCACCCTGATCGAGCAGGCGCAGAAGACGTTCGACGAGGAGCAGGCCGCCAAGATGGCCGGCAAGCTCACGTCGGGCGAGAGCTTCACGCTGGAGGACTTCCTCGAGCAGATGATGATGGTCCAGAAGATGGGGCCGATCAAGAATCTGCTCGGCATGATGCCCGGCATGGGGCAGATGCGCGACCAGCTCAACTCGATCGACGATCGCGACCTCGACCGCATCGCCGCGATCATCCGCTCCATGACCCCGGCCGAGCGTCAGGACCCGAAGATCCTCAACGGGTCCCGTCGTGCCCGTATCGCCGCCGGCTCCGGTGTCACGGTCACGGCCGTGAGCAATCTGGTCACCCGCTTCTTCGAGGCACAGAAGATGATGAAGCGGATGGCCGGCGGGATGGGCATCCCCGGCATGCCGGGCGGACGCGGCAAGGCGGCCAAGGCGCAGAAGAAGAACAAGAAGGGGCGGCGGGTCAGCGGGGACCCGAGGAAGGCGGCGCTGGAGAAGGCGTCGCCGGGTGAGGCTCCGGCGCAGCCCAAGCAGGGCGGGGTGCTGGGCAACCTGCAGGGCAAGCTGCCTCCGGGGATGGAGTTGCCGCCGGGCTTCGACCCCTCCAAGCTCAAGCTCCCCGGCCAGAACTAACGGCCGCCGTTCTTTGGCGGCGGCTTCGGGGTCGGGGGTCGGCGGGATTGTTGCCGAGGCTTTGCGGCTCCCTTCCGTGTGAGGGCGTAGGCAGTGCCGTCGATCTGGCACAATGACATGTTGGAACACCGTGACCAGGCGGGCGCCCTCTAACCTCCCGCCGGCCGCGTCTGTCCCTGGAGCGTCGTGCAGCCGTGCCCCACTCGGCGAAGCGCCGTTCACCCACGCTCGAATGCAGGAGAGACCACACCCGTGGCAGTCAAGATCAAGCTCAAGCGGCTCGGCATGATCCGCAACGCTCAATACCGTATCGTCGTCGCCGACAGCCGCACCAAGCGTGACGGCCGGGCGATCGAGGAGATCGGCCTGTACCACCCGAAGGAAGACCCTTCGCGCATCGAGGTCAACGCCGAGCGTGCGGCTTACTGGCTCGGGGTCGGCGCGCAGCCGACCGAGCCGGTGCTGAAGCTGCTCAAGCTCACCGGTGACTGGCAGAAGTTCAAGGGCGAGCCCGCCCCGGCGCCGCTGAAGGTGGCCGAGCCCAAGCCTGACCGTCACTCCATCTACGAGGCCGCGGCCAAGGAGGCGCTGTCCGGTGGCGACACCGGCACGGCCGCCACCACGCCGAAGAAGGCCAAGAAGAAGGAAGAGGCTGAGGCCCCCGCCGAGACCCAGACCGAGGGCGAGGCCTGACGTGCTCGAGGAGGCTCTCGAGCACCTCGTGAAGGGCATCGTCGAACATCCCGACGATGTCCGGGTCCGCGCACGCCGCATTCGCAGCGGGCGCGTCCTGGAGGTCCGGGTGCACCCCGAGGACCTGGGCAAGGTCATCGGACGCGGCGGGCGCACCGCCAAGGCGCTGCGTACGGTCGTGAACGCCCTGGCCGACGGGAAGTACGTCCGGGTCGACCTGCTCGACCTGCACGAAGCAGTCCGTTAGCGTCAGGTTTCCGCGCCCTCATCGGCTCTCCGGCCGATGGGGGCGCTTGCTTTGAGAAAGGGCACATTCACGTGCAGCTGGTCGTCGGCCGGATAGGCCGTCCGCACGGGGTACGCGGTGAAGTGACCGTAGAGGTGCTTACCGACGATCCGGAGCGGCGCTTCGCCGTCGGCACGTCGATCACGACCGACCCCGCCGACACAGGGCCGCTCGTCGTCGCCGGCCGCCGCTGGCACAAGGACATCCTGCTGGTGTCGTTCGAGGGCGTCAGCGACCGCGATGTGGCCGAGGAACTGCGGGGCACCATGCTGGTCATCGACTCGGCCGAAGTGGAGCCGCTCGACGACCCCGACGAGTTCCACGACCACCAACTCATCGGCCTGGCGGTGGAGACCGTCGCCGGCGACCCGGTGGGCGAGATCACCGACGTCCTGCACCACGGGCAGGACCTGCTGGTCGTCCGCAGGAAGGGCGCCGACGAGGCGCTCATCCCGTTCGTGAAGGCCCTGGTGCCGGAGGTGGACCTGGAGGGCGGGCGGCTGGTCGTCGATCCGCCGGAGGGTCTGCTGTGATGCGGCTCGACATCATCTCGATCTTCCCTGAATACTTCACGCCTCTGGACGTGTCGCTGATCGGCAAGGCACGGGAGCGGGGCACGCTCGACGTACGCGTGCACCAGCTGCGCGACTGGACGCACGACGTGCACAAGACCGTCGACGACACGCCGTACGGCGGCGGACCCGGCATGGTCATGAAGCCCGAGGTGTGGGGCGAGGCCATCGACGCGGTGATCGGAGACGGCACGCCGCGGATGATCGTCCCGACGCCGAGCGGGCGGCCGTTCACCCAGGAGCTCGCGCAGGAGCTGGCGGAGGAGCCGTGGCTGCTGTTCGCGTGCGGGCGCTACGAGGGCATCGACGCGCGGGTGATGGCTGAATACGCCACGCGGCTGCGCGTGGACGAGGTCAGCATCGGCGACTACGTGCTGGCCGGCGGCGAGGTCGCGGTGCTGGTCATGGTGGAGGCCATCGGCAGGCTGCTGCCCGGCGTGCTGGGCAACGCCCAGTCGGCCGTGGACGACTCCTTCGCGCCCGGGTCCATGCGTAACCTGGTCGAGGGCCCCGTCTACACCAAGCCGCCCGTCTGGCGGGGGCACGAGGTGCCTGCCGTGTTGATGTCCGGCCACCATGGGAAGGTGGCCAGGTGGCGCCGGGACGAGGCGCTGCGCCGTACCGTGCAGAACCGGCCCGAGCTGGCGGCGGCGCTCGACCCCGGCACGCTCGACAAGCACGACAGGAAGCTCCTGGAGGAGCTCTCGTTTCGCGTAGAGCCGGAAGATATGGCAAACTGAATCGCTGCCAACCTTTCATTGGTTGGTCTGTCATGCCCGGGAAACGGTCCCGGGTTCATCACATCAGCAGGCGTGTCCGCCGCGAGCCAAGGCCGGGTGGACCTCCGCGTGCTTACGAGGACTTGAGGACAGCTCTCATGCACACGAAGATCCAGGAGCTCGAGAAGGCGACCCTGCGCAGCGACGTGCCGGGTTTCCGCCCCGGTGACACGCTCGAGGTTCACGTACGAGTCGTCGAAGGCAACCGCTCCCGTATCCAGGTCTTCAAGGGCTTCGTGCTGCGCCGGCAGGGCAGCGGCGCCCGCGAGACCTTCACGGTCCGCAAGGTCAGCTACGGCGTCGGCGTCGAGCGCACCTTCCCCGTGCACAGCCCGGTCATCGAGAAGATCACGCTCGTGACCCGCGGCGACGTGCGCCGGGCCAAGCTCTACTACATGCGCGACCTGCGCGGCAAGGCCGCCCGCATTCGCGAGAAGCGCGAGACGACGGCCGCGAAGTAGCCCTGGTCTTTCCCCGAATGGCCCGCCCCGTGCGGGCCATTCGGCTTTACAGGGCCGTTTCCTTTATGTGGAGCGACTCGTGCCCGGTGTAACGTCTGTCGAGGCTTGTCGAGCCGAATCATCATCTAGGCTCGTCAGCGATGACTAGCGAGAGCCAGGAGTACGGCGCGGCGCGCCGCCCTGTCGAGGACGAGGTGGACGTGGTCGCCGAAGAGACTCAGAAGCCTGCCAAGGGCGAAAAACGCGATAAGGAGAAGAAAGGGTCGTTCTGGAAAGAGCTTCCCGTTCTTGTCGTCGTAGCCCTGGTGCTGGCACTGATCATCAAGACGTTTGTGGTCCAGGCCTTCTACATCCCGTCGGAGTCGATGGAGAACACCCTGCTGAAGAACGACAGGGTCCTGGTCAACAAGCTCGTCTACCACACGCGTGACATCGAGCGTGGCGACGTGGTGGTCTTCTCGGGCGTCGACTCCTGGGACGGTGAGTTCCAGATGGAAGAGCCGTCCAACGCCGTCGCGGCGTTCTTCCAGTGGGTCGGCACGGCGTTCGGCCTCATCCCCGGTGAGAAGGACTACATCAAGCGGGTCATCGGCATCGGTGGTGACCACGTCAAGTGCTGCGACTCCAAGGGGCGCATCACCGTCAACGGCACGCCCATCGACGAGGAGAGCTATCTCTACCCGGGCAACGTGCCCTCTGACAAGTTCTTCGACATCACGGTGCCGCAGGGGCGGCTGTGGGTCATGGGCGACCATCGCTCGGTCTCGCTCGACTCGCGTTCACACACCGGCGACCCGGGCGGCGGTTCCATTCCCGAAGGCCAGGTCATCGGGCGGGCGTTCGTGATCGTCTGGCCGTTCGACCGGGCGAGCGTGATCGACATCCCGGCCACGTTCGCGCAGCCCGCGCTCCAGGCGCTCGGCGGGTCCGTCCCGATGCTCGCCGGGTTCGGGCTGGCCGTACCCTTGGTCCTGGTTCGTCGGCGCTGGCTACGGAGGAGGCGTTGATGGCCGTCACCAAGAAGGCGGAGGGCGTGGGGAAAGAGAAGAAGAAGGGCAGCTTCCGTGAGACGGTGCTGCTCCTGGTCCTGGGCGTCGGCATCGCGCTGTTGCTGCAGGCGTTCGTGATCGGCTCGTTCTACATCCCGTCCGTGTCGATGGAGAACACCCTGCTGGTCAACGACCGCGTGTTCGTCAACAAGCTGGCGGGCAAGCCGGAGCGCGGCGACATCGTGGTGTTCAAGGGCTGGAACGGTGAGGACACCATCAAGCGCGTCATCGGCATCGGCGGCGACAAGGTGGTGTGCGACTCGAAGAAGCGCATCACCGTCAACGGCACGCCGCTGGACGAGACGTCCTACCTCTACCCCGGTGATTTCCCCTGCGATAACAAGCTCAACGTGACGGTGCCCGCTGGGAAACTGTGGCTGATGGGAGATCATCGCAGCGCCTCCGCCGACTCCCGGTCCCACATGAGGGAGCCCGGCAAGGGGTTCATCTCGGAAGAGGCGGTGATCGGCAAGGCGGTGGTGCGTTACTGGCCGCTCAACCGTGGCTATCTCTTCTCCCGGCCCGAGACTTTCGACAAGGTCAAGTAGAGAGGGCTTTTGGTCGCGGGTTGCGGCGAATGGGGCGTACGCTGCCACTGTCATGACAGTTGCGTTCCGCCCTCGACCGAGCGTCGTCCGGCGCGATTCCGGTCTCTACGCCTATGAGCGGGCGCTGGCCCGCCGCGGCCTCACCCCGATCGCCGGTGTGGACGAGGCAGGCCGCGGCGCCTGCGCGGGCCCGCTCGTGGTCGCGGCCGTGATCCTGCGCAGGGAGATCGACGGCCTCGGCGACTCGAAACTGCTCACCCCGGCGGTGCGCGAAAGCCTCTACGACAAGATCACGCGTGTTGCCCATGTGGGTGTCGTGATCATCCCGCCGGGGGAGATCGACGCCAAAGGTCTTCACAAGTGCAACGTTTCAGGAATGCGGCGAGCTGTCGCACAGTTGCCCTGTGACCCGGAGTACATCCTGACGGACGGCTTCCCGGTGCCCGGGCTGCCCGCGCCGTCGCTCGCCGTGTGGAAGGGGGACCAGGTGGCCGCGTGCGTGGCGGCCGCGTCCATCGTGGCCAAGGTGACGAGGGACCGCCTGATGGTGGCGCTCGACGAACGTTTCCCGCAGTACGGCTTCGCCGAGCACAAGGGATACGTCACACCTGGGCATCGGCTGGCACTGGAAACGCACGGCCCATGTCCTGATCACCGTTACTCCTTCGTCACGGTGGCCAGGGAGATGGGTGAGAATGAAATGGGGGCCGGGGTTGCCTGAGCAGGCAAACCGGGGGACCGGTACGACAGGAGGACCGCGATGAGCGCAGAGGATCTCGAAAAGTACGAAACCGAGATGGAGCTGCAGCTTTACCGCGAATACCGTGATGTCGTCGGTTTGTTCACATACGTCGTGGAGACGGAGCGACGCTTCTATCTGACCAACTCGGTCGACCTCGACGTCCGCACCGCGGAGAACGGCGACGTCTTCTTCGATGTGAAGATGCAGGACGCTTGGGTGTGGGACATGTATCGGCCGGCGCGGTTCGTGAAGAACGTGCGGGTGGTCACGTTTAAGGATGTCAACGTGGAGGAGCTGGCCAAGGCCGATCTGGAGATGCCGAAGGAGGGGTTCTCCGGGTAGTCCGGTCCGGTCCGCCACTGGCCCCGCCTGCCGCCGGTCTCGCCCGCTCACCGCGGCTGGCCCGCTCGGCCTTGGCGTAGCCGGTCTTGCCTGTGGCGCGGCTCAAAGGTGGCACGGATCATGCACGGACCACGCGATGCGCGGACCGGCCCTTGTGCGGGTCGGCCCTTTGCGGGTCGGCCCTTTGCGGGTCGGCCCTTGTGGGGATCAGCCCATGCCGGGTCCGGCCCTTGTGCGGGCTGGCTCATCTGGGGACGGCTCAGCTCTCTTTGCGCCGTCAGCAGCGCCGTCGATACGCGAGATGCCGGGCGGGCCTGGACTGGGCTTGCCGCGTAGCCTGGCGGGCGCTCCGGCGGTGGCGCTCCGGTCGTGGCGCTCCCGAAGTGTGTGCCGCCGCCGTCGTCGACTCGACGGCGCTGTCTTCCTGCCGGGCTTCACCTCGCTCTGTGAGGCCGTATTTCGTCGTGACTGCTGGCACGCGCCTCCGCCACCGCTCTGACGCGCCTCCGCCACCGCTCTGACGCGCCTCCGCCACCGCTCTGACGCGCTGCTCTGACGTGCTGCTCTGACGCGCCTCCGCCACCGCTCTGACGCGCTGCTCTGACGTGCTGCTCTGACGCGCCTCCGCCACCGCTCTGACGTGCTGCTCTGACGTGCTGCTCTGACGCGCCTCCGCCACCGCTCTGACGTGCTGCTCTGACGTGCTGCGGACGCCGACGCCCGCACGCGCCCCCGACGCCGCTGCGTCGACGCGCTGTCGATGCCGACGCCCGTATGGGCTGCCGACGCTGATGCCCTCGTGTGCCGCTGCCCGGAACCCGCATCCGGCGCGCTCAGGCGTTCCCATACGTCTCCTCTCGACAATCTATGCCTGCGACCTATGCGTACGGCCTACGGCGTGCAAGTCGCAGTCACTTATCCACAAGCACAGCGCTGGCGGCTCCGCAATCCCCAGAATCCTGCTCGGCCCGACGGCCGCCACCTCGCATCCGCCAAGGTCAGTTCCCGTACCGGACTGGATCGATGCCGGCCTGACCCGACCTGACGGAGGTGGCGCATGGCCATGAAGAAGGACAAGGACATCGAGCTCGGCAAGCAAGGCGAGCAGATAGCCGTGATCTACCTGGAGTCCAAGGGGATGAAGATCATCGAACGTAACTGGCGCTGCCGCTACGGCGAGATCGACATCATCGCCGAAGAAGGCCCCAACCTGGTCGTCGTTGAGGTAAAGACCCGATCGAGCAGATCCCACGGCACGGCCCTGGAGTCGGTGAGTCCCGCCAAGCTGGACAGGCTCCGGGTGCTCGCGGCCAAGTGGCTGGCCACGCAGTCTCGCACGTTCGACGCCGTGCGCGTGGACGTCATCGCCTTGGACAAGTTCGCGGGGGATTTCGCCCTTCGCCACGTACGGGGGGCGATCTAGATGGCCGTGGCCCGCACCCGGAGCGTCGCCCTCGTGGGCGTGACGGGCCGTACCGTCGAGGTCGAGGCCGACGTGGGCAACGGCCTGGCAGGCATCCACCTCATCGGTCTCCCGGACACGGCACTGAGCGAGGCCCGCGACCGGGTCAGATCGGCAGTGGTCAACAGCACATACCCATGGCCCGACGCCCGCATCATCGTCAGCCTCTTCCCGGCGAGCCTGCCCAAGCGCGGATCCCAGTTCGACCTGGCCATAGCTGTGGCGATCCTGGGTGCCGCCGGGGTGGTTCCCGCCGAGCGCGTGGCGGAGCCCTTCTTCCTGGGGGAGCTGGGCCTCGACGGCCGCATCAGACCTGTACGCGGGGTGCTGCCCTCCGTGCTAGGGGCGGCCAAGCATGGAGACGCCATGGTCATCGTGCCATCCGCCAACTCAGCGGAGGCGGCTCTGGTCCCCGATGTGAAGGTGGTCCCGGTGGCCACCCTGCGCCAACTCGTGGAATGGCTGCGAAACGGAGACGAGACCCCCGAACCGCAGGTCGAAGAAGGCGCCGAGCCGCCTTCCACCACCACGGACCCCGCAGTCGACCTGGCGGATGTCGTCGGTCAGCCGGTCGCCCGCCGAGCCCTCGAGGTGTGCGCGGCGGGCGGCCACAACCTGTGGATGCTGGGTCCGCCCGGCACGGGCAAGACCATGCTGGCGGAGCGCCTGCCGACTCTCCTGCCCGACCTGGAGCTCGACCATGCTCTGGAGGTCACGGCGATCCATTCGGTCGCCGGCGTCCTGCCGCCCAGCGCGCCCATGATGAACAGGCCGCCGTTCGTCAGCCCGCACCACACGGCGACCGCCGCCGCCATCATCGGAGGCGGCAGCACGATCGTGCGCCCCGGGGCGGTCTCGCTCGCGCACCGCGGTGTCTTGTTCATGGACGAAGCCCCTGAGTTCCCCCGCCACGTGCTTGACGCGCTGCGGCAGCCGCTGGAGTCGGGCCGTGTGACCGTTTCCAGATCGGCGGGCTCGGTGACGTTCCCGGCCAGATTCATGCTCGTCCTGGCCGCGAACCCCTGCCCGTGCGCCCAGGCGGAAGATCAGGGAGGAACCTGCAAGTGTTCTCCCACGGTCAGGCGCCGATACCTCGGCAGGCTCTCCGGCCCGCTGCTCGATCGTGTGGACATGAAGGTCACCGTGGCGCGGGCCTCCAGGCGCGAGCTCATGGCAGACCGCCAGTTCGCCGAATCCAGCGCGACGGTGGCCGAGCGCGTCCTCGTGGCTCGCGAACGAGCCGCCAAACGCCTGGCCGGCACCCCCTGGCGGACAAACGCCGAAATCCCCTCATCCGTTCTCCACAGCGATTTCCGCCCGTCCCCGAAGGCCATGAAGCCCATGACCTCCTGCCTCGACTCGGGCACCCTCACCGCCCGGGGCCTGGACCGCGCGGTCCGCGTGTCGTGGACCCTCGCCGATCTGGCCGACAAGGAATGCCCGCAGGAAGAGGAAACCACCGCCGCCCTCCACTTCTGGCTCGGAGTGACGTCGTAATGCGCGCCACCACAAGCTCCGCAGCCCCCACCCCCCAGCAGTCCAAGACCAGGAAGGAGTCATGACCCCGTCCATGATCTCTCGCTCCGATCGGGATGAAGAGAGCCTCACACCCGCACCGTCACCCCCACCGTCCAGGCGCTCGTCGCGGGCCGCGACGCTCACACCCCGGCACCCTCCGCTATCCGCGCCTCCAACGGCCTCGGCGACCATCGCCGAGCATCAAGCAACGGACCGCGACCTCGCCGATCAGGGGACGCCAGCCTCTGATGCATTCGTGCATCGTGAGACCGACGGCTCGGCAATCGGCGGATCCGCGGGCGGACCTCAGCAGCCGGGCGGCCGCCACGAAAACCACGAGGCCGGGCCTGCTGCCGAGCCACAAGACGACGCCGTCGCACATCCTGAGGCCGCCGAGCGTCGTCAGTGCCTCAAGCACGATGAGCGCGCCGACCGTATTGGGGACCTTGAGCACGTCGAGTGCCTGGAAGAAGGGAGCGAGGGGTCTGCAGGAGTCGTGCATTTGGAAGGGGGCGGGGGCTCTGGAGGAGTCGTGCGTTTGGAAGGGGGCGGGGGCTCTGGAGGAGTCGTGCGCTTGCAAGGCGCCGAGCGTCCTGGAGGAGTTGAGTGCCTGGAAGGCGCCGAGCGGCCTGAACGAGTCGAGCGGTGTGAGGGTATCGACCGGGCTCGGCGTGGTGAGCGGTGTGAGGCTATCGATCGGGCTCAGCGTGTCGAGCAAGATGAGCGTGGGGAGCATCGTGAGCAGTTGGAGTATGAGGCGAGAGCCGCCCTCATGCGGGCCGCCGACGTCGGTGACACGATCATGGGCCGTCTCGTGGCGAGGTATGGAGCCGAAGACGTGGTGGAGGCGATCCGTGCCCGCGCGCTTCCAGCAGAATTCCTGGCTCAGGAGGCCCAGCAGGAGCGTCCCGCTGACCTGACGGCACGCCTGAACGCCTGGCACGCCCGCCTTGCCGCCGCAAACCCTGCCGCCGACCTGGAAGCCGGCGAGAAGTCCGGTGCTCGCCTGATCATTCCCGGCAGCCCGGAATGGCCCACGCAACTGGATCACCTTGGTGCAAGTCGTCCGCTCGGGCTATGGCTGCACGGCACGGCGGACCTCCGCTTCTCCTGCCTGACGTCGGTGGCAGTGGTGGGCGCACGGTCCGCGACAGCGTACGGCGTGCACATCGCGGCCGAGTTCGGCGTCGGTCTCAGCGAGTCTGGTTGGACTGTCGTGTCGGGCGGCGCTTTCGGGGTGGACGGCGCGGCCCACCGAGGAGCGCTGGTAGGCGATTCCCCGACGGTCGTAGTGCTGGCCTGCGGTGTGGACGTCTGCTACCCAAGCAGCCACGACACCCTCTTCGCGGCCGTCAGAGACCAGGGCGTGCTGGTCAGTGAATGCCCGCCAGGAGTCCATCCGACCCGGGCACGCTTCCTCATCAGGAACCGCCTGATAGCGGCCCTGTCGAGAGGCACCGTAGTGGTCGAGGCCGCCCTGCGCAGCGGCGCGCTCAACACCGCCGCCCACACCCTGACACTCAACAGGCACCTGGCAGCCGTACCCGGCCCGGTCACCTCGCGCATGTCAGCCGGCTGCCACCGACTCCTCCGCGAACGCAAAGCGGTATGTGTCACCTCGCCAGAGGAGATGATCGACCTCGTCGGCGTAATAGGCGACGACCTGGCCCCGCAGACCCGAGGCCCAGCGGTCCCCAGGGACAAGCTCAACGAGTCAACGAGGAGGGTCCTGGACGCGATCCCCACCCGGGGCGGCGCCGGCCCGGCTTCCATAGCGGTCGCAGCAGGGCTCGGCCTGGACGCCACGCTAAGCGCACTCGGCGGCCTGGCCGCGGCGGGCTACATCGAGCGTTCCCCAGACGGCTGGCGTCTCCGCAAACAAGGCGCCACGTATCGGAAGGCCGCGGGATCCACCCACCTTGAGCCGCCACAGACGGCCGAGGACAGCGACCCAACCCAAGAACCACCTTTCCCGGACGAGGACGGCCTCGCCCCGCTATGAGGATGGCCTTCCGGGCTAGAAGACGGTTCCCAAGGTCGAGAGCACAACGGCCGGAGGCGGCAGTCAGCATGGGTGAGGGCGTCGCCATCGCCACAGGGAGGCGGTGAGAGGCCGTGCGGGGTCCGAACGAGGCAGTGGCGACAGGTTGGGATTGGCGTGGCGGGCGGCGGGTGTGGAAGGCGAGGGTTGCGGCGGGCGGCGGGTGTGGAAGGCGGGGGTTGCGGCGGGTGGGGGGTGGTGGAAGGCGGGGTTGCGGCGGGTGGCGGGCCTGCTTGGGCGTGCTGGACCGAGTCGCGCGGTTCGCGAAGCAGCGGACGGGACACACGTACGACCAGCACATCGAGAATGAGGCCGACGTGCTGCAAGGTCGCTACGGCGGCGTGTGCCGGCACGGCCGGCAGCGAGAGCACGATCAGCATCGCCCCGGCCCGCGAGGCGGTCGTTGATGAGGTGATGAGGGCCGCCTGAGTGCGGGTGTGCGGTGGCGGAAGCCAGGGAGAGGCTGCTTCGCCTAGCCGTGTTGGCGTAAGCGGACGGTTCGGTGCTGAGGCGGAAGCGGCGAACAAGTGGGGGCCACTGGTTTGCATTTCCTTCAGCGGCGGCCAGGACAAGGGACAGACTGCTTTCTGCGGCCATCGCTTCAGATTCCTCCGACACGATTCAGGCCGGAGGATCGTTGCGGTGGCCCGCACCATTTGGCGTTGTGTGCGCGTGCGGCCAGTTGAGTTCATCGATCGTGAGGCCGTGGAAAGATCACGCGGGGCCGATCATGCCGCACTGCTGCGCGTCGATTTCGGAACCGTGCACGGGCGTCGCCGCGGCCGAAGGCAAGTGCTTGCTTTGGGCTTCCCGGCCGGACGGATGGTCCGCGGGTAGGTGGATGCGGCGGTCGCGTGGCTGGGCTGTTGTGGGGCAATCTGTCCTGAGGTGGTGTTTGGGCTTGGGCGAGGGTGGGACGATCGTTTTCTAGGTGGTGGTGAAGGGGAGGTCGGCTGTGGGCAGGGACGAGGCGGTGGCCGAGTTCGGCCGGTACCTGCGGTTCGAGCGTGATGTTTCCCCGCACACCGTCCGGGCCTACCTGGGTGATGTCAACTCCCTGCTCGATCACTTGAACGGGCCGATTGAGGACTTGGACGTCGGGGTGCTCAGGAGGTGGCTGGCCGATCAGCATGGGGTAGGGAAGGCGCGGGCCACACTGGCGCGAAGGGCGGCCTGCGCTCGTACGTTCACTGCCTACTGCCATCGTCGGGGCTGGTTGCCGACCGACCCCGGGCTGCTGCTCGGAAGCGCCAAGGCGCCTCGCTCCCTGCCTTCCGTACTCGATCAGGAGCAGGCTGAGGCCGTCCTGGCCGAGCCTGCGACGGCGGAACCCAAGGAACTGCGGGATCAGGCCCTCCTCGAGATGTTGTACGCGACCGGCGTGCGCGTGAGTGAGTTGTGTGCGCTCGATGTCGACGACGTGGACCGGGACCGGCACGTCATCAGGGTGTTGGGCAAAGGTCGCAAGGAGCGGTCGGTGCCGTTCGGATTGCCCGCTCTACGGGCGTTGGACAGGTGGTGCATTTACGGTCGGCCGCTGTGGGTCCGGGAGGGGTCGGGGCCCGCGCTCTTCCTCGGGGTGCGTGGTGGTCGCATCGACGCGGGGACCGTTCGGCGGGTGGTGCACGCGCGGTTGGCGCAGGTCGAAGGCGCGCAGGACATGGGGCCGCATGGTTTGCGGCACACCGCGGCGACCCACCTATTGGAGGGCGGCGCTGATCTGCGCAGTGTTCAAGAGTTGCTCGGGCATGCGTCCTTGAACAGCACGCAGATCTACACACACGTCTCGATCGAGCGCCTGCGGGCCGCGTACAGGCAAGCTCATCCCCGGGCATGAGGCCCTTTCCCATCCGTTGGTGTCGTTGCATGCGGGTTCATCTGGCGTGGCGGCGGCTGTGGCGGCCTTTGCGGTGTTGGCCCCTTCTCGGGCCGTGATCACGTGCTGGGGCACTGCGTTGCCGGCGGCGGCGTCGGTGTAGGGCGGCGATCAGGAAGGTCGTCCCTAGTAGCGCGCTGCCTAGGGCGATGGCGGGTAGCGGGCCGGCCGAGGTTGAACTGCTCAGGGGGTAGGCGTTCAGAGGGCTGGGTGGTGTGGCGGTAGCTGGTGATCGGCGTGGTGGCGTGAAGGCGACGGGTTTGGTTGATGTGGTCGGTGTTCTTGGTTCGGACCATGCTGCGTGCCGGGGTGTAGTCGCCGTTGGGAGGCGAGGGGGCCAGAAAGGGAGGAGGCGGATGGGGGCGCGGCCCAGCAGGATCAGGGGGTTCAGGTAGCGGGATTCGCGGAGGAGGCCCCAGTGGAGGCACGACTCGGGGCAGTGGCCTCCTGAGGGTTCGATCACGCCGAGTTCGGTTCCTGGGGTGACGGATTGGCCCCGTTTCACCGAAGCTGCGACCGGGAGGTACGTCGTGCGCAGGCCGCCTTCGTGGTCGATGGTGACCACGCCTTTTCCCGCCACGGGGCCGGCGAAGCGAACTGTGCCTCCGCCTGCTGCCAGGACCGGGGTGGCGGTGGGGGCGGCCAGGTCTATGCCGCGGTGTCCGGCGAGCCAAGGCTCGGGGGGTGGGGAGAACCGGCGGAGGATGCGGGGGTTTCCGTCCAAGGGCCAGCGCCAGGTGGGAGGTGAGGCTCTTGCTGGGGGAGCGGTGAGGGTGAGGACCGCGGTGGCGAGGACGATGGCCAGCAAGGCGGCGGTGGCGGCCCGGGGCTTCGGTGCGGCGGCGGCTCGGGACTTCATGGCGGGAGTCTGATCGAGATGGTGAAGGCCGCGTTGGGGCGAACGTCATTCTGTTGATGAGGCGGGCCAAGGTTCGACGGCCTGTGGATATTCGCCAGGGGCGCGGTGCCGGTCGGTGGTGGATTGTGCGCCGCCATGCCGCATGTCGCCGGTCTGGGACGTTGGCGCCCGGGCGCAGGTAGTGCTGAGCGATGCGGCGAGTTCGGTGTTGCGACGCGCCATGGCATCCGTCGTTATGGGTGCGTCGTCAGTGCAGGTTTTCGGCGGTCCGGTACGAAGGCGGTCCGGTACGAAGGCGGTCCGGTACGAAGGCGGTCCGGTACGAAGGCGGTCCGGTACGAAGGCGGTCCGGTACGAAGGCGGTCCGGTACGCAGTTGTGCGCGGCGAGCGCTGCGCGGAGCGATGCCGGATTCGGGCTCTGTGGTATTGCGGGTACGTAGTGGCGGGTGTCCTTGAGGGGGCTTGGGGTCGTGTTGGGGTGGGTGCGGCGGCCGCTGTGGGGCTTCGCGGTTGTCTGACGGCCTTGCAGATGAAAGTGCGTCACGCCAGATGGAAGCGGACATGGCAGTGGGCCATCGGGGTTGGCAGTAGGAGCGTGTACGTCTGGACCTGCCCGAGGCCGCGCTGCTGCTGGCCGGTGAAGGCCTACGCCTTGGCAGACGATCACAGGCGTCCGGTCATCCTTCCAGTGACAACAGATCGTGATTGAGGTATAGCTGGGCGAATCGCCCCTCGGCGTCTGGCGTTGATGCTTGAACCACACAGCCCAACCAGTCGTTCGCCTCTTGGGCTGATCGGTTGGCGGTATCGAATGGATCCCTGACAGTTTGGCGTGGATCTTGAGAGTCTGCGTAGGGCGGGCGACCATCCTCATAGAAACGGCAAGGAAACAACCGCTGCTCTACTACTGATCCGCATGACGCACCGAACTTCACTGACGGCACTGGCCCTGGCGCTGGCGGGGTTGGCGGCGCATCCTTCCGCGGCGGGCGCCACAGCTACCGTCGCCGCGAGCGCGAGCGCCACCGCGAACCCCAGCTCGAGCTCCGGCGTGTCTTCCGTGCAGTGGAAATCCTGCCCGGCCTACTCCGATGAGGTGATCCGAAGCCTGGGCGTGGCGGAGGACAAGGTTGCGGCGTTCCGCTCCTTGATGAAACGCCTGGAGTGCGGCACGGTCAGCGTCCCGCTGAACCATCGCGACCCCAGCGGGCGGAAGATCGACATCGCGGTGACCCGGCTGGCCGCCACGGACGAGGCCCACCGGCTCGGCGCCGTTGCAGTCCTGCCGGGCGGGCCGGGCAACAGCGGATACCTGGACCCGGTCCTGCGGGCCGCGCTCAGGAACGAGGAGATGGCGGGGCTCAACGAGCGATACGACATCATCGGCTTCGACCCGCGCGGGGTCGGGAACAGCGCCAAGGTCGCCTGCACCTTCTCGCCAGCAGGCCCGCAGGAGCCCGGCACGCTGACCAAGGAGGCGGCCAGGAAGATATACGACGCCCAGGTCGCCGCCAACCAGAAGTGCGGACGCTCTGACCCCGCCTTCCTCGGACAGCTCACCACCGAGAACGTGGCCAAGGACCTGGACCTGGTACGGACCGCGCTGGGTGAGAGCAAACTCAACCTGCTCGGCTTCTCCTGGGGCACATATCTGGGCATGGTGTACCGCAGCCTGTTCCCCGGGCACACCAGACAGGCCTTCTTGGACAGCGTGGCGCCGCCGTGGACCCGTATTGACGAGCACGCCAAGGACAGCGCGGAGGCGGCCGAGCGCAACTTCGGGCGCATGGCCGCCTGGCTGGCCCGACGCGACGGGACCTACGGTCTCGGTGCCACCGCACGGACGGTGCGCGAGGAGGTGGCGAAGCTGGTCCGCGCGTACGACGAGAGCCCCAAGACCTACACCGACCTGCAGCGGCCCATCGACGGCTCGGCCGTCGCCGACCTGGCCAGGCGCAACTCGACCGAGTGGGTGCGCGCGGGCAAGGCGCTGGCCGAACTGCGGACGGCGACGGGCACCACCGCCCCGCCCGCCGTCAAGGAGCTGCTCGGCGCACCGATGATGGGGACGCCCATGCCCGGCGCGCCCGAAACACTGAACAGGACCATGAACTTGGCCGTCGCGTGCAACGAGGACAACAGCCGGGCCGGTTTCGACACCGCCTGGCGTGACTACCAGCAGCTCGTGAAGCGCCATCCGGCGACCGGCCGGTCCTGGGGACTGCCTGTCATGTGTCCCGGCTGGCCGCTGCCGGTGCAGCAGGCCACGTTGAAGCGGAGCAGCGGGTCACTGGTGCTGGCGGGGCACCTGCACGAGTTCATGTCCGTCTACGACTGGACGCTGCAGACACGGCGCGCCATCGGCGGCACCGTCTACACGGTCGCCGACGACGTGCACGTGTCGACCACCCGGGTGCCCAAGTGCGCCGCCGACGTGGTGCGGTACTTCGAGACGGGCCAGATCGGCAAAGGTTGCGAGGGCAGCGCAATCCCGAGCTGACCACCGGTTACCGGCCCGGCGACCTGCCACAGGTCGCCGGGCCCGATGCCCTGGCGGCGTCGTCGGGCCCGCGGCTCGCCCGCCCGGGACCACGGCGAGCACCCGGTTCATCCAGGGGGCCACCTAGCTCTCGCGCGCCCGTGGAGGTTCCGGCCGGTTCAAGCAGAGGCTCGTCACCACCTTGCCGAGCCACTACATCGCGCTGTTCTCCCGGTTCATCCCGTGCGGGGTGTGGGGGCGGTCTACATCATCGGGGGCTGCTGCAGCAGGAGAGGGAGGCGGCGCCCAAGGAGATCCACGCCGACACCCGCTGTCGTCGACCGCCACCTGCCGCAGATCAGCCCGACAGGCCAAATGAGCGCGGCGATGCCGCATCCCGCAACCATCCAGACCTTTCCCGAACCGCGCTCGGATTGGCACTGTCACTTCGAATGGCGTTCGGCCAAGCTGATTAGACATCGCTCTAAATGACGGTGCCCTGTTCAGCGATACGCGTCGCTGTCAGGTTCGGCGTCGTGAGACAGCGGTCGTCATTCGTTTGGTGGCGGTGCAGTTGTTGTGGCTTGGGGTTTTGAGGGCTATGCCACGTGTCCCGCCTCGTGGGCTGCGGCCAGAGTGCCGGAGAGCAGGCGCGCGTGGTTGAAGGTGGTGACGGGCATGACGACGGCGAGCCGGCCGGGTGTAGCGGTGGCCTTTTGGGCCTGCGGTTGTGCGGGGTATGCGGCGGATGGTTCGCCTGTGAGGCTTCGGGTCGTGTTCGGTGCCGGTGTGGGGTTGGGGTCGGAGGGGTGTGGCGGCGTGCCGGTGTCGGGCATGCGGTGTGGTTACGTGGCGGAGGCATCCGCGGGGTGGATGAAGTCAGGTCTAGAGATGGCGTTTCTGGGCCATGAAGGTGCTCAGAGATAGATCGGGTCCTGGGGGTGTCGGAGTAGGAGGATGGCGGTGGTGGGGTCGTAGTGGGGAGGTCCAGATCCAGATGGTGCTCAGGGCCATGCCGGCGGCGCAGAGGAGGATGACTGGGCGCAGACCGAGGAAGTCGGCTGCTACGCCCCCGGCCAGGCCGCCCAGGGCCAGGACGCCTTGGACCGCGAATGTCGTGGTGGCGTTCACCCGGCCGCGGAGCTCCGGCGACGTCTCGCGCAGCATGATCGCGCCCATGCATGTGGCGAAGGCCACCACTATGCCGCCAGTGATCGTTCCGGTGACAGTCAGCAGGGAGAGCTTCCACCAGAGAGGGCCGGTCAGCAGGCCGACCGCCAGGATCTCTATCGGGAAGAAGACGACCGCCACGAGCAGGATGCGGTTCTCGCCGTAGCGCTTCGAAAGGCGGGCCGTGATCCACGCGCCCAGGAGGCCGCCCACGCCGCTGAGGGCGACAAGGGCGCCGATCAAGCCCTTGGGGATGGCCAGGGTGTTCACCATGTAGAGCATGTAGACGGCTGTGTACGCCATCGCGAAGAAGTTGATCGTGACGCCCGCGGCCAGCAGGGCACGGAGCACCGGATGGGTGAGGACGGCTCGCAGGCCCGCCGTGACATCGCGCCACATGCCTCGGGAAGATGCGGGCTCGTTCCGCTCCGAGGTGCCGATGCAGCGCAGCAGCAGCGCCGAGGTCAGGAACGACAGTGCCTCTGCCAGGACGGCCAGTGGCGCGGTGAGGACCTGGACCAGGAGGCCGGCCAGGCCGGGGCCGCCGACCGAGGCGACGGAGTAGGAGGCGTGGAAGCCGGCCATCGCCTCCGTGTGCTGGGCGGGCGGGACCACGGATGCCAGGTGCGGGAAGTTCGCTGCTTTGAAGAGCACCCCGGCCGCGCCGATCACTAACGCCACGGCGATCAGCCAGGTGACGTTCAGGAGGCCGAAGAGCCAGGCCAGGGGGACCGTGGCGGCCGCCGCGCAGGAGACGAGCTCGCAAGCGATCATGAGTGGGCGGTGCCGCGTGAGCCGGTCGGCAATGGCGCCCGACTGGAGGCCGAGCAGGAGAGCGGGCATCGAGGCGGCCGCCGTCAGCAGTCCCATCTGGGTCGGGGAGGCGGTCAGCAGGGTCACCGCGGTCAGGGGGATGGCCAGCTTGGAGACCTCGGAGCCGGTGATCGAGATCGTACGGGCCGTCCACAGGAGACGGTAGTCGCGTTGCCTGAGGAGGGGCGGCGGCTCGGAGGACGGCGAGTTATGAAGGGATGGCTTCATAGTTTGTGAAAGTAATCCTTCATAGTTCTGAAGGCAATACTTCATATCTCGCCCCGGTACCTTAGGCGCATGACTCGGGACAGTGACGCGCTCAGTGATCCCAAGGCGATGCGGGCGCTGGCTCACCCGGCACGGCTGATGATCCTGAACAGGCTCGGCGTCGAGGGCAGCGCCACCGCAACCGAAGTGGCGGAAATCGCGGGCATCACACCCAGTGCGGCCAGTTATCACCTGCGGATGCTGGCCAAGTACGGCTTCGTCGAGGACGCGCCGCCCCGGGGCGACGGCAGGGAGCGATTGTGGCGGCCGGTCGATCGGCCGATCCGCGTCGGACTGCTGCCTGGTGACCAGCCCGACGTGCGGGACGCCAAGGTGTCGTTGATGCTGGCCTTCCGGCGCGAAGCAAACGAGGAGGCCGCGCGGGCGCTGGCCGGCATCGATCAGGAGTCGCCTGAGTGGCGCGACGCGACTTCCTTCGACCGTAGGCGGATCAGGGTCGATGCTGAGGAGATGCTGCGACTCAACGAGGCGATCCAGCAGCTCATCGAGCCGTACTCTCTTCGCAGTCGTGAGGAGAAGGATGCGCCGAGCGGGGCCAGGATCGCCGAGGTGCAGGTCAATCTGTTCCCGGTCGCGAAGAGGCCGGTTCCCGGGCTGCCCACTGAGGATCATGACGCGCGCTGATCGCCGGCGATGGTCGTCGTGCGGGTGTGGTGTTCGGGTGCGTGGATGTGACGGTGGTGGGCTAGGCGGCGGATTTCGGTTTGGTGAGGCAAGGCGTACGGTGCCGTGTCGGCCGGGGGCTGGGACGCGGGTTCCGCTCTGGGTGGTGCGGCGCGAGTCGCTGTGTGTCGGGACGGCCCGGCCGTTCTGGTGCCGTGGCGAGTCGCCGTGCGCGGCGGGCGTTCTGGTTGAGATGGTGCGAGGCGGTCGTCCTGGTGGCGCGGGTTGCCGTGAGAGTGCTGGGGGCGGTGTGGGCGGCGGGTCTGGGGCGCTTTAGGAGTGGTGGCCCTGATGTTGAGAATGTGGACATCAGGGGGAGAAGGTCCGTTTGACCTCAGACGGTCAGGCTGGGGCGGTGTGGGAGGTAGACTTTTCGGTGGCCTGTGACCACAGGCCGACTTCGCATGTCCCACTGCGGACCGCGCCATCGGTCCGGGCTCAATGGCCCGGCTGGAGCGGGTTCGGGGCATCAGGGCGGCAGACATGCGCTGCCGCGGCACAACCGAGAACCGCGCCCATCCGCAGGGCGCCCAGACCTGGAGGACCAGCAGATGGCCCCCGTCGTCACTATGCGACAGCTGCTCGAGAGCGGCGTTCACTTCGGTCACCAGACCCGACGCTGGAACCCGAAGATGAAGCGCTTCATCTTCACCGAGCGCAACGGCATCTACATCATCGACCTGCAGAAGTCGCTCTCCTACATCGACCGTGCCTATGACTTCGTGAAGGAGACGGTCGCCCACGGCGGCACGATCCTGTTCATCGGCACCAAGAAGCAGGCTCAGGAGGCCATTTCCGAGCAGGCGGCCCGAGTCGGCATGCCCTACGTCAACCAGCGCTGGCTGGGCGGCATGCTCACCAACTTCTCCACCGTGCACAAGAGGCTGCAGCGTCTGAAGGAGCTCGAGGAGCTCGACTTCGACAACGTCGCGGGCTCGGGGCTCACCAAGAAGGAGCTCCTCATGCGCCGTCGCGAGAAGGACAAGCTCGAGCGCACGCTCGGCGGCATCCGTGACATGGGCCGCGTGCCCAGCGCGGTGTGGATCGTCGACACCAAGAAGGAGCACATCGCGATCAGCGAGGCCAAGAAGCTTGGCATCCCTGTGGTCGCGATCCTCGACACCAACTGCGACCCCGACGAGGTCGACTACCCGATCCCGGGCAACGACGACGCCATCCGCGCCGTCGGCCTGCTCACCAGGGTCGTCGCCGACGGTGTCGCCGCCGGTCTGATGGCCCGCTCCGGCGCCGCCCGCGGCGACGAGAAGCCGGCCGCCGCCGAGCCGCTGGCCGAGTGGGAGCGCGAGCTCATCGAGCAGGGCACGGGCGAGCGTCCGGCTGAGGAGGCCGCGGCCGAGCCCGCCGCCGAGGAGGCCGCTCCGGCGGAGGCCGCTCCGGCAGAGACCGCTGCGGCCGAAGCTGCTCCGGAGGAGGCTGTTGCGGAGGAGGCTGCTCCGGCAGAGGCCGCCACCGAGGGCGAGACCGAGCAGCAGGCCTGATCCGGCCGACGACGGCAAGGGCCGCGAGCTGCCGGCCTGACCTGACGGTGAGAACCAAGGGTCACGGCGGCGGTCGCGGTCGTTGCCTCGGGCTCGGATAAAGGCAAGCACGGCACGGTACGGCAAGCTGACATCTGAATAACGGCGAATCACCGATCGGCTGAGCGGTACGCAAGGCATATGTCCGAACTGGGCAAACGGCTGAGCTATGACCGGCGAGCCGGCCGCCGTGGCGCCATGGTGAGGCGGTAAGCCAGACCAGGGGGCGGCAGGCGGTTGCCGGTCGGAGCGAGGCACCGAGCGGACGACGGCTGGGGGAAGCCCCGGGCGGGTGGCCGCAAGGTCCAGGCCGCGGCGCGCCGGAGGCCATGGCCGACGGTTGTGCGGTGGTGGCCCGAGTTCAGGTGGTAGGTCGCGGCGAGGCTGGGCAGTATGCCAGCGGAGCAGCGGCGAAGCCGACACGGGCCCGAGCAAGCAAGGCAAGGCCCTCGTACGGCGCGCCTGCCGTGCGAACCAAGGGTGGGCGACCGGATATCCGGGGCGCCCACCCGATCCACGACGACGAATCCCACGACGACGAAATCCCACAAGGAATAAGAGCAATGGCTTCCGTGAACATGGCCGACGTCAAGCGGCTTCGCGAGATCACCGCTGCCGGCATGATGGACTGCAAGAAGGCGCTTGAGGAGGCCGAGGGCGACTTCGACCGCGCCATCGAGCTGCTGCGCCTCAAGGGCGCCAAGGACGTGGGCAAGCGTGAGGCCCGCACCGCCTCCAACGGCCTGGTCGCGCTCAAGCAGGACGGCGACTCCGCAGCGGCCCTCCTCGAGCTCAACTGCGAGACCGACTTCGTGGCCAAGGGCGAGCGCTTCCAGGAGCTGGCCGGCCAGGTCGTCGCGCACATCCTGGAGACCAAGCCCGCCGACGTGGCCGCGCTGCTGGAGTCCTCCTTCGACGGCAAGACCGTCAAGGAGCACCTGGACCTGGCCAACGCCGCGCTCGGTGAGAAGATCGAGATCCGCCGCTTCGCGGTGCTCGAGGGCGGCTACATCGGTGCTTACATGCACAAGACCGACCCCGCGCTGCCGCCCGCGGTCGGTGTGCTGGTCCAGCTGGACAAGCCGAACGCCGACGTCGCCAAGGACATCGCGCAGCACGCGGCCGCCATGGCCCCGCAGTACCTCAAGGCCGAGTCCGTTCCGGCCGAGGTCGTCGACAAGGAGCGCAAGCTCTTCGAGGAGATGACCCGCGAGGAGGGCAAGCCCGAGGCCGCGATCGGCAAGATCGTCGAGGGCCGGGTCAACGGCTGGTACAAGGACTTCACGCTGCTCCAGCAGGCGTTCGTCAAGGACAACAAGAAGAGCGTCGGCAAGTACGCCGAGGAGAACGGCGTCGAGGTCCTCGGCTTTGTCCGCTTCAAGGTCGGTCAGGCTTAGGCTTTAGGCTAGCCGCCGGCTCAACGGCTCAGCCAAAGCCACCAGCCCCACCGATCCACCGAATGAAGGAGGCCGCCGCCGTGCAGGACCACCGGGAGTCAGCCCACGAATCCACACGGGCGGCGGCTTCCTCGTCTCCGATCCCGCCCAACCACCTGAGGTGGAAGCGGGTGATGTTGAAGCTGTCAGGCGAGGCGTTCGCCGGCAGCGAGCCGCTCGGCATCGACCCGGGCGTCGTCGATCACCTGGCCGATTCGATCGCCGAGGCGGTACGTGAGGGCGTGCAGGTCGCCGTCGTGGTCGGCGGCGGCAACATGTTCCGCGGCGCCACGCTGTCGCAGGGTGGCATCGACCGGGCCAGGGCCGACTACATGGGCATGCTCGGCACGGTCATCAACTGCCTGGCCCTGCAGGACTTCCTGGAGCGCCGGGGCGTCGAGACACGTGTGCAGACCGCGATCACCATGCAGCAGGTGGCCGAGCCGTTCCTGCCGCGCCGCGCCATCAGGCACCTCGAGAAGGGGCGCGTGGTCATCTTCGGCGCCGGGCTCGGCTCGCCCTTCTTCTCCACCGACACCGCGGCGTCCCAGCGGGCTCTGGAGATCGGCGCCGAGGCCCTGCTCAAGGGCACGCAGGTGGACGGCATCTACGACTCCGATCCACGGAAGAATCCTGATGCGGTCAGGTTTGACCATCTCGACTACGGCGAGGTGCTGCTGCGCGACCTCGCGGTCATGGACGCCACCGCGATCAGCCTGTGCAAGGACAACGATCTGCCGATCGTGGTCTTCGACCTGATGGGCGAGGGCAACATCCTGCGAGCCGTGCGCGGTGAGAAAATCGGCACGCTGGTGAGTCCCGCAGGGAAATGACGGAGCGAGCCCGACACCGGCAGCTAGAAGACGACAGGGAGCCGCTGTGATCGACGAAACCCTCCTCGAAGCCGAGGAAAAGATGGACAAGGCCGTTTCGGTCGCGAAGGAGGACTTCGCGAGCATCCGGACGGGCCGCGTCACGCCATCGATGTTCAACAAGATCAGTGCCGAGTATTACGGCACGCCGACGCCGATCCAGCAGCTGGCGTCGTTCCACGTGCCCGAGGCTCGCATGGTGCTGATCCAGCCCTATGACAAGAGCTCGATGGGCGCGATCGAGAAGGCCATCCGCGACTCCGACCTCGGTGTCAACCCGACGGACGACGGCCAGGTGATCCGCGTGACGTTCCCGGAGCTGTCCGAGGAGCGCCGCAAGGAATACATCAAAGTCGCCAGGAACAAGGGCGAGCACGCCAAGGTCTCCATCCGCAACATCCGCCGTTCGGCCAAGGAAATCCTTGACAAGATGATCAAGGACGGCGACGCGGGCGAGGATGAGGTCAGGCGGGCCGAGAAGGAGCTCGACGACATCACCCAGAAGCACGTCGCCAAGATCGACGAGCTGCTCAAGCACAAGGAAGCCGAGCTGCTCGAGGTCTGAGCGGCACTCCGCACTTGGCGGTCTGGCACCTACGGCCCTCGCCCGAGTCGGCGAGGGCCGTGGCTCATGGAGAACTCTGTGGAAGAACGTACGGCTGGCACCAGCCCGAGCGGCGGCGGCCGTACCGGACGGAACCTGCCTGCCGCGATCGCCGTCGGCGTGGTCCTGGGCGCGCTGGTCATCGGCTCCCTCTACACGATCAAGGAGTTGTTCCTCCTGGTGGTCGTGGGCGCCGTCGGCGTCGGTGTGGTGGAGCTGACCAGGGCGTTCGCCACCCGGGACATCAAGGTGCCGGCCGTGCCCGTGCTGGGCGGCCTGGCGGCGATGCAGGCGGCGGGATACTGGGGCGGGCCGGTCTGGTTGCTCGCCACGTTCGCGATATTCGCGTTCGTGTTGCTGATCTGGCGGATGTTCAGCGCCGGTACGGAAGGGTACGTGCGCGACGCGACGGCGTCGGTGTTCACGCTCTTCTATCCCGCCATGCTCGCGGCGTTCGTACCCCTGTTGCTGCGGGCGGACGACGGCGACCACCGTGTGGTGATCTTCATCGCGGTGACCGTGGCCAGCGACATCGGCGGGTACGTCGCGGGCGTGTTGTTCGGCCGACACCGGATGACCGCCATCAGCCCGAAGAAGACCTGGGAGGGCTTCGCCGGGTCGTTCATCGCGTGCACGGCGGTGGGGGCCTGGCTGGTGACGTGGCTGCTCGGCGGGGAGCTCTGGCAGGGGGCGCTGATCGGCGCGCTGGCCGCGCTGCTGGCGACCGTGGGCGACCTCGTCGAGTCGATGATCAAGCGGGATCTCGGCATCAAGGACTTGGGGACGATCCTGCCCGGCCACGGCGGCCTGATGGACCGGCTCGACTCGCTGGTGACGACGCTGGTGCCGGTCTGGTTGCTGATGACGCTGTTCTTCTAGCGGTGCTGTGCCTCGAGCGTCTCTCTGGTGACGGGGGTCAGCCAGAGCCACCGTACGGCCTCGCCTCCGAAGGCGAATCCTGACATGTTGGGCATGTGGGGGACGTCGGCCCGCATCAGCACACCCGAGTACTGCGGTCCCAGCGGGAACGTCGAAGGCTCGTGATACCACTTCGCGGTGTGCCCGTGGCCGAGCCAGGTGACCGAGTGCCACGGATACTGTGACAACCACACCAGCAGGAGCGCCGCGTCCCGGGGGTCGTCACGGGTGGCCACGGCCAGCTCGATCCTGGCGTACGCGCCGGGCTTGTCGATCCACTGCTCGACCGTCGGCATCCGCTGGCAGCTCATCCCCACGGTGGACAACACGGTGAAGTCGCGCTTGCCGTGCGGCGGCCGTTCGGTGATCCCTACGGTCGGCAACCGCTCGCCGCTGGCGTCCCAATACCTGGCCGCCGGTCCCAGCGCCCGATCCAGATGCCCCATCACGAACTGCTGGAACGACGGCCACGACCCCTCACTGTGCCGCCAGCGCCAGTAGGACGTGGCGTTGGAGATCCGGGGCTCCAGCCCTTCCAGGGCCTCTGACAGCGCCCACGCGAACGGCGACTCGCCTACCGCGTCCCGCGCGTACCCGGGCATGCCTCTGCTCATGTCCGCCCAGCCGGGGATGACCGCCAGCAGGTCGTCGTCCTCGTACAGGGCGACCCCGTCGCCCTCCTCGAACCACAGCGCCGTGAGCTGCCCGAGCGGCCGGCGGCCGTCCGGGTGCAGCGTGTTGTGCCGGGGCATCACCGGCGGCAGGCCGGCGTTGATCCTGGCCAGGTCCACGACGGCGGGGGCGGGACGGTGGTTGGCCAGCCAGACGGCGCCGTGGACCGTTCCGTCGGGCGAGCACAGGTAAGCTACCGAGGAGTCCTCGTCCCGCTCGACCACGAGCGTCCGGCTGCCGTACGGGTTACCCGCGGCGAGAACGACCTCGGTGCCACCCTCGCCTGATGCCGACCGAAAAATCGCCATACGTGAGCACTGTAGATCCGGCGGAGACCATGTTGCGAGCGGTAGCGTTACCAGGAATTCCACCTCCGATCCGAGCGTTCATTACCCTGGCCGGAAATCCTTGAAGCAAAGGCAGTAACGTGTCCCAGCCCCCAGGTCAGCTCACCTTCGTCGCGCCGCGCCGGGCCAAGCCCGCTCGGCACCTGGCCGACCTGTCAATGGCCGATCGGCGGGCCGCGGTGACCGAGCTGGGCGAGAAGGCCTTCCGCGCCGACCAGCTCTCGCGTCACTACTTCGAGCGCCTCACCACCGACGTCGGCGCGATGACCGACCTGCCCGCGGCCTCCCGCGAGAAGTTGGCGGCGCTCCTGCCGAGCCTGCTGACCTCGGTCAGGGAGATGACCACCGACGGCGGCACCACGCGTAAGACGTTGTGGCGGCTGTTCGACGGCGCGCTGGTCGAGTCGGTGCTCATGCGTTACCCCGACCGCGTCACGATGTGTGTGTCGTCGCAGGCCGGGTGTGGCATGAACTGCCCGTTCTGCGCCACCGGTCAGGCGGGCCTGACCCGCAACATGTCGACCGCCGAGATCGTCGAGCAGGTCGTGGCGGGTGCGCGGGCGCTGGCGGCCGGCGAGGTGCCGGGCGGGCCCGGGCGGGTGAACAACGTCGTGTTCATGGGCATGGGCGAGCCGCTGGCCAACTACAAGCAGGTGATCGGCGCGGTCCGCCGCCTGGTCGAGCCGGTGCCGCACGGGCTGGGCATCTCGGCCCGCGGCGTCACGGTCTCCACGGTCGGCCTGGTGCCGGCCATCGGCAAGCTGGCCGACGAGGGGCTGCCGGTCACGCTGGCCCTGTCGCTGCACGCGCCCGACGACGAGCTGCGTGACACGCTGGTGCCGATCAACACGCGCTGGAAGGTGTCGGAGGTGCTCGACGCCGCGTGGGCGTACGCGGCGAAGACCAAGCGGCGGGTCTCGATCGAGTACGCGCTGATCAAGGACATCAACGACCAGGAGTGGCGGGCCGATCTGCTGGGCAAGCTCGTCAAGAACAAACTGGTGCACGTCAACCTGATCCCGCTCAACCCGACGCCCGGGTCCAAGTGGACGGCGTCGCGGCCCGAGGACGAGCGGGCGTTCGTCCGGCGGCTGGAGTTCCACGGCGTGCCGGTCACCGTCCGCGACACGCGCGGGCGGGAGATCGACGGCGCCTGCGGCCAGCTCGCCGCGGCCGAATAGGCGACCGACTCGGCGGGGGGCCGTCTGACCAGCTCGCCGCCGCTTAGGTCACCCTCTGAGACGCCGCCGGACGTAGAACGCGAGGGCGATCAGGCACCAGGCGAGCGAGACGGCGGCCAGCTCGGGGAAGCGGGTGAGCAACTCGCCGTCGTTCGCGGCCCGCATCCAGCGCACGGCCGGGACCGTGAGCCAGTACAGCGGCGAGGCGCTCAGCAGCAGCATCAGCAGGAACCCGAGCACCAGACCCATGATCGACAGGGCCGGGGAGGGCAGGACGGCGCGGCTGGTCAGCGCGCCGAGCGCGGTTCCCGTCAAGGCCGCCAGGGCGTGCAGGGCGAGGGCGGCGGTCAGCAGGCCGGGCTCCGGGGCGGCGCTCACGCCGAGCAGGAGCGCCGCGGCCAGGGCGATCCCGGCGAAGGCGGCACACGTCGCGAACGCCGCCACGAGCCCCGCCACCAGCTCCCTGCCACGGCCGCCCACCGTGACCGCGGACATCTCGCGTTGACGGTCGGGCTCGGTGTCGAGGAGGCTCCTCGCGGCCCAGGCGAGGATCGGGATGATCAGTACGGCGCCGTCGGTGAGCACGCTCGCCTCCTCGCCGCGTGGCGCCCGGCTGCCGTTCAGGATCGCCAGCATGGCCAGGGTGAGCAGGAGGGCCTGGTAGACGCGGTGGGAGCGGATGTAGGCGGCCACGCGGAACGTGGCCAAGGAGATGATCATCCGGTTTCCTCGATCTCGCGGGCCTGGTAGCCCTCGTCGCGCATCCTGGTGAGGAAGCGGGCGACGTCGGCGGCGGGCAGTGTGACCGCCACGGTCGCCACCGGCGCGCCGCTCTTCTCGACTGGAGCGGTGACGGTCTCCGGGGCGGTGACGGCTTCCGCAACGGTGGCGGTGCTCTCCTGGAGAACGGTGGTGGTGCTCTCCTTGAGGTGGCCGTCGACGACCGTCCAATGACGCAGGCCCGGTAAGGCACGCAGGCCGCCCTGGTGGTCGCTGGCGATGACGATGCCGCCGCGTGCCGCGACGTCGGCGGCGATCGAGGGCAGTGACTCGCGGGTGTCGGTGTCGAGCCCGGCGAACGGCTCATCCATGATCAGCAGCCCGGGTTCCGCCATCAAGGCCTGGACCAGGCCGACCTTGTGGGCGCTGCCCTTCGACAGTTCGCCCAGGGGCACGGCCAGGAGGTGATCCATGGTGAGCCGCTCGGCCCACGGCTCCCAGCGGGCGCCGCCGCGTACCCGGGACATGTGACGCAAGTAGGCCGTGACCGTGAACGGCTGGTCGGCGGGGAAGCGGTCGGGTGCGAACCCGACGACGTCCGGACGGCCGGTGATCGTGCCCTTCGTCGGCGCGGCGAGCCCGGCCAGGAGCCGGAGCAGGGTCGACTTGCCCGCCCCGTTGACCCCGGCCAGCTCGATCACGTCACCGGGCGCGAGGTGGGCGTCGGCATGCTGGATGACGAAACGCTCACGTCTTCGGTAGCGGAAGGAGACCTGGGACAGTCGCATGGTGGCTGTAACGGTATATGTCGGGTCGCGTGCGTGGGATAAAGAGCCCCACAATGGAGGGGCCCCAGCACGATTCAAAAGGAGTGTGAGCTTGAACCGCTTTCCGCGCGTCATGGGTATGCGTTCAGGCTATGACCCTGAGGAGGTCGACGCCCTGATCGGGCGGATCGAAGCGACCTTGGGCAGGGGCCCGCACGCCTTGGAGCCCGTCACCGCCGACGAGGTGCGCACGGCCACCTTCCGCGCCAAGCGCGGCGGCTACCACGAGACCGCTGTGGACTTCGCCCTGGAAGCGTTCGTGGTGGCGCTGGAGACCCAGGCCAAACGGCCCGTACGGCTGGCCCTGGCCGAGCCCACCGGCGATCTGTTACGCGAGGAGTGGTTCGAGAGCCAGGCGGCGCGCGTCGAGCGGGTGGCCTTCCGCCCGGGCCGGATGGGCGGCGGCTACAACGAGGACGAGGTCGACGCCTTCCTCGACCGCATCGTGGCCACGTTACGCGGCACCACCGACTTCCCCGTGACGGCGAAGGAGGTGCGGGAGGCGACGTTCTCCACCGTGCTGTTCAGGTCCGGCTACTTGATCGCCGATGTGGACTCGTTCCTCTCGAGCATCGCGGACGTGCTGGAGCAGCGCCGCCCCTAGGGGCGCCGGCCGTCCTGGACGGCCGTGAGCAGGCCGTGCAGGTCGGGCAGGACCGTCTGGATGATCGTCTCGTCCGGGGCGCGCTCGCCGAGCCGGTTGATCCACACGCGGCGGATGCCCAGCCGGTGCGCGGGAACCATGTCGTGGAAGTAGCTCTGCGCCACATGCACCCAGGCCGACGGCTCGTGGGACCGCCTGAAGACGTCGAAGTGCGCGGTGGACGGCTTGTAGTCGCGGGCGTCCTCCGCCGTCACCACCGCGTCGAACGGCACATGCAGCCGCCGCAGCGTCTCGGCGATGAGGTCGCGGTCGCAGTTGGTGAGCAGCGCCAGATTCCAGCCGGCCGCGCGCAGCGCCGACAACTCGGCGCCGACCTCGGGGAACACCGGCCAGTACGGCAGCGTCGCGGCCAGCACACCGGCGTCGTCCTCGTTCAGCTCCACCTTCTCGTCCTGGCACGCCCTGCGGAGGGCCTCGGCCAGGACGTGGCGGTAGCGGAGCGTCGGCGACTCGGCCTGCACGGCGTGCTCGTGCCGGTTGTAGGCCTCCAGCAGGCGCGCGCCCTGGCCGGGTGCGATCAGGTCGGCGCTGGTGAGCAGACCGTGCCGCCAGTCGACAAGAGTGCCAAAGCAGTCAAACGTTACCCATCGCATAGGTCACATAATGCTGCCCATGACACTCTCTGTACGACCCATCGAGCCCCATGATCTCGACATGGTGTCCCAGGTGCTGAGAGACAGCTGGGGCGGCACCACGGTGGTGGCACTGGGCCGCGGCGAGCTGATCGACGCGGCGGCCCAGCCCGGGTTCATCGCGGAGATCGGCGATCAGGTAGCCGGGGTGATCACCTATGCCGAACACGACGGCTCCGTGGAGATTGTCACCATCGACGCCGTCGTGCCCGGCAAGGGGGTCGGGAAGGCGCTGCTCGACGCGGTACGGGCCGTCGCGGTGGAGCGGGGCATGATCCGGCTGTCGTTGATCACCACCAACGACAACACGCATGCCCTGCGGTTCTACCAGCGCTACGGCTTCGACCTCGTGGCCCTGCACCGCAACGGCGTCGACCGGGCGAGGGCACTCAAGCCAGGCATCCCGGCGGAGGCGGACGGCATCCCGATCAAGCACGAGCTGGAGCTCGAGCTCATCCTCTGACGGGCGCTCCCGGTTGATCAGGGGGCGGGGCGAGGTGCGGGTGCTGGAAACGCTTGTTCGCCTCGTACGCCTCCCGCATGGCGTTCGGCGTGCCCACCTGCGCCACGGGCACGTCCCACCACGCCTCGGAGGACGGGGCGTCGGCGGCCATGCGGTCGGTGCGGACGTAGATCACCGTGGTCTCCGTCGCTGAGCGGGCCGTGTCGAGCGCCTTGCGCAGGTCGGCGACCGATTCCGCACGCAACACGGACGCGCCGAGGCTTGCGGCGTTCGCGGCCAGGTCGACCGGCAGCGGCCCGCCGTCGAACCTGCCTGCGCCGCGGTAGGCGTAGGAGGTGCCGAGCCGCTGCGCGCCGACGCTCTCCGACAGGTGGCCGATCGAGGCGAAGCCGGAGTTGTCCACCAGGACCACCACCAGCTTGATGCCCTCGGAGATCGCCGTGACGAGTTCCTGGGCCATCATCAGGTAGGAGCCGTCGCCCACCAGCACGAACACCTCGCGCTCCGGGGCCGCCATCTTGACGCCCAGCCCACCCGCGATCTCGTAGCCCATGCAGGAGTAGCCGTACTCGACGTGGTAATTGCCCGGGCCGCTCGGCCGCCAGAGTTTGTGCAGGTCGCCGGGCATCGAACCGGCCGCGCACACCACCACGCCGTCATCGGCCGCGGCCGTGTTGACCGCGCCGATCACCGCGGACTGCGGCAGCGGGGAGCCCTCCAGCGAGTACGCCGCGTCCACGGCCGCGTCCCACGCCCGGGTCAGCTCGGCGGCCCGTTCGCGGTAGTCGTCCGGGGTGCCGCGCCAGCCCGCGAACGCCTCCGCCAGCTCCGCCAGCCCTTCGCGGGCGTCGGCCACCAGTTGCAGGCCCGAGAGCTTGGCGGCGTCGAAGCCGGTGATGTTGACGTTGAGGAACCGCGCGTCGGGGGCGAAGATCGTCCGGGAGGCGGTGGTGAAGTCGCTGTAGCGGGTGCCGACGCCGATGATCAGGTCGGCCTCGCGGGCCAGCGCGTTGGCCGCGGTCGTGCCGGTGGCGCCGATCGCGCCCACCGCGAGCGGGTGCCCGTACGGGAGCGCGCCCTTGCCTGCCTGCGTCTCGGCCACCGGGATGCCGTACGTCTCGGCGAAGCGCCGTAGCTGCTCGGTGGCGTCGCTGTAGATCGTGCCGCCGCCCGCGACGATCAGGGGGCGCGAGGCGGACGTGACGAGCTGAGCCGCTCGCAACACGGTGGCGCGCTCGGGGCGGGGCCTGGGGATGTGCCAGATGCGGTCGGCGAACAGCTCGTCCGGCCAGTCGTGCGCCTCCGCCTGCACGTCCTGCGGCAGCGCGAGGGTCACCGCGCCGGTCTCGGCCGGGTCGGTGAGCACCCGCATGGCCGCCAGCAGCGCGGAGGGCAACTGCTCGGGGCGGTTGATCCGGTCCCAGTAGCGGGAGACCGGCTTGAAGCAGTCGTTGACGGAGATGTCGTACGAGCGCTGGTCCTCAAGCTCCTGGAGCACCGGGCCGGCGACGCGGGTGGAGAAGATGTCACCGGGCAGCAGGAGCACCGGAAGCCGGTTGATGGTGGCGCCCGCCGCACCGGTGATCATGTTGGTGGCGCCGGGGCCGATCGATGTCGTGCACGCCAAGGTCGCCAGGCGGTTGCTGGCCCGGGCGTAGGCGGCGGCCGTGTGGACCATGGCCTGCTCGTTGCGGCTCAGGTGGTACGGCAGGTTCTCGGTCGAGGTGGCCAGCGCCTGGCCCAGACCGGCGACGTTGCCGTGGCCGAAGATGCCCGTGCAGCCGCCGAAGAACCTGCGTTGCACGCCGTCGCGTTCGCTCCACTGGTGGGCCAGGAAGCGTACGACGGCTTGTGCCACGGTCAACCGGGTCGTCATGAGGTCCTCCCGAACGGCAGTCTGGGGTCGATGAGCCGGCCCTCCCAGGACGAGCGGATCCAGGCGTGGCGAGGGTCGTCGCAGAACGCCATCGAACGTTGCTCCGCCGGGCCGGCCAGGACGTTCAGGTAGTAGAGGTCGTAGCCGGGGGCGGCCATGGAGGGACCGTGGTAGCCGTAGGGGACCAGGACGACGTCGCCCGAGGAGACCTCGGCGAGGGTGTCGATGTGGCCGCGCTCGGAGGAATAGACGCGCTGATAGCCGATGCCCTGGTCGGCGACCTCGAAGTAGTAGATCTCCTCCAGCACCGCCTCGCCCGGGTTGGGGGTGTCGTGCTTGTGCGGCGGGTACGAGGACCAGTTGCCGGACGGGGTGAGGACCTCCACGGCCATGAGCTTGTGGCAGTCGAAGACGTCGGGGGCGCAGAAGTTGTTCACCTGGCGGCTGGCCTGGCCGGCGCCGCGGATCTCGACGGGGACCTCGGTGGCGGCCACGTAGCGGGGTCGCAGTGCGCGGGTGGCGCGGGCCGAGGGCAGCGCGATGCGGCCGGCGCCCTGCAAGGTCACCTGCGAATGGATCGGGACGTAGACGAGGTCTGACGGGCCGTCGAAGACGGATGCGCGGCCGGCCAGCCGGAACGTCTCGGAGTCCGGCGTACCGGGGGTGGGAGATGGTGGGGACGGGGTGATGATGAGCGTGCAGGAGCCCGCCAGGGGCAGGACCAGCATTTCTTCCTCGCCCGTGTCGAACGACACCGGCGCGTCCGTCAAGTCCGCGATCCGCAGGCCCGAGTAGGTCCACCCGGCCGAGGCCGGGGTGATCTCCACCGACCAGGGGCCGTTGGCGGTCGTGCCGTACGGAAGGTAGGTCATGCGCGGGCCTCTCGCACCAGTGCCGCGGCACCGTCCGCCGTGGTCGCCACGTCGTCGTCCGGAGGGTAGAGCAGGGCGCGGCCCACCACGAGGGCCCCCAGCAGGAGCAGGTCCTCCAGGACGTCGGGCGCGGCCAGGATGCCGTCCACGCCGGGTCTGGACAGGGCCGTCTGGAGCCGGTCGAGCAGGTCGGTGCGGCTGGTCATGGGCAGGGTGAGGTCACTCAAGAGCGCACCCCCGGACCTTCCAGCAACTCTTCCACCTCAGCCGTCGTGGGCATGGCGTCGGCGCAGGCCAGCCGGCCGGCGACGAACGCCCCCGCGGCGTTGGCGAAGCGGATCGTCCGCTCCAGCGGCCAGCCGCGCAGCAGCCCCAGGCACAGGGCGCCACCGAACGCGTCTCCCGCGCCGATCCCGTTGAGCACGTCCACCTCCACTGGCTTGATCAGACAGCTCTCCCCGGAGGTACGCGCGAAAACCCCTTCCGGCCCCATTTTCACGATGGCGATCTGAACCCCGGCGTCCAGCAGCGCCTGCGCGGCCGCTTCGGGGTCACGGACGCCGACGGCGGTCTCCACCTCCTCCAGGTTGCCGACCGCCACGTTGGCGTGCGGGAGCGCCCGGCCGGCCGCCTCGCGGGCCGCCGCACGCGACTCCCACAGCGGGGCCCGGTAGTCCAGGTCGAACACCGTCCAGCCCGACGTACGCGCCGACAGGGCAGCGTGGTGGGCCGCGCGGCTCGGCTCCTTGCTCAGGCCGGTCAGCGAGAACCAGAACAGGCTCGTGGCGCGGATGGCGTCCAGATCCAGGTGGCCGGACGTGATGCGCAGGTCAGGGGGATGCTCGCCGCGGTAGAAGTAGATCGGGAAGTGGTCGGGCGGGAAGATCTCGCAGAACGTGACGGGCGTCGGCGCCTCCGTGAAGGTGACCACAAAGCGGTCGTCGACGCCGAAGTCGCGGATCGCCCGCCGCACGTACGCGCCGAAGGGGTCCGCGCCCACGCCGGTGATCACCGCGGGGCGCAGCCCGTGGCGGGCCGCCGCGACCGCGACGTTGGTGGGGCTGCCCCCGAGGAATTTGCCGAAGGTCTCGACATCGGCCAGCCCGACGCCGGTCTGCAGCGGATAGACGTCGACGCCGCAGCGGCCGATCGTGATCAGGTCGTACAACGCACCTCCCGAGGCCGAGCTCGGCTCCGACACTATGGCACATTGTCATGACATTCTGATGTCCGTTATGTAGCCACGTGGAGCTTCGCTCTTCACATCGTCTAGTGTTCGGTTGTTAGATGGCCACTGTCCGGTCGAAGAGGCAGTATGCGGTGCCCCTCCCGGAAATATGATCAGGCCTTTACGTCATATGAATGTCATGACATATTGGCCCATGGCTTACCTCCTAACCTGATCTGTCGGAGGGTTTGCATGGCATTGCGTAAAGTCGCCGCGGTCCTCGCCGCGGCCGGGATCGGATTAACCGCCTGCGGCCAGTCGTCCGGCGGTGGCGGTGACACCATCGAGTTGACCATCGCCCAGAACGCCATCGCGGGCGGCAAGAACGCCGCCGCGGCGGACTTCGTGGCCAACTGGGTGATCCCCCAGTTCGAGGCGGCCCAAAAGGCGAAGGGCAAGGACGTCAAGGTCAAGTTCGTCCCCAGCGGCGTCGACGACGAGCAGTACAAGACCAAGCTCTCCCTGGACCTCAAGTCGGGCAAGGGCGCGGACGTGATCGACATTGACGGCATCTGGGCCGGCGAGTTCGCCGAGGCCGGTTACATCAAGCCGCTGGCGGACCTGGTGGGCGCCGAGGCCGACAGTTGGGACGGCTGGGCGCAGATCCCCGAGTCCGTACAGGGATTGGCCACCTACAACGGCAAGAAGTACGCGTTGCCGATCGGCACCGACGGCCGGGTGCTCTACTTCAACAAGACGCTCTTCCAGAAGGCCGGGCTGCCGGCCGACTGGCAGCCGAAGAGCTGGCAGGAGATCCTCGACGCCGGCACCAAGCTGAAGTCCGCGGGCGTGCCGGTGCCGATCCAGGTCAACGCCGGGACGGCGATGGGCGAGGCCACCTCGATGCAGGGCGTGCTGCCGCTGCTCGCGGGCGCGGGCGGCGAGGTGCAGAAGGACGGCAAGTGGACGGGCGCGTCCCAGCCGCTCAAGGACGCGCTCGGCTTCTACCAGAAGATCTACGGCGGCGGCCTCGGCGACCCCAAGCTGCAGCAGGAGGCCAAGGGCCGCGACAAGTCGTTCCAGCAGTTCGCCGCGGGCAAGATCGGCATCCTGATGGAAGGCGACTACTTCTGGCGCGGCGTCATCAACCCCAAGGACGGCGTGGCCCCGATGGCCGATCGCGACCAGACCGTCGGCTACGCGCTCATCCCCGCCATTGAGCCCGGCAAGGGCATCCGCGGCCAGGATTTCGTCAGCATGTCCGGCGGCGCGCTGCGCACGATCAACCCCAACAGCAAGCATCCGAAGGAAGCGTTCGAGCTGCTGACCTTCACGCTGTCGCCGGAGGCGCTGAAGGAGGAGACGAAGGACGGCAACGTGCGCATCACGCCGCGCACGGACGTCAACAAGGAGATCCTCGCCGGTGAGCCGCTGCTGACCTACATCTCGGACAAGGTGCTGCCGCTGACGGCCTTCCGGCCGCCGGTCGCGGTCTATCCGCAGGTGTCGGTGGCGCTGCAGGAGGCCACCGCCGCGGTCGTCGGCGGCACCGCGCCGGACCAGGCGGCGACCGCGTACCAGAAGAAGCTCGAAGGACTCGTCGGTGGCGCAGGCAACATCATCGCCCCCTGACATCATCGACGAGCAGGCCCCCGCCCGCCGCTCCTACAACTCGGACGCGGCGGGCCTGGGCCGGCTGCGGGCCGGGATGTTCGTGGCCCCCGCGCTGCTGCTCATCGCGGCCTTCCTCGTGTTCCCCGCGCTCTGGGTGCTCTACCTGGGGCTGACCAACTACCGGCTGACCGGGATCGCCGCGGCCGAGCCGCAGTTCGTGGGGCCGGCCAACTTCCTCGACGCGGTCTCCAACCCGGTCTTCTGGGACTCCACGTGGCTGACGGTGCAGTTCGTGCTGGGCTCGGCCGTCATCGGGCAGGTAGGGCTCGGTTTCACCATCGCCTGGCTGCTGCGTGACCGGCGAGGTCCGCTGAAGCGGCTGGTCGAGGGCCTGGTCATCCTGGCCTGGATCCTGCCGAGCGCGGTGGTGTCGTTCCTGTGGGTGGCGCTGCTCGACCGCGACGGCGGCACGCTCAACGCGCTGCTCGGCCTGCCCGGCTTCGCCTGGCTGCTCGACCACCCGATGTTGTCGATCATCATCTTCAACACATGGCGCGGCACCGCCTTCTCGATGATGTTGTACGGCGCCGCGCTCGGCAACGTGCCGCCCTCGCACCTGGAGAGCGCCCGCCTGGCCGGGGCCTCCGGCTGGCAGCAGCTCAGGGACGTGGTGTTCCCGCACATCAGAGGCCACATCCTGACGAACCTGCTGCTGATCAGCCTGTGGACGTTCAACGACTTCACGCCCTTCCTGATCACGGCGGGCGGGCCGGACGGGCGGTCGGAGATCCTGGCGGTGCACGTGTACAAGGTCGCGCTCCAGAGCGGCGAGCTGGGTTACGGGGCGGCGGTCTCCACGGTCATCCTGCTGATCAACCTGGTGGTGGCGGTGTTCTACCTGCGGTTGCTGCGGAGCAAGAAATGACGGCGCGGTTCGTGGCCGGCCGGATCGGCTTCTACACGCTGATCGCGGTGCTCCTGGCGTTCTTCACGATCCCGTTGCTCTGGCTGGCGACCGCGCCGTTCACCTCCGACCCGACATATGAGGTGGCGGTGCCCGACTTCACCTGGGAGAACTTCCAGGCGGTCGTGGAGCATCCGTACGCGCTGCCGTCCCTGTACAACTCGCTGGTGTTGTCGGTCGGCACGGCGGTGCTGGTGGTGGCGATGGCGGCGCTGGCGGCGTACGCGCTGAGCCGGGTGCGCATGCCGGGGCGCGACGCGCTGCTGTACGCGTTGTTGCTGCTGTCGTCGATCATCACGGGGACGGCGGCCATGGTGCCACTGTTCCAGCTGGCGGTGGAGCTCAACCTCATCGACTCGCAGCTCGGCCTGATCCTCATCCTGACGGGCGGGCTGCTGCCGGCGGCGATCTTCATGCTGAAGGACTTCATGGACTCGACGCCGAAGTCCTATGAGGAGTCGGCGCGGGTGTTCGGGGCGTCGCCGCTGCAGATCGTGCGGCACGTGGTGGTGCCGCTGGTACGGCCGGGGCTGGCGACCATCGCGGTCTGGGCCGTGGCCAACGTGTGGGGAAATTTCCTGATGCCCTACCTGTTGCTGAGCGACGTCGAGAAGCAGCCGGCGGCCGTGATCACGTACACGCTCTACACCGAGGGCGGCCAGGCCAACCTGCGGATGTTGTCCACGTTCGGGCTGCTGTACTCGGTCCCCGTGGTGCTCATGTACCTGTTCGTCAGCAAGAAATACGGCTTCCGCTTCCATGGAGGGATCAAGCGTTAAATGGCCGCCATCGAACTACGCGGGCTGACCAAGGTCTATCCCGGCGGAGTGAAAGCCCTCGACGCGCTCGACCTCGCCATCCCGGACGGCGAGTTCTTCGCCCTGCTCGGCCCCTCCGGCTGCGGCAAGACCACGTTGCTGCGCACGATCGCCGGGCTGGAGACCGCCACCGGCGGCTCGGTGGTCATCGGCGAGCGTGACGTGACCGGCGTGCAGCCGGGCGGCCGGGACGTCGCGATGGTCTTCCAGGACTACGCCTTGTTCCCGCACATGGACGTCACGGACAACATCGCCTACCCACTGCGCATCAAGAAGGTCGCCAAGGCGGCGCGCCGCGACAAGGCCGTCGAGGTGGCGGCGCGGCTCGGCCTCGAACAGCTCATGGACCGGCGTCCCGGCCAGCTGTCCGGCGGGCAGCAGCAGCGGGTCGCGCTGGCGCGCGTGATGGCCACGCAGGCGCAGGCGTTCCTCTTCGACGAGCCGCTGTCCAACCTGGACGCCAGGCTGCGGCTGGAGGCGCGGACGTTCCTCAAGAAACTCCAGCGGGAGCTGGGCGTCACCACCGTTTTCGTCACCCACGACCAGGCCGAGGCGCTGGCCATGGCCGATCGGATGGCGGTGATGGAGTCCGGGCACATCCGGCAGATCGGCACGCCGGCCGAGGTGTTCCAGCGGCCCGCCAACACGTTCGTGGCCGGGTTCATCGGCTCCACGCCGATGAACCTGCTGAACGGCGCCGTGAGAGGTGACACGCTGGACGTGGCAGGGTGCAAGGTGGCGGTACCGGTCTCGGCCGAGGGACGGCTGAGCGACGGGGAGAAGATTGTGTACGGCGTGCGACCCGAGTACATGTCCTACTCGGCCGAACCGGCGGAGGGGGCGCTCGGCGGGAAGGTGGCCATCGTGGAGAACCTCGGCGCCTCCCACCTGGTGACCCTCGACGTCGCCGACGTGATCGTGCAGGCCGTCGTGCCCGAGGGCAGCGAGCCGGCGCTGGGCGACGACGGCTACGCCGTTCCCCGGCGGGACCGGGCGCTCGTCTACCGGGACGGAGAGCTCGTATGACCATAGGTGCGAAGCGGACTGCCGCTATGGTCTTGACCGGGCACCACAGTGGAGCGGCAGTCTGATGGGCGGTTTTTCTGTTGGGCGGGGCCATTGGAGCCTGGACGATCGGCTGGAGCGGACGCTGCGGGAGGTGCCGTTCGAGGTGCCCGCGGGGACCGCGGCGGTGACGGTGCGGCTGTCCTACGACCGGTCGCAGGGCGTGATCGACCTCGGATGCGGCTCGCCTGGCGGGTTCCGCGGCTGGTCGGGCGGGGCGCGTGACGAGTACACGATCACCGCCGACTGGGCGACGCCCGGTTACCTGCCCGGTGCCGTGGAGGCCGGGACCTGGCACGTGTGGTTGCGGCTGCACCGGATCCCGCTCCATGGGCTCGACTACACGCTGGAGATCACCTCCGGCGCCGTGGCCCCGGCGGAGCCGGTCGTCGAGGAGCCGCCGCACGGAGAGCGGCCGCCGCGTCGGGATATTCCGGATATCGAGGGCATGCGGTGGTTCGCCGGGGACTTCCACGCCCACACCCTGCACAGCGACGGCAACCTGACCATCGCCGAGCTGGCCGAGCTGGCCCACGGCCGAGGGCTCGACTTCCTGGCCGTCACCGACCACAACACCGTCAGCCACCACCCCTGGCTCGCCAAGATCGACCGGGAGATCACGCTCATCCCGGGCCAGGAGGTCACCACCGACCGCGGCCACGCGAACGTGTTCGGCGACGTCGGCTGGGTGGACTTCCGGCAGCCCGCCGACGCCTGGGTCGAGCATGCCGAGCGCGCGGGCGGCCTGATCTCCGTCAATCACCCGCTCGGCGGCGACTGCGCCTGGCTGCTGCCGATCAGCTGGCGGCCCCGGCTCGCCGAGGTGTGGAGCTCGGGCTGGTGGGACCGGCGCTGGGGCGCGCCGCTGGCCTGGGCGGACGCCTGGCGCGACGACGTGATCGCGATCGGCGGCAGCGACTTCCACCGCCACGGCTCCGACGGCCTGCCGGGCGCGCCCACGACCTGGGTGCTGGCCGAGGACACGAGCACGGTGCTGGACGGCGTACGGGCCGGACGCACCGCCGTCTCGGCGGGTCCCGACGCGCCGCTGCTGCTCAGGCTGGGCGACGAGCTGCTGGCGCTGGACGCGAGCGGCCTGGTCCTGGTGCGTCCGGACGGCGCCAGGCAGCTGATCCGCGACGATCGGGCGCTGGTCCCCGCAGGTGTAGGGCGGCACCGGTTGGAAACCCACGAGAACGAGGTGATGGCGCTGTGCGAGTGACAAAGGTCGCCAATGCTCCCGTGAGCTTCGGAGTGTTCGAGCTGTCCGACGCGCCGCCGCCGCTCAGCCCCGACGAGATGGTGCGCGCGTTGTCCGATGCCGGGTACGAGGGCATCGACTCCGGGCCGATCGGTTACTTGGGCACCGGCTCGGAGCTGACCGATCGGCTGGCCGGGAGCGGATTGTTGCTCGCGGGCGGCTGGGTGGACCTGCGCTACGGCGACGCCGAGGCGTACGCGCGGGGCCTGCCCGCGCTGGAGGCCGCGCTGGACGTCTTCGCCGCCGCGCCGCCGGCGCCCGAGGGGCTGGGGCCGCGGCCCACGCTGGCCTGCTCGGGCACGCCGGAGCGGTTCGCCCGCCCCGGCGGGAGCGTTCCAGGGTTGCCGCCGTCCGAGTGGCCCGCCTACGCCGCCCGCGTGCAGGAGGCCGCGAACCGCTGCCGCGACCGCGGTTTCGAGCCCGCCTTCCATCACCACCTCGGCACGTACGTGGAGACTCCCGAGGACGTCGAGCGGCTCTTGGAGCTGACCGACGTGCAGCTCTGCCTCGACACCGGGCACCTGCTGCTCGCCGGGGGAGACCCGGTGGCGGCGCTGCGCGCGTGGGCCGGCCGCGTGGGGCACGTGCACATCAAGGACGGCGACACCAAGATCCTTGCCCAGGCCCTGTCCGACGGGGCCGACCTGCGCGAGCTCATGGGCCGCGGCGGGTTCGCCCCGCTCGGCGAGGGCGAGCTGGACCTGCCTGCCGTGGTGCGCACGCTCGACGAGATCGGCTACGCGGGGTGGATCGTCATCGAGCAGGACACGCTGCCCGGCCGCCGCACCGTCGACAGCAACATCGCCGACCAGGCCGCCAACCGCCGCAAGCTGGAGGAGCTGGGACTGTGAGAATCGCTCTGCTCGGGTGCGGCGCGGTGACGCAGGCGGTGTACGTGCCGCTGCTGTCCAGGCGCCGCGACCTGTTCGAAGTGACGGCCGTCTGCGACCTGTCGCCTACGCTCGCCGCCGCCGTCGGGGACCGGCTCGGCGCCGCCCGCCGGTACACGACGCTGGAGGACATGCTCGCCGCCGGCGGCTTCGACGCCGTGCTCGTGCTGGCCTCCGGGTCCCACGGCGAGGCGGTGCGCCGGTCACTGGCCGCCGGTCACGCCGTGTTCTGCGAGAAGCCGCTGGCGCTGACCAGGGCCGAGGTGGCGGCGCTGCCCGAGGGGCGGTTGATGGTCGGCTACATGAAGCAGTACGACCCCGCGGTGCGCCGCGCGGAGGAGCTCCTGGCCGAGCTGGGCGGGCCCGGCGTGATCCGGGCGGTCGAGGTGACGGTGCTGCATCCGAGCGGGGAGTCGCAGCTGGCGTTCGCGAACCTGACGCAGGCGCGTGACGTGGACGCCGGGCTGCTGGCCTCGCTGCGGGCCGCCGAGAGCACGCTCGTGTCGCAGGCGGTGGGGGACTCGCCGGCGGTGCAGAGTCTGTACGGGGTGGCACTCGGCTCGATATGTCACGACTTGTCGCTCTTGAGGCGCTTTACCGGGTCGCCGCATGAGATCTCGTACGTCGAGGCCTGGGGCCCCGCGCCCGGCTCCATCGAGATCTCCGGCCCCTTGCCGGTCCAGGGCAGGTTCTCCATCCGCTGGCACTACCTGGAGGATTACCCGGCCTACCGCGAGACCGTGGCCATCCACCACGACCTGGGCACGCTGGAGCTGGTCTTCCCCACGCCCTACCTGATGAACGCGCCGACGACGCTCACCGTGGTGTCCGGCGGCGAGAGCCGGACCGAATGGCGGGACGTGACCGAGGCGTTCGAGGTGCAGCTGGCCGCCTTCCATGCTTTCGTGAACGATGGCAAGCCGCCGCTCACCGACGTAGGCGGCGCTCTGGAGGACATCGTGACGGCCCAGCGGATCGCCGCCCGCTACGCCGTACAACATGATCTGCCCGTGGGAGGGGAGGCCGCGTGAGCATGGAGATCGTCGTCGTACCTCACACGCACTGGGACCGGGAGTGGTACGAGCCGTTCCAGCGTTTCCGGCTGCGCCTGGTGGCGCTGCTGGACGAGGTGCTCGACACGATGGAGCGCGAGCCCGGCTACCACTTCACCCTCGACGGGCAGCTCGCCTGCGTGGACGACTACCTGGAGGTGCGGCCGGAGAACCGCGACCGCATCGCCGCGCTGGTCGAGTCGGGGCGGCTGGCGATCGGGCCGTGGCAGATCCTCCTGGACGAGTTCCTGTGCTCGGGCGAGAACATCGTCCGCAACCTGGAGCTCGGCATGGACCGGGCCGACAAGCTCGGCGGGGCGATGCCCGTGGGATACCTGCCCGACATGTTCGGGCACGCGGCGCAGATGCCGCAGATCCTGCGCAAGGCTGGGCTGCTGCACGCGTGCGTCTACCGTGGCGTGCCGTCCTCCGTCACCACCGACGCCTTCGCCTGGGTCGCCCCCGACGGCACGGCGCTGCGGACCCAATACCTGCCGGCGGGCGGGTACGGCAACGGCGCCCACCTCTTCTACGACATGGACGGGCTGGCCGGGCGGGCGGCCGAGTTCGTCAAGACGATGCGTGCCTGGCATGGCCCCGAAGGGGACCTGCTGGCCATGTACGGCACCGACCACTCCGCCCCCGTGCGCGGCCTGCCCGAGATGGTGAAGGCGATCGGCGCCCGCATGGACACCTTGTACGGATATATCGGGGCCTATTCCGGCGAAGTCGAAGGGCTGCCGCGCGTGCATGGGGAGCTGCGCTCCCATGCCCGGGCCAACATCCTCCCCGGCGTCATCTCCATCCGCCCCCACGTCAAGCAGGCCATGGGCCGCGCCGAACGTATGGTCGAGCGCTACGCCGAGCCGCTGGCCGCGCTCTGGGGCGGCGAGTGGCCCGGGCGCTTCCTCGACATGGCATGGTGGCGGCTGGTGGACGCCAGCGGGCACGACTCGGTGACCGGCTGCGGCGTGGACGAGACCGCTCAGCAGGTGGCCGCCCGCATCGCCGAGGCCGAACATCTCGGGCAGGCCGTTCGCGACATGGTGACCGCCCGGCTGGCGGCCGCCGTGCCGTCGGACGGGGTGCTCGTCGTCAACCCCACGCCCGATGTGCGCAGCGGCATCGTGATCGTGGACGTGGCCGGGACCGACCCGCTCGTGGACGCCTCGGGCGAGCCGGTGCCGACGCAGCCGCTGGAGTACGCGCCCACGCTGCTGCTCGACGCGGAAATGGACCCCGCCACGGCGCTGACGTTCGTCCACGGGACAGAGCTCTACGGGCAGCACATCACCGGCTGGGCGGTCGAGGACGGCACGCTGACGTTCACGGTGGCACGCGAGACCTCGGTCGTCTTCGACGTGGCCGGCCTGCGCCGCGAAGCGCTCGACGGTGTGACCCGCGTGCGCATCGTCGCCGAGCCCCGGCGTACGGTCGCCGCCATGGTGGAGGTCCCGCCCCTGGGCCACACCAGCCTGCGGCCCCGCCCGCACGGCCAGGTGTTCTACCCGCCGGTGCCGTCCGGCGGGCTGCCCAACGTCCAGCATCACGCGACGTGCTGGATGGGCTCCGACTCGGCGACCCTGCCGGTGCGGGGGGACGAGGAGGTGCTGGACAACGGGCTGCTCCGGGTCACGATCAACCGCGACGGCACGCTGACGCTGGTCGGCCAGGACGGCACGACCGTATCGGGGGCGGGCCGCATCGTGGACGGCGGCGACGTCGGCGACACTTACAACCACGCGCCTCCGGCGGCGGACCTGATCGTGTCCGAGCCGTCGTCGGTCGAGGTGGAGATGGTCTGGTCGGGGCCGCTGGTGGCGGTGGCGGACGTGCGGCGCACGTACACGTGGCCGGCCGCGGGCGACGCCCTCGACGGCGCGCCGGAGGTCCCTGCTCTGTCGAGGGCCTCCCGCACCGAGGAGATCGCCGTCACGACGCGCGTCGAGCTGCGCGCCGGCGAGCCGTTCGTCCGCCTGCACATCAGCTTCGACAACCGCTGCGACGACCACCGGGTCCGCCTGCACATCCCGCTCCCCGCACCTGCCGCGGAGTCGTACGCCGAAGGCCAGTTCGCGGTCGTCACCCGCGGCCTGACCGCCGAGGGCGGCTGCGGTGAGACGCCCCTGCCGACCTTCCCCGCCTCGTCATGGGTGGCGGCCGGCGGGGTGGCGGCGCTGCTGGAGCACGTCACGGAGTACGAGCTGGTGGACGGGGAGCTGGCACTGACCCTGTTGCGCTCGGTCGGCTACCTGTCCCGCAACCGCAACGCCCTCCGCCCCGAACCGGCCGGCCCCCAACTGCCGACCCCGGCCGCTCAGTCGCGGGGCGTCCGGTCGGTGAGCCTGGCGCTGATGCCGTACGAGTCGTCCTGGGGCGAGGTGGTGCCGCAGGCGGAAGCCTTCCGTCACGATCTGCTGGTGGTGCCGGGGCTCGGGGATCGTGCTCTTCCGCTGCCCACACCGGCCTCCGGGCTGTCGGTGACGGGGGAGGGCGTGGTGATGACCTCGCTCAGGATGCGTGACGACTGGCGGGAGCTCCGCGTGGTCGCCCTGACCCCGGACGACACGGAAGCCGTGATCTCCGGCCACCTCCTGCGGGCACGGCACGCCGATCTGCGCGGCCGGCCGGGCGAGTCTCTGGAGGTCACGGACGGGGTGGTGCGGCTGCCCTTGAAGGGCTGGGAGATCGCGACCATCCAGGTTCGGTAACCCGCCACCTTGTGATCGTCCACAACGGGCAGGGTCATACTTCGTGTGACCTCCAATTGCCGCAGGTCGGAAGCGTGACGAAGACTGGCCGACATGAATATCGGCCCCGTCGACTCCTCGCGGGTCCCGCGTTTCGCGGGGCCCGCCACCTTTGCTCGCCTGCCCCGCCTCGACCAGGTGGAGCGGGCCGATGTCGCCGTCGTGGGGGTGCCCTTCGACGCCGGCGTGTCGTACCGGCCGGGTGCGAGGTTCGGGCCGGCCGCCGTCAGGGAGGCGTCCCGGCTGCTGCGGCCCTACCACCCGGCGCTCGACGTCTCGCCGTTCGAGCGGGTGCAGGTCGCCGACGCCGGGGACATCGCGGCCAATCCGTTCGACATCCCCTCCGCCATCGAGGCCGTCGAAGAGGCCGCGGGGGCGCTCGACGCGAAGCTCGTCACCATCGGCGGAGATCACACGATCGCGCTGCCGCTGCTGCGGGCCGCCGCCAGGAAGCACGGTCCCGTCGCGTTGCTGCACTTCGACGCGCATCTCGACACGTGGGACACCTACTTCGGGGCCGAGTACACGCATGGGACGCCGTTCCGGCGGGCCGTGGAGGAAGGGCTGGTCGACACCGAGGCCCTCAGCCACGTCGGGATCCGGGGGCCGTTGTACGGCAAGAAGGATCTCGAGGATGACCGGCGGCTCGGGTTCGGGATCCTGACCGCGGCCGATGTGCTGCGGCGCGGGCTGGACGAGGTGGTCGACGTGCTGCGGCAGCGGGTCGGGGATCGGCCGCTGTACGTGTCCGTCGACATCGACGTGCTCGATCCCGCGCACGCCCCCGGCACCGGGACGCCGGAGGCGGGCGGGCTCACCAGCCGGGAATTGCTGGAGATCCTGCGCGGCCTGGCCGGGCTCGACCTGGTCGGGGCCGACGTGGTCGAGGTGGCGCCGGCCTACGACCATGCGGAGATCACCTCCATAGCCGCCTCCCACGTGGCGTACGACCTCGTCAGCTTGCTAGCGATGCAGGAGAAGAAGCAGACATGAGCGGCATCACCGAAATCGAGACTTATGGGGTCGAGCGCATCCCCGACGCCGATCGCACCGCGCGCCCGCTCGACCTGTTCAGGGTGGCCTTCGGCGGTGCGAACACCTTCGCCACCTGCGTGCTCGGCGCCTTCCCCATCCTGTTCGGCCTGTCGTTCTGGCAGGGCTTGGCCGCCACGGTGCTCGGGCTGGTGGTCGGGGCGCTGATCCTGGCGCCGCTGTCGTTGTTCGGGCCGCTCAACGGCACCAACAACGCCGTCTCGTCGTCGGCTCACCTCGGCGTGCACGGGCGGATCGTGGGCTCCTTCCTGTCGCTGCTGACCGCGATCGCGTTCTTCTCGATCTCGGTGTGGTCATCGGGGGACGCGCTGGTCGGTGGCGCTCACCGGTTGGCGGGGCTGCCCGACAGCGATCTGTCGTACGCCGTCGCGTACGGGATCTTCGCGGTGCTCGTGCTCGTCGTCTGCGTGTACGGGTTCAGGTTCATGCTGTTCGTCAACAAGATCGCGGTGCTGGCGGCGTCGCTGCTGTTCGTGCTGGGCGCGTTCGCGTTCGCGGGTGACTTCGACCCGTCCTACCCGGGCGCTCTGCCGCCGGGTGACCCGCTGTTCTTGCCGTCGTTCATCGGGGCGGCGCTGATCGTTTTGTCGAATCCGGTGTCGTTCGGGGCTTTCCTGGGTGACTGGTCCCGTTACATCCCGGCGAACACGCCCCGCTCCCGGGTGATGGCCGCCGCGTTCCTGTCGCAGATCGCCACCATCCTGCCGTTCTTCTTCGGCCTGGCGACGGCGTCGATCATCGCCACCAAGGCCGCCGACTACGTGGATCCGGCCGCGCCCAACTACGTCGGCGGGCTGCTGGCCGTCTCGCCGGGCTGGTACTTCGTGCCGGTGTGTCTCATCGCGCTCATCGGCGGCATGTCCACGGGAACCACCTCCCTCTACGGCACCGGGCTCGACTTCTCCAGCGTCTTCCCCCGGTTCTCGCGCGTGCAGGCGACGGTCTTCATCGGCACCCTGTCGATCGTGTTCATCTTCGTGGGCCGTTTCGCCGCGAATCTCACGCAGAGCATCTCGACGTTCGCGACGCTGATCATCACCTGCACGGCGCCGTGGATGGTGATCATGATGTTGGGTTACGTGACCCGGCGCGGCTGGTACGACCCCGACGCCCTCCAGGTCTTCAACCGGCGCCAGCGCGGCGGCCGCTACTGGTTCACGCACGGCTGGAACGGGCGAGGGCTGAGCGCCTGGCTGGTGTCAGCGGGGCTGGCGCTGATGTTCGTCAATCTGCCGGGGCAGTTCGTCGGGCCGCTCGGAGACCTGGCCGGCGGTGTGGACGTCTCGCTGCCGGTGGGCCTGGCGGTCGCGGGTCTGCTCTACCTGGCGCTGCTGGCCGTCTTCCCCGAGCCGCGGGAGGTCTACGGTCCCGAGGGGCCGCGGCTGGTCCGGGCGGCCGACACTCCCGTGCTGCCCATCGTGGACGCCGCGGCCGAGCCGGTCACGTGATGGAGCTCGTCGACCTGTCGGTGCCGATCGAGACCGGGATGCCCGTCTATCCGGGCGACCCCGAGGTCTCGGTCGGCCCGGCGCTCACCGTGGCGCGGGACGGCGTCAACGTGCTGGCGCTGCACCTGGGCTCTCAATCGGGCACCCACGTGGACGCGCCGTTCCACATCGACGACGCGTTGCCTGCGCTGGACGAGCTGCCACTGGAGCGCTTCTGCGGGCCTGCCGTCGTTGTCGATGTCCGGGGCCTGCCGCCGCGCTCGGCCATCGGGGCGGAGCGTTTCGAGGGTCTGGAGCCGGCGATCGTGCTGGTGGCGACCGGGTGGTCGGCGTACTGGGGTACGGACGCCTACCAGGCGCACCCGTTCCTCACCGAGGAGGCCGCGGCGCTGCTCGTCGAGCGCGGGGTCAGGACCGTCGGGATCGACGCGCTGAGCGTGGATCCCACGCCGGCCCAGGACTTCCCGGCGCACCGGGTGTTGTGCGGGGCGCACGCCGTCATCGCCGAGAACCTGACCGGTCTGGAACGGCTTCTGGACGCACAGCGGCGTGGCAGGCCGATCGAGGTCTTCATGCTGCCCCTCCGGCTGCCGGGAGCCGACGGGGCGCCCGTGCGGGCGCTCGCGAGGGTCGGTTAGCGGGTGCCCCAGGAGTACGTCTGTTTACGCAGCTTCAGGTACACGAACGACTCCGTGGCCCGTACGGCGGGGATGGCACGGATCTTGCTGAGGATCTCCAGCAGGTGCCCGTCGCCCTCGCACACCACTTCGACGATGACGTCGAACGAGCCCGCCGTGAGCACGACGTAGTCGATCTCTTCGATGGCCGCCAGCTCGTCCGCCACCGACTCCAGGTCACCTTCGATGTTGACGCCTATCATCGCCTGCCGGGGGAAGCCCAGGGTGAGGGGATCGGTGACCGCGACGATCTGCATCACGCCGGCGTCCTGCAGCCGCTGCACGCGCTGGCGTACCGCGGCCTCGGACAGGCCCACCGCCTTGCCGATGGCCGCGTACGGCATGCGCCCGTCACGCTGAAGTTGCTCGATGATCTGTTTCGACAGATCATCGAGCACGACGGGGGCGGCGTTGGCGTTGCCGCGGCGTACGCGGGGCGGCGTCGTCATCGAGAGGAATCCTCCTAGCGGTCCGGCGTTACGGGGGCGTTCCCGCTGGATTGCCGTCCTGGTGCGACATGTTGTCAGTTCTCGGCAGTCTGTCAAGCGAATTCGTAGCAATTTGGTATCTTCACCACGAAATCCCTTGTCCGGATGCTTTCACTCTGTCAGAGTCGCGGCATCTCAGCCCACTCACGAGGAGGTCAGACCTTGACCACCCGTCTGCAGAACTACATCAACGGTGAGTTCGTGGACGCGAAGAGCGGCCAGTTCTCCGACATCATCGACCCGTGCACGGGTGAGGCCTTCGTGCAGGCCCCTGTCTCGGGACCCGAGGATGTCGATGCCGCCTTCGCCGCCGCGGCCGCCGCGTTCGACTCGTGGGGCAGGACCACCCCGGGGGAGCGGGCCAACCTGCTGCTCAAGGTCGCCGACGCCATCGACGCGCGGGCCGACGAGATCAACGAGGCCGAGTGCCGCAACACCGGCAAGCCGCGCGCCCGCATGGCCGAGGACGAGACGCCCATCGCCGCCGACCACTTCCGCTTCTTCGCGGGGGCGGCACGCACGCTCGAAGGGCCCACGGCCGGCGAGTTCCTCGCCGAGCACACCAGCGTCATCAGGCACGAGCCGATCGGCGTGGTCGGGCAGGTCACGCCGTGGAACTACCCGATGATGATGGCGGTGTGGAAGATCGCGCCGGCGCTCGCGGCCGGTAACACGGTCGTGCTCAAGCCGTCCGACACCACCCCGCTCTCCACGCTCAAGCTCGCCGAGATCCTCGGCGAGGTGCTGCCGGCGGGCGTCTTCAACGTCGTCACCGGCGACCGCGAGACCGGCGCGCTCGTGGTGAGCCACCCGACGGCGTCCATGGTCGCGATCACCGGCTCGGTCGGCGCGGGCATGTCGGTGGCCAAGAGCGCCGCCGACGACCTCAAGCGGGTGCACCTGGAGCTCGGCGGCAAGGCGCCGGTCGTGGTCTTCGACGACGTCAAGGACCTGCGCAAGGCCGCCGCCGACATCGCCACCGCGGGCCTCTACAACGCCGGCCAGGACTGCACCGCCGCCTGCCGGGTGCTGGTGCAGGAGAGCGTGCACGACGAGTTCGTGGCCGCGCTGACCGAGGCCGCCGCCGGCACCGTGACCGGCGGCCTGGACAACGAGGACGCGCTGTACGGGCCGCTCAACAACGAGAACCAGCTGGCCAAGGTCCAGGGCTTCATCGAGCGGGTCCCCGCCCACGCCAAGGTCCTCACCGGTGGGCAGCGGGTCGGCGACAAGGGCTACTTCTTCGCGCCGACGGTGGTGGACGGGCTCAAGCAGGACGACGAGATGGTGCAGAACGAGGTCTTCGGGCCCGTGATCACCGTACAGACGTTCACCGACGAGGCCGACGCCCTCGCCAAGGCCAACGACGTCAAGTACGGCCTGAGCGGCTCGGTCTGGACGTCCGACCACGGCCGGGCGATGCGCATGTCGAACCGGCTCGACTTCGGCGTGGTCTGGGTCAACACGCACATCCCGTTCGTGTCGGAGATGCCGCACGGCGGCTTCAAGCACTCCGGCTACGGCAAGGATCTGTCCGTCTTCGGCCTGCACGACTACACCAGGGTCAAGCACGTCATGCACTACATCGGTGAATAGCACACGATGACCAGTGCCATCGAGCTAGAGAACGTCGTCAAGGAATACCTCTCTCACGGCGAGGTGGTCCAGGCCGTCAAGGGTGTCTCGCTGGACATCGCCGAGGGGGAGTTCTTCTCCCTCCTCGGCCCGTCCGGCTGCGGCAAGACCACGACCATGCGGATGATCGCCGGCTTCGAGGCCCCGACGAAGGGCCTGGTGAAGCTGCACGGCCAGGACGTCACGAACGTCCCGCCGAACAAGCGCGACGTCAACATGGTCTTCCAGTCCTACGCGCTCTTCCCGCACATGAGCGTCTGGGACAACGTGGCGTTCGGGCTCAAGCAGCGCAAGACGCCGCAGGAGGAGATCAAGCGGCGGGTCGGCGAGATGCTGGAGATCGTCGACCTGACCGGCAGGGAGAAGCGCCGGCCGCGCGAGATGTCCGGCGGCCAGCAGCAGCGGGTGGCGCTGGCCAGGGCCCTGGTCAACCGGCCGCGGGCGCTGCTGCTCGACGAGCCCCTCGGGGCGCTCGACCTCAAGCTGCGCCAGGCCATGCAGATCGAGCTCAAGCGCATCCAGCGCGAGGTCGGCATCACCTTCGTGTACGTCACCCACGACCAGAACGAGGCGCTCACCATGAGCGACCGCATCGCCGTCATGAACGACGGCCTGGTCGAGCAGCTCGCGGGGCCGCGCGAGATCTACGAGCGGCCCGCGACCGCGTTCGTGGCCGGTTTCATCGGCACCTCCAACCTGCTGGCGGGCACGGCCACGGCCGGTGAGCTGAAGATCGCCGGTGGCCGGGTGCTGGTGCCGGGGCAGGAGGGCGACGTGACGGTGACCGTGCGCCCGGAGAAGATCACCATCGGCACGGACGAGCCCGTGAACGGCGTGAGCTCCGTCCGCGGCACCGTGGCCGAGGTCGTCTACCTGGGCACCTACAACAGCTACGCCGTGAGCCTCGCTGACGGGGCCGAGGTCACGGTGTTCCAGCAGAACGCGCATGACGCCACGGCCACGGCGGAGCGGGGCGACTCCGTGTGGCTGTCCTGGCAGGCGCAGCACTCATACGTGATTGGAAGTTGATAGCACCCCATGAACCCCCGTCTGCGCACCCGTCGTGACGCCTTCAGGATCGCCGGCTTCTCCGCCGCCGGGCTCGCCCTCGCCGCCTGTGGCGTGCAGGGACAGAAGGCCGCACCTCCCAAGGCCGACGCCGTCCAGGACTTCTGGTCCAAGCAGACCAAGCACGGCAAGGTCGTCTTCGCCAACTGGCCCGAGTACATGCCCGAGGACCAGGGCCCGCTGAAGCAGTTCCAGCAGGCCACCGGCATCTCGTACGAGTACAAAGAGGTCATCCAGGAGAACGCCGAGTTCTTCGGCAAGTCCGAGCCCGTGCTGCGCGCCGGGCAGTCGCTGGGCTACGACATCGTCGTCATGACCAACGGCATCCAGCTCCAGAACATGCTCCAGCTGGGCTACGTGGTGCCGCTCGACCACTCCAAGTTGCCGAACTTCGCGGCCAACGCCGGGCAGAAGTACAAGGAACGTTCCTACGATCCGGGCAACAAGTACACGATTCCGTACACGTCCGGCGTGACGGGGATCGCGTACAACACCGAGCATGTCAAGGAAGACATCACCAGCATCCAGTCGTTGTTCGATCCCAAGTACAAGGGGCGGGTCGGCATGATGGCCGACGCCCAGGAGATCGGGAACTTCGGGATGTTCGCGCTGGGCATCGACCCGGAGAAGTCGACCGAGGCGGACTGGCGCAAGGCCGGGGACAAGCTCAAGGAGCAGCGCGACGCCGGAATTGTCCGGAAATATTACGATCAGAGCTATATCGATGCCGTGTCCAAGGGCGACGTCTGGCTGACCATGGCCTGGTCGGGTGACGTCTTCCAGCGTCAGCTCGCCGGCGAGCCCGTCAAGTTCGTGGTGCCCGAGGAGGGCGGCACGATCTGGACCGACAACATGCTCATCCCCAAGGGCGCCGCCAACCCGGTGGACGCGCTCATGCTCATGGACTTCCTCTACCAGCCGGCCGTGGCCGCCGAACTGGATGAGTTCATCCAGTACGTCACCCCGGTCCCGGCGGTGCAGGACCTGCTCAGGGAGAAGGCCAAGACGGCCAAGGGCGAGGACAAGAAGGCGCTGGAGGACATGGTCGACAGCCCGCTCATGTTCCCGAGCGAGGCCGACTACGCCAAGCTGCGCGGTTACACGCCGCTGACCAACAAGACGCAGCAGGTGTTCAACCCGATCTTCCAGTCCATCACGCAGGCATAGCCGATGCGGCGGCTCACCCCCTACCTGCTGGCGTTGCCGAGCTGGATGTGGCTGGCGATCTTCCTGGTCGTGCCCATGGTGGCGATGGCGTCGGTGTCGTTGCAGACCGGCAACGCCATCGACGGCTTCGCCATGACGTTCAGCTTCTCCAACTACGGCGACGCCATCGGCAGGTACAGCACCCAACTGGTCCGCTCGCTGCTCTACGGCGGTATGGCCACGGTGGCCATGCTGGTCATCGGGTATCCGGTGGCGTACTGGATCGCGTTCAAGGGCGGCCGGCGCAAGTCCGTCTACCTGTTCCTGATCCTGCTGCCGTTCTTCGTGTCGTTCGTGCTGCGGACGATCTCGTGGAACTTCCTGCTGGCCGACAACGGCATCCTGTTCGGCACGCTGAAGGGCTGGGGGCTGCTGGCCGACGACTTCCACGTGCTGGCCACGACGTTCGCCGTGGTCGGCGGGCTGACGTACAACTTCCTGCCGTTCATGATCCTGCCGATCTACGTGTCGCTGGAACGGGTGGACCCGCGGGTGGTGGAGGCGGCGCAGGACCTGTACGCCACCCGGGCGGCGGCGTTCCGGCGGGTGGTGCTGCCGCTGTCGCTGCCGGGGGTGTTCGCCGGGGTGCTGATGACGTTCGTGCCCGCCACGGCCGACCCGATCAACGCGGCCATCCTCGGGGGCACCTCCAACACGATGATCGGCAACATCATCCAGACCGAATACCTGACCAACCTGAACTACCCGACGGCTTCGGCGCTGTCGTTCACGTTGATGGCGGTGTTGCTCGTGGGCATCTTCGTCTACGCCAGGGCGCTGGGCACCGACAACGTCCTCGAGGCGGCGGCGAGATGAGCGCGCGCGGGACGAGGCTCGGGGACAAGCTGCTCCACGTCTACACGTGGCTGGTCATCGTCTGGCTGTCGTCGCCGATCGCCGTGATGATCCTCTTCGGGTTCAACGACAAGAAGAGCAAGTCCAACACCACCTGGCAGGGCTTCACACTGCGCTGGTACGGCGAGCTCTTCGACATCTCGGACCTGACCGTGGCGCTGCGCAACTCGCTGGTCATCGCGGCCGTCAGCACGATCGTCACGGTGGTGATCGGCACCATGCTCGGGCTGGCGCTGGGCCGGCACCGCTTCCGCGGCAAGGGCGTCACGAACTTCCTGATCTTCGCCGCGATCTCCACGCCCGAGCTGGTCATGGGGGCGTCGCTGCTGTCGCTCTTCGTCTCGGGGAACGTGCCGCGCGACGCGAACACGATCATCATCGCGCACGTGTTGTTCTCGCTGTCGTTCGTCGTGGTGACCGTGCGGGCGCGCGTCGTCACGCTCGACCCGTCGCTGGAGGAGGCCGCCAAGGACCTCGGAGCGACGGCGTGGGGGACGTTCCGTCAGGTCACGTTGCCGTCGATCCTGCCGGGCGTGATGGCGGGGGCCATGTTGTCGTTCGCGCTGTCCATCGACGACTACGTGGTCACCAGCTTCGTCAACGGCTCGACCATCACGTTCCCGCTGTGGATCGTCGGAGCGGTGAAGACGGGAATCCCACCGCAGGTCAACGTCATGGGTACGCTGATCTTCGGCATCGGGGTGCTGATCGCGATCGGCAACGCGGTCGCGGCGAGGCGCCGTATCTGACCTTTTCGTAGGGATGTGGGATTTGTGGATCCGCTGAAGGCGCTTGCTGACGCGGAGCGCAAGCCGTACTGGCTGGACAGCCCGGCCAGACCCCAGCCGCAGCCGCGGCTCGACCAGAACACCAGCGCCGACCTGGTCGTCGTCGGCGGAGGCTTCTCAGGGCTCTGGACGGCCCTGATGGCCAAGGAACGCGACCCCTCGCTGGACGTGGTCCTGCTCGAAGGGCGCAGGATCGGCTGGGCGGCCACCGGCCGCAACGGCGGCTTCTGCATGGCGACCCTCACCCACGGCCTGGCCAACGGGCTGGAGCGGTGGCCGGACGAGATCGACCGGCTCGAACGCATGGGGGTGGCCAACCTCGACGAGATCGAGCGCACGCTGGAGCGCTACGGCGTCGACTGCTCCTTCGAACGCACCGGCGAGCTGCACGTGGCCACCGAGCCGTGGCAGCTCGACGGGCTCAACGAGCACCTGGACCTGATCTCCGAGCTCGGGCTCGACTACGTGCCGCTCGATCAGGACCAGGTGCGGGCCGAGATCGACTCGCCGACCTACCTGGGCGGGCTCTGGGAGCGCAGCGGCTGCGCCATGCTCGACCCGGCGCGGCTGGCGTGGGGGCTGCGGGAGGCGTGCCTGCGGCTCGGCGTACGCGTGCACGAACGCAGCCCGGTCCGCTCGCTGCGCGACGACGGCACGCTGATCACGCTGCACACCCCGTACGGCTCTGTCTCCGCGCCGAAGGTCGCGCTGGGCACCGGCGTGTTCCCGCCCCTGCTGCGGCGGCTCAAGCACTTCGTGGTCCCCGTGTACGACTACGCGCTCATGACCGAGCCGCTGACCGACGCGCAGCTCGGCCAGGTGGGCTGGCGTAACCGGCAGGGCGTGGGCGACTCCGCCAACCGGTTCCACTACTACCGGCTCACCGACGACAACCGCATCCTGTGGGGCGGCTACGACGCCGTCTACTACAACGGCGGCCTGGTCAAGCCCGAGTACGACCAGCGCGACGAGACGTTCGTCAAGCTCGCGGGGCACTTCTACGACACCTTCCCGCAGCTCGACGGGGTGCGCTTCACGCACCGGTGGGGCGGCGTGATCGACACCTGCAGCCGGTTCAGCGCCTTCTACGGTCAAGCGCACGGCGGGCGGCTGGTCTACGCCACCGGATACACCGGCATGGGCGTCGGGGCCACGCGGTTCGGCGCGAACGTCATGCTGGACCTGCTGTCGGGCGAGCGTACCGAGCGGACCGAGCTGCGGATGGTCAAGGAGAAGCCGATCCCGTTCCCTCCGGAGCCGGTGCGGTCGGGGGTCATCCAGTTCACCCGATGGTCGATCGCCCAGGCCGACCAGCACCAGGGCAAGCGCAATCTGTGGCTGCGCGCGCTCGACCGGATGGGGCTGGGATTCGACTCGTGACCTGAGGGCAGGGGTTCTACCAACCCCCGACGAGCTCACGGGGGTTTGCGCGTGCGAGCGATGTGGGTGGCCGGCGCCGGGCTGGCGCTGGTGGCGGCGTGCGGGGCCGAGCGGGCGCCGGTGGTGCCGGTCGCGGTGAGGGCTCCCGTCAAGGTGGCGCGCTGTGTGCTGAAATTTCCGGACGTGCGGGCGGGCTCGGCCGCCCGCGCCCGCCTCCTCCGCGACCTCTCCCGGTACGTGAGCGGCCGCCCGGGACGGGTCGTCTTCGCGGCGCACGACCTCGTCACCGGTGTCACTCTGGGGCAGGGAGCGCACGACCACGACATGATCACCGCGAGTGGCGCCAAGGTCGACATCCTGGCGGCGCTGCTGGCGAACCGTACCGGCGGGCTGGACGAGGGGGAGCACGACCTGGCAACCCGCATGATCACGGAGAGCGACAACGGCGCCGCGGACGCGCTGTGGTCGAGGGCCGGCTTGGGCGGCGCCATGAGCGCCTTCTACGGCCGGGTGGGGCTGCGGGAGACCACGCCGGGGCCGAGCCGCTTCTGGGGCGGCACCACCACCAGCCCGGCCGACCGCATCCGCCTGCTGAAGGTGCTGATCCGCGGCGGCGGCGGGCTGAGCAGGGCCGATCGGCGGCTGGTGCTCGGGCTGATGGAGCGGGTCCAGAAGGACCAGGCGTGGGGCGTCAGCGCCGCGGCGCGCCCCGGGGACCGGGTGGCGCTGAAGAACGGGTGGACGCCGCGGCCGTTCATCCAGAACACGTGGGCCGTCACCAGCTACGGCCGCGTCGTGGGACCTGGGCGGGACCTGCTGCTGTCGGTGCAGACGGACCGGCAGCCGGGGGAGGGCACGGGCATCGAGACCATCGAAGGGGTGGCCAGGATGATCGGCGCCCGCCTCGACGCCCTCACCCCGACCACCACCCGGCCCTGCCCGGCCAAGCCCGTTCTGTGAGTCACGCGCGAGCCAGGACCTCCTCCGGGATCTCCTTCGGCACGCCCCGCAGGCCCACCAGCGCCAGCAGCGCGACCACGGCCAGCAGCGCCGCCGTGACCAGCGCGGTGACCTGCAGCCCGTCGATGAACGCGGTCTGCGCGGCCCGCATGAGCTGTCCGGCCTGCTCGGCGGGCAACTCCGCGGCCGTGCCCACCGCCCCGGCGATCGACTCCCTGGCGCCCTCGCCGGGAACCCCGGCAGGCACCACCAGGTTGGCACGGTAGGCGCTGTTCAGCACGCTGCCCAGGATCGCGATGCCGAGCGCCCCACCGAGCTCGAACGCCGTCTCCGACACCGCGGCCGCCGCCCCCGCCCGCTGCCTGGGCGCGGTGGCCAGCACGTTGTCGTTGTTGACCGTGAAGGCGAACCCGATGCCGATGCCGCCGATCACCATGACGGGCAGCAACGTCAGGTAGTTCAGCTCGATGCCGAGGGTGCTGTAGTAGAGGAACGAGCCCGCGTTCATGGCCAGGCCCAGCGCGACCACGCCGTTCCTGCCGATGCGGGGGATCAGCTGGGCGGCCAGGACCCCGCCGATCGCGCCGCTGAGGCCGCCGGGCAGCTGGGCCAGCCCTGCCTGGAGCGGCGACCAGCCGAGCACGAGCTGCAGGTACCAGGCGAACATCAACATCATGGCGGACATCGCGAAGATCGCCAGCAGGTTCGTGACAATGGACGCGGTGAACGCCCGGCGGGCGAAGAGCCGTACGTCGATCAGCGGCTCGGCCAGCCGCGTCTGCCGCCACCCGAACAACGCCAGCAACGCCACCCCGGCCACGCCCGCCACCAGCACGTCGGCGTGCTCGATGCCCTTGTGCGCGGCCTCCTTGATCGCGTACACGACCGACACCACGCCGGCGAACGACAGGACGACGCTGGCGAGATCCAGCCGGCCCGCGTCCGGGTTGCGGGACTCGGGCAGCACCAGGGCGCCGCCGGCCAGCACCAGCAGCATGATCGGCACGTTGATCAGGAACACCGAGCCCCACCAGAAGTGGTCGAGCACCAGCCCGCCGACCACGGGACCCACGGCGAAGCCCGCGGCGCTCATGCCGCTCCAGATGCCGACGGCCATGGTGCGCTCGCCGGGCTCGGTGAACACGTTCCTGATGATCGACAGGGTGGACGGCATGATCGTGGCGCCGGCCACGCCGAGCAGCGCTCTGGCCGCGATCAGCAGCTCGGCGTTGGGGGCGTACGCGGTCACGACCGAGGCCGCGCCGAACGCCGCCGCACCGATCAGCAGCAGGCGCTTGCGGCCGATGCGGTCACCGAGGTTGCCCATGGTGATGAGCAGGCCGGCGAGCGCGAAGCCGTAGATGTCGCCGATCCAGAGCAGTTGCGTGGAGCTCGCGCCGAGGTCGGTCACCAGCCTGGGCAGGGCGAGATGCAGGACGGTGAGGTCGAGCGACAGCAGCAGGGTTGCCAGGCACGCGATCGCCAGGCAGAACCATTTGTTCCTCATGGCACCCACTGTCCGGCGGGCGACTGACCGCACGCCTACCGTTCGCTGACCAGCCTGCTGACCTCCGCCAGCGCGGCGTCGATGCGGGTGCGGGTGTCCGCGGCGCTGTACCAGCCCTCCGGGCACTCCTCGCGGGCCTGGGTCAGCACCGTGCGGGCCTCCTCCAGGTCCCCGCGGCCCAGCGCCACCTCGCCCAGGCCGAGATGCGCCCACGCGGCGGTCTCCATGGACCCGTTCCTGCGCGACAGGTCGGCGGCGACCGCGTAGTCGGCCCGCGCTCCGTCCGGATCGCCGAGGCACTGCAGGGCGTCGCCGCGCCGGCAGAGCGCCTCGGCGATCTCCGTCTTGGCGGCCAGCTCGCGTGCCATCGTCAGCGACTCGTCGGCCAGCGCGTACGCCCTCGGGTAGTCGTGCTGCTCCTGGTACAGCGAGCCGAGCCCGGACAACACCAGCACGATGCCCCAGCGGTCGCCGATGGCCTTGAACGCGGCCAGGCCGCGCTGGAAGTGGTCCAGAGCCTCCTCCACGCGGCCGAGCGACTGGAGCACGAACGCCGCACCGGCGTAGGACAGCGCCTCCTGCCAGGGCGGGAGCACGGGGTTCAGCTGGACGATCGTCTCGTAGGCCGCGCTGAAGTCGTCGGGCGGCCCGGTGTACATCGCCAGCAGCATCATGAGGAACTCCACCCGCTTCGGCAGATAGTTCCAGGCCAGCAGTCCCCTGGCCGCCGCTATCAGGTCGCGCTGCTCGTCGTCCATCCCGCCGTGCCAGTTGGTGACGAGCACGCACATGACGTATTCCTCGTCCATGCCCTCAGGAGCGGTGGAGCCGATCCTGGCCAGCAGCGCGGCGGCCAGATGGGCCGTGGTGACGCGGTCGCCCCGCAGATACCAGTAGCAGGCGCTGTGCGCCAGCAGCCGCAGTGCCGTCTCCACTTGTCCTGACGCGCTCGCCCAGCGGATCGCCGCGTTGAGGTCGTCGCTCTCCTCGTCCAGCCTGGCCAGCCACTCCATCTGCGCGCCGGTGCGCAGCCGCGCGTCCGCCGCCAGGACCAGGTCCAGGTAGTACGCGGTGTGCGCGTCGCGCATCGTGTCCACTTCGCCGGACTCGGCCAGCCGTTCCGCGCAATAGGCCCGGATCGTCTCCAGCATCCGGTAACGTCCGCCGACGACCTCCACCAGCGACTTCTCCGCCAGCGAGAACAGCACGTCCTCCGGCAGCCCGCACACCCGCTCGGCCGCCTCCGGCCGCGCGCCGCCCACGAACACGCTCAGCCGCCTGGCCAGCCGCTGCTCGCTCTCGTCCAGCAGGTCCCAGCTCCACGCCACGACCGCGCGCAGCGTCTGGTGGCGCGGCAGCGCCGTACGGCTGCCGCGGGCCAGCAGCCTGAACCGGTCGTCCAGCCGCGCCGCCACCTCCGAGACCGGCAGCGTACGCAGCCGCGCCGCGGCCAGCTCGATGGCCAGCGGCAGCCCGTCGAGCGCCCGGCAGATGCGCACCACCTGCGCGGCGTTGTCCGCGTCCATGGCGAAGCCCGGCTGGACGGCGGCGGCCCGGTCGGCGAACAGCCGCACGGCCGGGTAGTCCAGCGGGTCGTCCACCTCGGGCGGCGGCAGCCGCAGCGGCGCCAAGGGCAGGATGGACTCGCCGGTGATGCCGAGCGCCTCCCGCCCGGTCGCCAGCACCCGCAGCCCGGGGCAGGAGGCGAGCAGCAGGTCGGTCAGCTCGGCGGTGGCCGCGATGAGGTGCTCGCAGTTGTCGAGCACGAGCAGCAGCTTGCGGTCGGCGAGCGCGGTGACCAGCCGGGTGACCGGGTCCACGGCGGGCCGGTCGGTCGTGTGCAGCAGGGAGTCGCGGATGTCGAGCGCGGTCAGCACGGCCACGGGCACGTCCGCCTCGTCGGAGACGGGCGCGAGTGGCACGAAGCAGACGTCGCCCGGCTCCCGCTCGGCCGCCTCGATCGCGAGCCTGGTCTTGCCCGCGCCGCCCGGGCCGATCAACGTGACGAGCCGGCCGGCCTGTAACCTCGCGCCCACCTGCGCCAGCTCCTCGGCGCGGCCGACGAAGCTGGTGAGCTGTGCCCGCAGCCCGTGCCGCTGGGCGGGCGTCCTGACCGCAGGGGCGCCGAGTGCCGGGTCAGCCCGCAGCACGGCCAGGTGCGCGGCGGCCAGCTCGGCGCCCGGCTCGACGCCCAGCTCCTCGTCCAGGATCTTCCTGGCCTCGTCGTAGACGGTCAGCGCCTCGGCCTGGCGGCCGCTGCCGTAGAGGGCGCGCATCAGCTGGGCCCGCAGCCGCTCGCGCAGCGGGTGGGCGGCGATGAGCCGGCTCAGCTCGGCGACCAGCTCGCGATGCCTGCCCAGGTCCAGGTCGGCCTGGATGCGGTCCTCCGTGGCGGCCAGCCGCAGCTCCTCCAGTGCGGTCGCGGCGGCCTCGGCGTAGGGGGCGTCGGCCAGCGGCCGGGCTCCGGCCTCCCGCCACAACTCCAGCGCCTCGCGCAGCAGCGCGGCCGCCCGTGCCGGGTCGCCGGCCTCCAGCGCCTGCCTGCCCGCCTGCGCGAGCCGCTCGAACCGGTGCGCGTCCACGTCGTCCGGGCCGGCGACCAGCCGGTATCCGGCCGGGTGGAACTCCACCACGTCCTTGCCCAGCGCCCGCCGCAGCCTGGACACCTGCGACTGCAGCGCGTTGGCCACGCCCTCGGGGGGACGCGGGCCGTACATGCCGTCCACGAGCTGCTCCGCGCCGACGATGCGCCCGGCGTGCAGGGCGAGCAGCGTGAGCAGGGCGCGCACCCGGGGTCCGCCGAGCGCGACGGGCTCGCCGTCCTCGCCCAGCGCGGTGGTGGGCCCGAGGATCTGGAAGCGCATGCGTCGATTATCGCGGCTGCGGCAAGAACGCGGTCATCTCCGCATAGGTCGGCATCGGGGGTACGGGCTCGCCGCGGATGCCGAGCACCGTCGCCAGCGCGCCCTGGATCGCCGCCCGGTACAGCAGGGACCCGGTGCTCACCCTGGCCACGCCGGCTTCGGCGAGCTGCGCCAGCGTCGGTCCGCCGGGCTGGTAGAGCACGTTGAGCGGCCGCGGCGTGCTCGCCGCCACCTCCGCGATCGCGCCGAGGCCGGTCAGTCCCGGTACGAAGATCCCGTCGGCGTGACCGTACGCCCGGACCCGCTCACGGGTGTCGCCGGTCCGCAGCCAGCACGTGTCCGTGCGGGCGTTGACGAACACGCCGTGGCCCATGGCCGCTTCGATGATGCGCTGGTGCAGGCCGATCGGGCGCAACGTGCCGTCGGGGCGGCCGTCCTCCAGGTTGACGCCGGCCACGCCGAGTGCGGCCAGACTCGCCACCAGGTCGGACACCTCGGCCGGATCGTCGCTGAAGCCGCCCTCGACGTCCACGGTGACCATGACGCCGAGGTCCTTGATCAACTCCGCCAGCTCGATCGTCTCGGCCCTGGTGGCGCCGGCCGCGTCCGGTTTGCCGTACACGGAGGCCACGCCGAGGCTGGTCGTGCCGATGGCCGGGAAGCCCTGCGCGGCCAGGACGGCGGCCGAGCCGTAGTCCCACGCGTTGGGCAGCAGCAGCGGGTTTCCGGGGCGGTGCAGGTCGCGGAAATTCACAGCAGTCCCTCCAGCACGCCGGCGGCCAGGGCGAGCGCGTGGCCGGGGGCGGGGCACGGGCGGACGCCGTGGCCGAACGTCACGTGCGGGGCCGGGCCTCGCGTCGGGTCGAACCGGTCGGGATCGGGGAACACGTCGGGGTCCCGGTTCGCGGCGACCAGGTCGATCGTCACCTCGTCGCCGGTGCGGGTGTCCAGCCGGCGTGTGGCCTTGAGCGGCGGATCGTGCCGGAGCGTCTCGTGCAGCAGGGCCTCGACGTCGATGCCGGTCCGGGCGCTGCGAGGCGCGGCGGACAAGCGCTGGGCGGACGGTCGGCCGCTGTCCCAGGTGACGTGCGTGAGTGCGTTCTCGATGAGGCCCTCCGTGGCGGCGTGTGCCTGCAGAAGCAGAGTGACGGCCGGGAGATCGGCCTGGTCGAGCAGAGCGGCGACGGCGGCGTCGGCCTCCGGGCCCGCCTCGCCCGTCAGGTAGCCGCTCGCCGCGGCGGGGACGGCGGTCGTGTCCTTGACGCCGAGCGCGGCCCCGAGCACTTGCGCCGGCACGCCCCGCCACGTCCCGCCCCGCTCCACGGTCATGGCCCTGGCCGCGGACCGGAGGCCGGCGGGGTCGATCGCGGCCAGCCGCTCGACGACCGCGCGGCGGCGCCGGGCGTGCGTGTCACCGGTGCTGAACCGCGACACCTGCCCCCGCAACCACGCGAGCGTCCCCTCCCTGCCGTCCTGGGGCACGGGAGCCGGCACGTATCGGGTGTCGGTGAGAACCGTTCTGGCTTCGGCAAGGCGTGTGACGTGCATGGGAACCACGTTAGAAGGAGGTCCTTTCGGCGGCGGTCGAAGCGTGCTCGGTCACGCGGCCAGCCGCTCCTGCTCGGGCCCTGCGGTCTCGGCGGCGGGCTCGGCGGGCGCGGTCCCGGTGGCCATCGCGGTCCGCCGGCCGGCGGTGAACGCCAGCGCCATCACCATGATGAGCACCATGTCGGCCAGCACCACGGCACGTTCGAGCGCCCCGTAGTAGGCCACGCCGTTGATCAGCGGCGAGGTGATGGAGACCGGGTGCGCCGCCAGGTACACCGCCAGCGTGAGCGCCGAGGTCACGCTCATGGCCCGGACCGCGTTCCAGCGCGGCGCGGTCGCCCGGCCCCTGGCCAGGGACCAGCCGGCGACCGGCAGTGCGGTGAACACCACGGCCGCCGACCAGCGGTGGATCTCCCCGGACAGCGAGCCGACCTGGGACGTGCCGGGATCGGTGGGGAAGATCGCGCTCATCATCAGCCCCGCCGCCCCGGCCAGCAGCAACACCCGCGTGGCCGCCGTACGCGCCGGGTCGGCCGCCGCCAGCCCGTACGCGAGACACAGGCACGCCCCCGCCAGCGCCAGCATCCCGATCAGCACCGGCACGAGCCCGCCGGAGACGAGCGCGTAGTCGCTGAGCAGCGGCTGAGCGGGCAGGGCGACCTGTGCGTACGCCAGCGCGCACGCCGACACGACCGTGCCGAGTAAGGTGCCCCAGACGCTCTGCCGTGGGGTCATCGCGCCACCTCGTCGTAGATCTTCTCGAACCGGGCCAGCGACGACTGGTCGTCGTGGGTGAGCGCCAGCTCCCTGCTGGTCTTGCCGAGCCTGGCCCGCAGGTCCTCGTCGGCGAGGATGCCGCTCAGGTGTCTGGCCAGCGCCACCACGTCGCCGGGCTGGAACAGGTATCCGTTGCCGTCCACCAGGTGCGGCAGCGCCATCGCGTCGGCGGCCACCACGGGCAGGCCCGTGGCCATGGCCTCCAGCGTGGCGATGCTCTGCAGCTCGGCGATGCCCGGCATGGCGAACACGTCAGCCGCCGCGTACGCCTGCGGCATGCTCTCGTCCGGCACGAAGCCGAGGAAGAACACCCGCTCGGCCACCCCGATGCGCTTGGCCAGCTTCTCCAGCTCGGCACGCTGGTTGCCCTTGCCGACGAGCGCCACCTGGGCATCGGTCTCGTTGAGCACGAGGGGCAGCGCGCGCACCAGCTCGTCGAGGCGCTTCTCCTCGTCCAGACGGCCGACGAACAGGATCGTGTGCCGGTCGGGCAGGTCGAACAACTTGCGCGCCCACGCCTTGGGCTCGGCGTGCGGGTGGAACCTGCCCAGGTCGATCCCGCAGGACACCGGCTCGACGTCACGAGCGAACCCCTGCTCGGAGAGGAGCTTGGCGGCCAGCGGGGTGGGCGTGGTGATGTGATCGGCCCGGTTGAAGATCCGGTTGAAGTCACGCCAGGCGAGCCGGCCCGCCTTGGCCCGCAGCCGGTCCGGGATGTGGCAGAACTGGAAGAGATTGTCGGGCATGAAGTGGTTGGTCGCCACGACCGGCACGCCGGCGCGGCGGGCGGCGGCGATCGCGGCCCGCCCGACCACGAAGTGACCCTGGGTGTGCAGCACGTCGGGCTTGACGTCGGCGATCAGCCGGTCGAGCCGGGTCGGCACGGTGAACCGCATGGTCGGGTGGACCGGGATCGGGGCCGAGCGCAGCCGGTGCACGATCACGCCGTCCACCACGTCGGCGCTGGCCGGGCCGAGCTGGGACTGGCAGACCACGTGCACCTCGTTGCCGCGGGCGGCCAGGCCCGTGGCCAGGCGATGGGTGAAGTAGGCTGCGCCGTTCACGTCGGGGGGATAGGTATCGGTTGAGATCAGCACCCGGCGAGGACGCTCGGGCGCGGGGGCGAGATCGGCTCGGGCGGTAACGCTGTGCAGGGGCATGGCCATGACGGTGACTCCAGATTCACACGAGAACCCGGCCGGGGGAGGGCCGGAAGACGAACGGGGCCGAAAGAAACGAAGCAGGCGAATGTGGGATCAAGCGAGCTCGTTGCGGGCCTCCAAGGGGCTGGTCCGGGCCAGGGCGACGGTGCCTGCGGCGGTGAGCGCGGCCGCTGCGATCGGGGCGATCCCGGTCGGCAGCGGCTCGCCGAGCAGCAGCGCGCCGAACGCCACCGCGGTCAGCGGGTCGGCGATCTGCAGCGAGGCGAAGGAGACGCCGAAGTGCCCGACGGCGTAGGCCCGCTGCAACATCACCAGCGCCAGCAGCGCGGGCACCGGCAACGCCAGCAGGTACCACCAGTTCCACGTGCCGTCCACGAGCACCCGCATGAGCGTGGCCGTGGCGCCGTACAGCACGCCTGAGCTGGTCGCCAGCAGTGCCGCCCGGCCCGCGGGCGAGGCCACCCGGGAGCCGGCCCACAGCAGCACCGCGGCGACGCCCGACACTCCCAGCAGCGTGAGCACGCCGTTCGGGCTGAGGTAGGTGGGTCCCTCCGACTCGGGGACCATCAGGACCAGGACGATCAGACCGCCCGCCACCACCGCCGCCGCGCCCAGCTCCTGGCGGGAGGGCTTGCGCCCGTGCAGGGTGGCGGCGAGGGGAAGGGCGAAGAGCAGGCTGGCCACGCCCATCGGCTGGACGATGGTCAGCGGGCCGAGTCCGAGCGCGACGATGTGCAGGCCGCCACCCGCCAGGATGGACGCGCCGCCGAGCAGCCAGCGCGGCTTCCGCAGCAGGGCGAGCAGGCCCGGCTTGGCCGAGTCCACCGCCTCGAACTGCTGCACGGCGGCTCCGAGCGCGAAGAACAGCGAACCGACCAGGGCGATCACCGCGGCCAGCACAGTCATGCGCACTCCTTTCAGACGGATGGTTGCCAGGTTGTGTCAAACGGACGTGTCCGCTGGAAGACGTTCTGGGGAAGCTTGGATGGCGCGTCGTTTCCTGAGCCATCTCACGAGCTCCACCACCCCCGTGACGGACAGCGCGATGCCCAGGCCGAGCAGCAGTCCCTTGATCGGGTCGTTCTCGAACGCCATGCCGCCGAAGAACCCGATCAGGCCGGAGTACACGGCCCAGGAGCTCGCCGCGATCGCGTCGAAGAACGTGAACGAGCGCAGCGGGTGGCGTACCGCGCCCATGGTGAGCGTGGTCGCCGTCCGCCCGCCGGGGATGTACCTGGCCACGACCAGGACCAGCCCACCCCGCTCCGCCAGGGCGTCGCGTGCCCAGACGAACGCTTTCTTGTTCCGGAGCCTGCCTCCGGACTTGTTGCCGATCAGATAGGAGATGTGATCACCCGCGAACGCGCCGAGCGCCGCGACCACCATCACCAAGGCCAGGTTCGTCTCCCCGGACGCGGCGAAGACGCCCGCCGTGATCACCGACGTCTCGGCCGGCACGATGGGGAAGAACCCGTCGAGCAGGGCCAAGGCGAACAGCGCCACGTATAACCACGGTGACGACATCGCCTGGTGGACCAGGTCGAGAATGGCGTGCGACATGAGCGTGTACTCCGATCTTTAGGGCACTCACACAGCGTCTCGGTGCGAGCGGGTCCGGGACATCGGGGATGCCCCGGGTCGAACGCGGACCCATCCCCTATGCGGGTCAGGGCCGGTACCCCTTGAAGGTAGAAACTCCGCAGGTCATGGCACATCGGACGATCGGCAGGCACCACCCCCGACTTTGGTCGGGGTCGGGGACGCGATTTCCGGGTGACACCATCGATCCAACCGGTTCGGGCAGCTGGACGCAGGAGTGGAGGTAGGCCCTTTCGGGGTGGTGCTAGCCATACCTGGACAGGTGCCTCCGCTCTACCCCCTTACCTTCGTCAAGGTCGTCTCCTCCCTTGGGAGGAGGTCGCGCATCGATCGAGCGGGGATAACGTCGGTGCGGTGAAGCATCTGCGCCTGCTGCGCCGGGAGAGCCGCCGTCAGGTGGTCTGCGACCTGCTGCTCTGGCTGGTCCTCGGCATGTTCATCGCCAGCATGGGGCCCGATCCGCTCAGGGACCCGGCCGCGTTCGGCATGGTGACCGTGCCCCGGGTGGCGCTCGGCGCGGTGGCGGTGCTGGTCGGGCGGCGCTGGCCCCTGGCCGCTCTGGTGCTGCTGCTGCCACTCGGGCCGTGGCGGTTCAGCGAAGGGTTCGCCACGGTGGACCTGAGCTGGCTGGTGCCCAGGCGCAACGTGAAGATCCTCCCGCTGCTGCCCACCTCGCCGTTCGTCATGTGGTACGCCTACCTCACGGGCCGGCGGCTGATCAGGATGTGGCCGGCGCTCGCGGCGTTCTGCGTGATCGCGGCGTTCGGCGTGATCTCGGTGCTGGCCATGGGCGGCGATCTGGGCCTGTGGGTGGCGATGGTGACCGGCCTGATCGGCACCTACCTCGTGCCGTACCTGCTGGGGCTGCTGCGACGTGGATTGTTGCAGCAGCGGCGGCAGGCCAGGCTGTCGGCCGAGGCGCAGGCCCGGCTGCGGGAGCGGGCCAGGATCGCCAGGGACATGCACGACTCGCTCGGTCACGACCTGGCGCTGATCGCGGTCCGGGCCGCAGGGCTGGAGCTGGCTCCCGGGCTCGATCCCGCGCAGGCCAAGGCCGCGGGGGAGTTGCGGGTGGCGGCGGCGGACGCCACGGAGCGGTTACGGCAGATCATCGGGTTCCTGCGGGAGGACTCCGACGCGCCGCCGCTGTCGCCCGTGGACGAGGACGTGCCCGAGCTGGTGCGGCGGGCGAGGGACTCGGGCATGACGATCACCTTCGACCTGGCCGGAGGAACGATCCCCGGCCTGGCGCGTGCCGTGGTCCAGGAAGGGCTCACCAACGCCGCCAAACATGCCCCTGGGGCCGCCGTCCACGTCACGGTCACGCCTCACCGCGTGAGCGTGCGCAACGGGCCGGCGAGCTCCCGCCCCACCGCCCGGCCCGGCGGCTCGGGGCTGACGGGGCTGCGGGAACGCGTACGCCTGGTGGGCGGCACGCTGACCGCCGGGCCCGCCGCGGGCGGCTTCGAGCTGGCCGTCGAGCTCCCCCGTACGGGGGAGGAAGATCCCCGCCGCTCGGGAGGGGACCAGGCGTCCGGCCCGCGAAGCTCGGAGCATGAATGAACGCAAAGCAGGGATAGGGCGGGTCACGGCCGCGATCATCGCGATCGCCGCCATGCTCCCCTACCTCACCTTGAAGATCCTCTGGCTGACCGGCGGCTCCATAGGAGTGACCGACCCCGCGCTGATGCGCGATCCGTCGATGATCGCGGCCAACGCGGCCACCTTCGGCCTGGAGTTCGTGGGCCTGATGCTGGCGCTGGGCCTCGCCATGCGGTGGGGAATGCGGCTGCCGGCCTGGCTGGTGCTGCTGCCGCTGTGGGTGGGCACGGGCCTGCTGTTCCAGATCGCCCTCACGACGCCGCTGGTGCTGCTGATGAGCGGAGCCACGGTCTTCACCGGCGCCGGGCCCATCCGGCCGTGGGTGTACCTCATGGTCTACGGCGGATTCATCACCCAAGGCGTCGCCCTGATGGCGGCCTTCGCCTTCTATGCCCGGGACCGGTGGCCGGGCGTGTTCACCACCCGGCTCGACCACCCGTTCGCCAGCCCTACCAGGCCGTTCCAGACCGTCGTGGCCCGTGGCGCGCTGCTGGTGGCAACGGTGGTCGGCGGTGTCAGGATCTTCTCGGCGTTCGCCGGCACGCCTGTCGCCGAGGGCGTCCAGAACGGCGTCAAGGGCGTGATCGCCATCGCCGGCGCCGCCGCGTTCCTCGTTGTCGTCGAGCGGCGCGGATCCGGCCCGTTCTGGCGGCCTCTCGTGGTCGCCTGGCTCGGTTCGGGCGCCTTGTTCGCCAACAGCTTCTACATCATGATCATTTCGACCGGTGACGGGCCGCTGGGGGGCGGCGGAGCCGGGCTCGCCGACCTGTTCGGCATGCTGACCGGCCTGGTGATGGGGATGTGCGGGGCGTTCCTGCTGGCCGAGCGGTCAGACGTGGGCCACGTGCAGCCGGCGCAGCACCCGCTTGAAGGCGAAGATCGAGAAGGCGATCGCACAACCGCTGATCACGGCCACCGCTGACGTCCGCATGATCATGAACGCGCCCAGCGACCCGGCCAGCGACTCGTAGACGGCCAGGGCGATGCTCAACGTCGAGTTCATCAGCAGCACGAACGCCCACAGGAGCGTGATCCTGGCGAAGAACCTGCGGATCCGCTCGTGCTTGAGCACCGCCGAGGGCAGATGGATGTAGTCGAGCGTGAGCTTCTGCACGAGCGGCTTGTTCAGCCGCACAGAGGCGAGGAAGGCCATGCTGATGCAGATCGTGCCCATCTCCGGCTGGATGAAGAACCACATCCAGCTGCCCGTCCAGAACGACACCAGCGCCCGGATCGTGATGGCGAACGACGCCAGCCACATCGTCGCCGGCACCTTGACCCGCCTGACCAGCCGCCACCCCACGCCGAGATAGACCCAGGCGACGGTCGCCACGAGCGCCCACTTGAATCCGAGGACGACCATGGCCAGGTAGAAGACCGCGAGCGGGGCCACGACGCCTTCGAGCAGCTTGGGTGCCGCCTGCCGGGCGAGCGCGGTGAGGCGTGGGAGGGTGACGGGCGGATGGTTCAAGGCTGCTCCGCAGATAGGCCGACGATCAGCGACTACCCGGGCTTCGAGGGACCAGGCTATCCAGATGGACCGCACGCACTAACCCATGCGGCGATCCCTGCGTCCCGGGAAGCACGCCGGTGGCCTACCGTACCCGAGCCGCAGTGGTGCGACCGCCTCTTTGTGCACGTTCCATCTGTTTCTAACGAAATCACCAGAGCCTTGAACCAGGCTTTCAGCCGAGTGAAGCGGTGGCCAATTTCGCGCCGAAGCCCACGAAGACGGCGCCGACGCACGAGGTCAGACCGGTGCTCAGCCGCCTGCGCCGGCGGAACTGAGCGGCCAGGAACGTTCCGCCGAAGATCAGTGACGTCAGGTAGAGAAAACTGAAGATCTGGACCACCGCGCCGAGGATCAGGAAGGAGAGCGCCGGCGTCTGGTAGGCCGGGTCCACGAACTGGACGAAGAACGAGACGAAGAACAGAATCGCCTTCGGGTTCAGCAGGCTGATCGTGAGCGCCTTGCGGAACGGGCGCGGCTGGTGCTCCACCGGCGTCGGCGCCTTCTCGGCCGCTCCGGCGCGCCACGACTTCCAGGCGCCCCTGATCATCTGGAAGCCGATCCAGGCCAGGTAGCCGGCGCCCGCGTACTTGACGATCGTGAACAGCGCCGGATTCGAGCGCAGCAGGGACGCGGCGCCGGCGGCGGACAGGATCATCAGCACCGTGTCGCCGGCGAAGACGCCTGCCGCGGCCCGGTAGCCCTGGCGCACGCCGTGCTGGGCGGCGAAGCTGAGGACGTAGAGGGAGTTGGGGCCGGGCAGGAGGACGATCAGGAAGGCGCCGATCACATAGGCCCAGAAGTCGGTTATGCCAAAGAACATGGGGCTATATGTACCAAAGGCCTCCGCCCCTGACCTGCTGATAGCCCAATGTCCGATAGGTCGCGTCCACCATGGCCTGCCCCGCGCGGGTTGATGCCCAGCCCGGGGCCCTGCTTGTTCATGGTGTAGCCGAAGGCCGGCCGGGCCGCGGGATCGCAGAACCCGACCGACCCGCCCATGCCCGCGTGCCCGAACGCGGTCGCCGACATCAGCGCGCCCTCGCTGTCGGAGGGAGCCCCTTGAGCCACGCCTCGCGGGCACCGACCAGGTCATCCCGTTGCCCGCCGAGAACGCCGACGTCTACGACCCGCTGGAGACGCTCGCGTACGTCGCCGCGAAGACCAGCACGATCCGGCTCGGCACCAGCGTTGTGGACGCGTTGTTCCACAGCCCGGTCGTGCTGGCCAAACGGCTGGCGACGCTGGACCGGCTCAGCGGCGGGCGCGCCATGATCCCACCGGGCTGACGCTGCTGGCCGGGGCGGCGGCGCCCCTGACGAGACGCTCGAGCGCGTCGGACAGCTGACGCCCATTGACGGTGGCGGCGCTCGGCGCGAACGGGCAGGACGGGTTTCTGGCCTGACCGGGCCGAGTCAATTTTGGGCCTTGTGCCTGACAGGCAGGGCATCTACGCTCCCCTTGTTCGTTAGTAAAGTTTCCTAATGAAATGGGGAGCGCTCGCCCATGCTTCGAACCCTGCGGCTCGCCACGCTGGCCGCGCTCGTCGTCGCCTGCTTACACGCGGCCCCCGCCCAGGCGGCCACCACGTACGAGGCCGAGAACGCCACGATCTCCCAGGGCGCGGTCGAGTCGAACCACGCCGGCTACAGCGGCACCGGTTTCGTCAACTACGCCAACGCCACCGGCTCGTACGTCGAGTTCACCGTCACCGCCGCCACCGCCGGACCCGCCACCCTGACCTTCCGGTACGCCAACGGCACCACCACCAACCGCCCGATGGCCATCGCCGTGAACGGCGCCACCACCAACCGGGACTTCCCCGGCACCGGCGCCTGGGCCACCTGGCAGGAGACCACGCTCACCACGACACTGAACGCCGGCGCCAACACCGTCCGCGCCACCGCCACCACCGCCAACGGCGGCCCCAACCTCGACCGCCTGGTGCTCGGCACCCCGTCGACCGGCGGCACACCCGTGCAGGCCAACGGGCAGTTGCGGGTCTGCGGGATCAAGCTCTGCAACCAGCAGGGCAAGGAGATCCAGCTCCGCGGCATGAGCTCGCACGGCCTGCAGTGGTACTACCAGTGCCTCAACACCGCCTCACTGGACGCCCTGGCCGGCGACTGGAAGGCCGACGTCCTGCGCATCTCCATGTACATCCAGGAGGACGGGTACGAGACCAACCCGCGCCTGTTCACCGACCGGGTGCACAACCTGATCGAACAGGCCACGGCGCGCGGCATGTACGCCATCGTCGACTGGCACATGCTCACCCCGGGTGACCCGAACTACAACCTGTCGCGCGCCAGGACGTTCTTCACCGAGATCGCCCAGCGGCACAACGGCAAGAACAACCTCCTCTACGAGATCGCCAACGAGCCCAACGGCGTCTCCTGGTCCACGATCAGGAACTACGCCCACCAGCTCATCCCCGTGATCAGGCAGTACGACCCGGAGACCCCCATCCTGGTCGGCACCCGCGCCTGGTCGTCCCTGGGCGTCTCCGACGGCGCCAGCGAGACCGAGGTGATCAACAACCCGGTCAACGCGACCAACATCATGTACACCTTCCACTTCTACGCGGCGTCCCACGGCACCGAATACCTCAACGCGCTGTCCAGGGCGGCCGACCGGATCCCGATGTTCGTCACGGAGTTCGGCACCCAGACCGCCTCCGGCGACGGGTCGAACAACTTCACCCGGGCACAGCAGTACCTGGATCTGATGGCGCAGAAGAAGATCAGCTGGGTGAACTGGAACTTCTCGGACGACTTCCGCTCAGGCGCCGTCTTCACCGAGGGCACCTGCCCGAGCGGACCCTTCGCCGGCACCTCCCGGCTCAAGCCGGCCGGCGTCTGGGTCCGCGACCGCATCCGCACCCCCGACGACTTCTGACGTCTCGGCACGCCGGCCAGGTCCCCACCGCCCTGGCCGGCGGTCCTGGCGCGCGGGTGCACCGCCCTGGCATCTCCCGAAATTTGGGTCTATCCGAGGGAACGTCATGTCTTCACTCTCAGTTCAGGCGCCGGTCAACATCCGAGTCCCGAGCGCCTGAGGAGGACGTGGTGAAACGCCGATTAGTCATCCTGCTGGCCGCCCTCAGCCTGATCACCCTCACCGGGATGACAGGAGCGGGCGCATCCGCCGAGCCACCGCCGAACAAGCAGTACCGCGTGCAGGGTCCGGCCACGGCGCAGCAACGCAGCGCGGTCGCCGCCACCGGCGCGGCCATCGAGGAGGTGACCGCGGACTCCGTCCTGGTCACGGCCACGGAAGCCGAGGTCGCCGCCATCAAGCGGCTCGGCTACCGGGTTGCGGAGGTCCCGCGCCCGACACCCCCGTCCGCCGGCGCGTTTGACTTCCCGCCGGCGGACTCCGCCTACCACAACTACGCGGAAATGACCGCGAACATCAACGCCCTGGTCGCGGCCCATCCGAACATCGTCAGCCAGACGACGTACGGCACCTCCTACGAGGGCAGGGCGCTGCGGCTCATCAAGATCAGCGACAACGTGGGCGCCGACGAGGCCGAGCCCGAGGTGCTCTTCACCGCGCACCAGCACGCCCGCGAGCACCTGACGGTCGAGATGGCGCTGTACATCATGCACCTGCTCGCCGACAACTACGGCACCGACTCCAGGATCACGAACCTGGTCAACTCCAGGGAAATCTGGATCATGCCCGACATGAACCCGGACGGCGGCGAGTACGACATCGCCACCGGCACCTACCGCTCCTGGCGCAAGAACCGGCAGCCCAACTCCGGCTCGACGGCCGTCGGCACCGACATGAACCGCAACTGGGCCTACAACTGGGGCTGCTGCGGCGGCTCCTCCGGCACGCCGTCGAGCGACACCTACCGCGGCGCGAGCGCGGAGTCGGCGCCCGAGGTCAGGGCGGCGGCCAACTGGGTACGCAGCCGCGTCGTCGGCGGCGTTCAGCAGCTCAAGACGCACATCGACTGGCACACCTACAGCGAGCTGATCCTGTGGCCCTACGGCTACACCTTCAACGACACCGCCCCCGGCCTGACCCAGGACGACCGGGACGCGCACGCCACGCTCGGCCAGAACATGGCCTCCACCAACGGCTACACGCCCGAGCAGGCCAGCGACCTCTACATCACGGACGGCACCATCGACGACTGGATGTGGGGCGTCTACAAGATCTTCAGCTTCACGTTCGAGATGTATCCGACCGGCTCCAGCCCCGGCTTCTATCCACCTGACGAGCAGATCGGCCCCCAGACCACCCGCAACAGGGAGGCCGTGCTCCGCTTCCTGGAGTACTCCGACTGCGTCTACCGGATCATCGGCAAGGAGGCCCAGTACTGCGGCACCGGCAACCCCCCGGTGACCGTCTACTCCGACACCTTCGAGACGGCGACCGGCTGGACCGCCAACCCGAACGGCACCGACACCGCCACGCTCGGCCAGTGGGAGCGCGGCGACCCCGAGGCCACCACGTCCTCGGGCGCCAAGCAACTGGGCACGACGGTCAGCGGCACGAACGACCTGGTGACCGGCAGACCGGCCGGCTCGTCGGCAGGCGCCTACGACATCGACGGCGGCGTCACCTCGATCCAGTCGCCGCCGATCACGCTGCCTTCGGCGGGCGCGCTCAACCTGTCTTTGTCGTGGTATCTGGCGCACGGCTCGAACTCCTCCAGCGCCGACTACCTGAGGGTCCGCGTCGTCGGCAACACCACGGCCACGGTGTTCCAGCAGGCAGGCGCGGCCACCAACCGCAACGGCTCCTGGGCCACGGCCACCGCGAGCCTGAACGCCTTCGCGGGCCAGACGGTCCGCATCCTCATCGACGCCGCCGACGCCTCCACTGCCTCCCTGGTCGAGGCCGGCGTCGACGACGTCAGGATCACCCAGCAACCGTAGAACGCGCCGCGCTCCGCCGTACGGGATTGCTCTCTCGTACGGCGGAGCCGTGTTTTGGGTCTTGTAAGGGCCGCATGTCAAAGCTACGATCGCGACAACTCTTAGGAAACTTTCCTAAAAGTAATCTTTCATCAGACAGAACCTTACAACCCCCGCAAAGCCCTGACCCTGGGCCTGTGCCCGTGCCGTACGGCTCGCGCTCTCACCCCCCGGCACGAGCCGTGCGGCACGTCACCCCCCAAAGGAAGAAGCCCGTGAAACACCGCGCGATCCTCGTGGCGTTAGCGACCTTCGCCCTGAGCCTGCTCGCCGCGCCGCCCGCCCAGGCGGCCGCCGCCACCGCGACCTTCGTCAAGGTCTCCGACTGGGGCTCAGGCTTCGAGGGCAAGGTCACCGTCACCAACGGCACCACCACCTCCATGAACGGCTGGAACGTGCAGTTCGACGTCCCGGCCGGCTACTCGATCCCGTCCGCGTGGGACGCGGTCATGACCCGCAACGGCCAGCACTACACGTTCACCAACCCGAGCTGGGCACCGGCGCTGGCCGCGGGCGCCAGCGTGAGCTTCGGCTTCAACGGCAGCCCGGGCAACTTCCCCGGCATCACCGGCTGCACGCTGAACGGCGCCACGTGCGACGGCGGCGGCCAGCAGCCCGGGGTGCCCGGCAAGCCGGGCGCCGCCTCCGCCACCAGCACCAGCAGCTCCATCACGCTCACCTGGGGAGCGTCGTCGGGCACGGTGACCGGCTACCGCGTGTACGAGGGCTCCACCCAGCGCGCCCAGGTCGCCGGCACCAGCGCGACGCTCTCAGGCCTGGCCGCGTGCACGACCCACACCTACACCGTCAAGGCGTACAACGCTCAGGGCGAGTCGGCCGCCGGCGACCCCGTCAGCGCCACCACGGCCGGCTGCACGGGCGGCGGTGGGACGCTGCCCAAGCACTTCCTCACCGGCTACTGGCACAATTTCGTCAACGCCGCGACCGAGCTCAAGCTCTCGGCCGTGCCCACGGAGTACGACCTGGTCGCGATCGCGTTCGGCGAGGCCACGGCCACCGCGGGCGAGGTCGTCTTCGCGGTCGACCCCGGCCTGGCCACGGCGGTCGGCGGCTACACCGACGCCCAGTTCAAGGCCGACGTGCAGGCCCTGCACCAGCGCGGCAAGAAGGTCATCCTGTCCGTCGGCGGCGAGGCCGGGCGGGTGCAGGTCGCCAGCGCCGCGGCGGCCACCAGGTTCGCCGACTCCGTGTACGCGCTCATGCAGAGCTACGGCTTCGACGGCGTGGACATCGACCTGGAGAACGGCCTCAACGCCACGTACATGGCCCAGGCGCTCCGGGCGCTGCGCGCGAAGGCCGGCTCCGACCTGATCATCACGATGGCCCCGCAGACCATCGACATGCAGTCGACCGGCATGGAGTACTTCAAACTCGCCCTGTCGATCAAGGACATCCTCACCGTCGTCCACACGCAGTTCTACAACTCCGGCACCATGCTCGGCTGCGACCAGTCCTTCGCGTACACGCAGGGGACCCTCAACTTCATCACCGCGCTGGCCTGCATCCAGCTCGAGAACGGCCTGCGCCCCGACCAGGTGGCGCTGGGCCTGCCGGCCGGGCCGGGCGCCGCGGGCGGCGGCGTCGTGTCACCCTCCCTCGTCAACCAGGCACTCGACTGCCTGGCCAAGCGGACCAACTGCGGGACCTTCGTGCCACCGCGCGCCTACCCGGACATCAGGGGCGCGATGACCTGGTCCATCAACTGGGACGCCAGCAACAACTGGTCCTTCTCCAAGACCGTCAAGCCGCACCTCCAGGGGATGCCATGAGATTGCGCAAGAAACTGACCGCGTTACTGGCCGGCATGGCCCTCGCCCTGACCGGCGCCGGGCTCCTCACCATCGCCCCCGCCGCCCACGGTGCGGTGCAGCAGATGGCCGCCGCCTGGGCCCCGTGGACCTCGTACGCCGTGGGTGCGGTCGTCACCTACAACGGCGTCGACTACGTCTGCCTCCAGGCCCACACCTCGCAGCCCGGCTGGGAGCCGCCGAACGTGCCCGCCCTCTGGAAGGCCGGCACCGGGGGAGGCGGCGACACCACCGCGCCGTCGGTGCCCGGCAGCCTCCGCTCGACCGGCGTCACCTCCAGCAGCGTCTCGCTGGCGTGGAACGCCTCCACCGACAACGTGGGCGTGAGCGGCTACAACGTCTACCGCGGCGGCACGCACGTGGGCACCGCCACCGGCACCACGTACACCGACTCCGGCCTGAACCCCTCGACCGGCTACACCTACACCGTGCGCGCCCGCGACGCGGCCGGGAACCTGTCGGGCGCGAGTAACTCCGTGACCGCCACCACCTCCTCGGGCCCGCCGCCCACCAATCCCACCAAGATGGCCGGCGCCCCCTACCTCTACATGGGCTGGGGCAACCCGCCCAACCCGGGCACCGTGATGGACGCGACCGGCGTCAGGTCGTTCACGATGGCGTTCATCCTGTCCAGCGGCGGCTGCACCCCGGCCTGGGACGGCAACCGGCCGCTGACCGGCGGCGCCGACCAGCAGGCGATCAACACGATCAAGTCCAAGGGCGGCAACGTCCAGATCTCCTTCGGCGGCTGGTCGGGCAACAAGCTCGGCCCCAACTGCTCCACGCCGCAGGCGTTCGCGAACGCGGTGCAGCAGGTCATCAACGCCGTCGGCCCTGCCGTCGTGGACTTCGACATCGAGAACACCGACGAGTTCGAGAACTACACCGTGCAGGACCGCATCCTGAACGGGCTCAAGATCGTCAAGCAGAACAACCCGAACGTCAAGGTCGTCGTCACCTTCGGCACCACCAGGACCGGCCCGAACGCCCACGGCATCCGGCTGATCAACCAGTCCAGGGCGCTGGGCGTGCCGATCGACAACTACACGATCATGCCGTTCGACTTCGGCAGCTCCAACATCTACCAGGACACGGTCAACGCCTCTGAGGGGCTGAAGAACGCGCTGAAGAACGCGTTCGGCTGGACCGACGCGCAGGCGTACGCGCGCATGGGCATCTCCGGCATGAACGGCCTGTCCGACCAGCAGGAGCTCACCACCCCTGCCACGTGGACGCAGATCCGTGACTGGGCCAGGTCCAAGGGCCTGACCAGGTTCGCGTACTGGTCCGTCAACCGCGACCGTCCCTGCCCGGGCGGCGGCGTGGTGTCGAACTGCAGCGGCATCAACCAGGCCGACTGGGAGTTCACCAGGATCACCGCCGGCTTCTGAGCCACGACCCGGCCCGCCCCCGTCGCCTCCGGGGGCGGGCCCTTGTGAGGAGCACCCCCCATGAAACTCCGAGCAGCAGCGGCCGCGCTGGCCTTGATCTTCACCGCGCTCCACGCCTCCCCGGCCTACGCGGCCAATATCCTGACAAATCCGGGTTTCGAGTCCGGCCTGTCCGGCTGGACCTGCTCGGCGTCCTCGGGCGCGCAGGCCGTGACGTCGCCCGTGCACGGCGGCGCGCGGGCGCTCCAGGCCACCCCGGCGGGCAGTGACACCGCTCGCTGCCAGCAGACCGTCACTGTCCAGCCGAACACCGCCTACCAGCTGTCCGGCTGGGTGCAAGGCAATTACGTCTTCCTCGGGGCGACCGGCACGGGCGTCGACGCCAGCACGTGGGGCGCGCCGGGTGCGGCGTGGAGTCAGTTGAAGACGTCCTTCACGACCGGCTCCGCCACGTCCGTGACGATCTACGTCAACGGCTGGTACGGCCAGGGCGCCTATCTGGCCGACGATGTGGTCCTCGACGGCCCGGGTGGCACGCCGGACACGCAGGCCCCGGCCGTTCCCGGCAACGTGGCGGTCGGCGGCGCCACTTCGTCGAGCCTCACCGTGAGCTGGTCGGCCTCGACGGACAACGTCGGAGTCGCCCGCTACGAGGTGTCCAGGGACAACGGCACGCCGGCCACGACCACCGCCACCAGCCACACCGCCACCGGCCTCACCGCGAACACCGCGTACGGCTTCCGGGTCCGCGCGTGCGACGCCGCGGGCAACTGCTCGGCCTACTCCGCCTCGGTCAGCGGCACCACGACCAGCGGCGGCGGAGGCGGGGGAGGGCTGCCGAAGCGGGTGCTGGTGGGGTACCTGCATGCGTCGTTCGCCAACGGGTCCGGATATATCCGGATGAGCGATGTGCCCAACGAGTGGGACGTCATCAACCTCGCCTTCGGCGAGCCGACGTCGGTCACGTCAGGCGACATCCGCTTCCGCCAGTGCCCGGTCGCCGAGTGCCCGAACGTCGAGCCCGAGGCGGACTTCATTGCCGCCATCAAGGCCAAGCAGGCCCAGGGCAAGAAGGTGCTGATCTCGATCGGCGGCCAGAACGGCCAGGTCCAGCTCACGACCGCGGCCGCGCGCGACAAGTTCGTCGAGTCCGTCTCCGCGATCATCGACAGGTACGGCCTCGACGGCCTCGACATCGACTTCGAGGGCCACTCGCTCTACCTGAACCCCGGCGACACGAACCTGGCGAGCCCCACCACCCCGGTCATCGTCAACCTGATCTCGGCGCTGAAGACCCTCAAGAACCGCTACGGGGCGAGATTCGTGCTCACCATGGCGCCCGAGACGTTCTTCGTCCAGCTCGGCTACCAGTTCTACGGCCCCGGGCCGAACGGCACGACCGACAACAGGAGCGCGTCGTACCTGCCGGTCATCCACGCCATGCGGAACGATCTGACCCTGCTCCACGTGCAGGACTACAACTCCGGCCCGATCATGGGACTCGACAACCAATATCACTTCATGGGAGGGCACGACTTCCACGTCGCCATGACCGACATGCTGCTCGCCGGCTTCCCGATCACGGGCAACCCGGCCAACGTGTTCCCGCCGCTGCGCCAGGAGCAGGTGGCCATCGGCCTGCCCGCCTCCGTCAACGCCGGCAACGGGTTCACCAGCGTGCCGGAGGTGCAGAAGGCGTTCGACTGCCTGGCCAAGGGGAGCAACTGCGGCACGTACCGGCCGCGCGGCGTCTACCCCGGCCTGCGAGGGCTGATGACCTGGTCGATCAACTGGGACAAGCACAACGGATTCGAGTTCTCCAGAAGCCATCGTGCCTATCTGAACGCCCTCACCTGACGAGCTGAGTGGGCTTGAGCGGCACGCCCAGGCCCGGCGGGCGGTACGTCGGCAGGGCCTCGCCGTACTCGTGCATCCAGGCGTGGTCCACCAGCAGCCGCATCCGGCCGCTCGGCCGGTCGCCGTCCGGCTCGGCCACGGCCGGGCGGCCGGCCAGCCTGGCCAGCGCGCCGGCCACCAGTTCGGCGTCCGGCGGTGACAGGTCGCAGTGGTCGTCGGGCCCGATGAGCAGGTCCACGTCGGGCGGCAGCGGGTAGATCGGCCGCGGCAGGGCGAGCACGCGCGGCGGCGGCGCCATGGGCCAGCCGTCGCGCACCGCCTCCAGCAGCACCGACCGCGACGTGCGGTGCGCGAACAGCCCTTCGGCCAGCGCCCAGCTGAGCGCGCCCACGTCGGAGCGGTCCTCGCCGCAGGCGTGCAGGCACAGGTACGGCACCAGCGGGATCCCCGACCCGCCCGCCTGCGCCCATCCGCTGCCGCATCCGGTGAGCACCAGCAGCGCCAGCATCGCCCGGTAGGCGGTGTCGGCGTGCGGGGTCTCCAGCCGCCCCGGCACGATCACGCACCGCCCGCCGGTCTTCTCCGCCGTCACGCCCAGCTCCCGCGCGATCTTCAGCGAGCGCGACGCGGGCACGCCGGTGCAGGCCTCCTGCCAGGCCGGCGTGTACGGCTCGGTGCGGTCGTCGTACCCGGACGGCCACTCGCCGGGCAGACCCGGCCGCGTCACCCCGTAGACGGCCAGCAGCAGGTCGAACACCGTCGTCACCAGGTCGTCGCCGTCCCGCATCACCGGCACCCCGCGCCGCAGCACCCCCGGCCCGTCGTCGAAGCGCGGCAGCAGCACCTCGACGGCCTCGCCGCCGTACACGGTGAGCCGGTCGCAGACCCTCCCGAGCGCCCCGCCCGGCACGTACGCGTCCTGCCTCGGCTGCAGTCGCACCAGGAACGGCAGGTCCGTACGCTGCATGGCGTGCTCGGCGAACGGCATGCGGTCCAGGTAGAACTCCTTGAGCAGCACGTGCCCCATGGCCATGGCCAGCGCCCCGTCCGTGCCCGGGCGCACGACCAGCGTCTCGTCCGACAACCGCGTCGGATGCGTGCCGATCGCGACCACCTTCTGCCCCTTGTACCGCCCGGCGATCACCCACGGGGTGTCGGCGGTGCGGACGAGCCGGTTGTTCTCCCCCCAGAGCAGCACGTACGCCGCCCGAGCCCAGTCCTCGGCCCGCGGGCCGGTGAACCGCGGCCCCAGCACCTGCTCGGGCGCGCACGGATGCTCGGTCAGCACCGCGCCGCCGAGCCCGCCGACCAGCCGCGCCAGCGGCGAGGTGGACAGAGCCGCCACCCGCTCCGCGCCGTGACGTGCGGTGGTGTGCACGATCGCGGCCGCAGCGAGCTCGGCCGCGGTGTCGTCGTCGAGCGGCACCCGTCGCTCGCCTCTCGCCCGGACGTATTGCTGAGAATTCCCTGTGAGTTTCGCCCAGGCCGCGACCGGGTCGCGCAGCCCATCTCTCACCTCGAAGTAGAGCCTGACCAGTGCCTGGTTGACCTGCGATCCCCCCATGCAAAAAGTTGAACACATAGAGTGATGCCGTATCGCGATACGTGTCGGCATGTCGGGGATAAGAATCGGAACCCCAGGTGGCGGCACCTGGATGGATGCGGCAGGCTAGATCTCGCCATGGATTACGCAGTCCTCACGGGGATAGTCCTCGTCACCGGTGTCATGCTCGCTCTCATCGCCCAATGGCGCGATTGGCGGCCCCCGCTCATCGTCGCCATCGCCGTCGGCGTGGCCGTGCGGGTGCTCATCATGTACACCTCGGCGATCGATTCATGGCAGCCCGTCGACTTCGTGGAGAGCTTCAAGCCCGCGGGCGAGGCCGTGCTGCGGGGCGAGGACCCGGTGCTGGCCAGCGAGGGCGGCTGGCACTTCCTGCCGACCATCCCCTACGTCTACGGCATCCTGCTGTGGCTCGGCATCCCGTGGGAATACGCGGGGCGCCTGGTCACGGTCGTCGCGGACATCGCGCTCATCCCGCTTGTGGCCAAGCTGGCCGGCGGCCCCAAGGCCTCGCTGCGCGCCCTGCAGTACGCGCTCAACCCGCTCGCCCTGCTCATCGCCTGCGTCCACGGCCAGGTCGAGCCGGTCGCGCTCGTGTTCGGCGTGGCCGCGTTCGTCGTCGCCCGTGGCCCCGGTGACCCCGAGCGTCCCGGCATGACCACCGACGTGGTCGCCAAGGTGCGCCGCGGCCTGGCGGCGTACGGCATGCGAGCCTCGATCCCGCGCGTGATCGGCCGCGGCGGCATGCTGCACCGCGCCCTCCTGCCCGGTGCTGACGACCTGGCCAACCTCAAGCGCGGCGCGCTGGCCGGATTGCTCATGGGCCTGGCGTTGTGCGCGAAGAGCTGGCCGATCTGGCTGATCCCCGGCATGCTGCTGCTCCTGCCCAACCTGCGCTCCCGGGTCGCCGCCCTGTTCACCACCGGCCTGGTGCCGATCTTCTTCCTGGTCACGCTGCCGGTCTTCGCGGGCACGTCGCTCGACCAGATCCCGGCGGTCATCCACACCATCCAGGACATCCGGCCGATCATCGGCGAATGGGGCTGGACGCCGTGGTTCACCGGCGGCGACTGGGCGCTGATCCCGGAGCTGGCCTCCTTCGGCACCAACCTCATCTACGCGTGCGTCATCGCGGTGCTCATCGTCTGGCGGCGGGCCGACCCGATCGACCTGACGACGGCCATCCTGCTGATCTTCATGGTGGTGACGCCCCGGCTGGGCGCCCAATACCTGCTGTGGTTCATGCCGTTCCTGGTCGCCCGGCCCACCAGGTTCGCCTGGCCGGCCATCATCGGCGTCTCACTCTGGGCCGGCTACGGCTACCTCTACATGACGCAGTTCGACGTGACCACGTGGTGGTATCTGCACCAGGACTGGTCGCGGGCGTCGATCGTGCTGCTGCCGGTCCTGCTCCTGGCCATGCCGTGGGGCCGGCGCGTCGCACCGGCCCCGGACCTGGCTCCCGCCGTGGAGACCACGGAGAAGGCCAGGATCATCTCAGCGGCATAGCCGCTCCCACAGCATGATCCACTGGTCGGGGTGCACGTGGCCCACGACGGCGTCGCGGGCCACGCCCGCGGCCGCCAGCGCGGCGTCCACCCCCTGAAAGCGGGTCTTCAGCGAGGCCCGCACCGACCCGCCGACGCCGCCGAACCCCAGCTCCACCAGCTCCTGGTAGGAGCGGCGGCCGCGGACGAGCGGCTCCGGCCGCCGCAGGATGCGCAGGATCGCCGAGTCGACCGCCGGCACGGGCCGGAAGCTCTCCCTGCCGATCGTGTCGCCGAGCCGCCAGCTGAACCACGGCCACGACTCCACCGTGACCAGGCTCCAGCGGCCGTAGTCGCCGGTGCGCTTGCGGGCGTACTCCCGCTGCGTGAGCAAGGTCGCCGACGTCATGGCCGGCGCCCGCAGACACCAGTCCACGATCTTCGACGTCACCGAATACGGGATGTTGCCGACCACCGCGAACGGCTCGCGCGGCGCCCGCGCGGCCGTGAAGTCGCCCCTGACCACGTCGATCCGGGGATCGCGGCGGGCCCGCGCGGCCAGCTTCCCGGCCAGCAGGGGATCGATCTCGTAGCCGACGACCCTGGCGCCCGCCTCGGCCAGCGCCAAGGTGAGCGCCCCTTCCCCCGCGCCCGGCTCCAGTACGAGCCCTTCGGGCGCGGCCGCCTTGACCATCAGTTCGACGGCATGCCTGTCGACCAGGAAATTCTGCGAGAGCGTGCGCCGCGCCCGGTCTCTGGGCGTGCGGCCGCCACCACCGTTCCTGGCCTTCTTCTGGGTGTGTGAATAGTTTCCGTGCGCGAAATTCTGCGCCACAGCACTGCCCTTTCGGGTCCTCGAGAGTCAACGGGTCTCGAAGGGCCCTGGGCGCGCGTGCGGACGCTCAGCCTCGGATGATCGCGTCCGCTAGCGGGCCAGAGCCCGGCCGCGGCGAATGCGAATGAACATCGTGCAGGCGAACATGCATGTCATGCCGGTCACTGTAGGAGGCGCCCGTTCGGGCAGGCAACGCAATTTCCGCTTTGAGCTGGCATTGAACTGGCTCGGGTAGACCTTTAACCATGGACCGACCGGCCAGGGTGCTCGTCGTCGACGACGAGCCCAACATCCGCGCCCTGCTCTCGCAGACACTGCGACTGGTCTCGTTCGAGGTGAGGACCGCGGAGACGGGTGCGGAGGCGGTGACGGCCGCCAGGGAGTTCCAGCCCGACATCGTGGTGCTCGACGTGATGCTGGAGGACTTCGACGGGTTCGAGGTCGCCAGGAGGCTCGGCGAGCGCATTCCCGTGTTGTTCCTGACCGCCCGCGACCAGGTCGAGGACCGCGTGCAGGGGCTCACGCTGGGCGCCGACGACTACGTGGCCAAGCCGTTCAGCCTGGAGGAGGTGGTGCTGCGCATCCGCGCCATCCTGCGGCGCAGCCGCACCGTCCCCCGCGACGACATCCTGCGCTACGCCGACCTGGAGCTGGACCCGCAGGCCCATGAGGTACGCCGGGCCGGGGTGCCGGTGGAGTTGTCGCCCACCGAGTTCAACCTCCTCGAATACCTGCTGACCAACGCGGGCCGGGTGGTGAGCAAGGCGCAGATCCTCGACAGCGTCTGGCGCTACGACTTCGACGGCGACTCCAGCATCGTCGAGTCGTACGTCTACTACCTGCGCAAGAAGATCGACAAGTGGGAGCCGCAGCTCATCCACACCGTGCGCGGTGTCGGTTACACGCTGAGGACCCCGCGATGAGGCCCGCCACCTGGACGTTGCGCACCCGGCTGGTCATGGCCATCCTCGGTCTCACCACGGTCGCACTCGTGCTCTCCAACGTCGTCGGCGTCATGCTGCTGCGCGACAACCTGATGGGCCGCGTGGACACCCAGCTCGCCCAGTTCACCCAGGGCTTCACCGCCAGGAACATCCAGGCGTTCACGCAGCGGACAGTGGGAAGCGACCTTTTCACCCTGCTCAGCAGGCGGGGTGCCGCCCTCCAGCAGATCATGGTCTACAACGCCGACGGCACGCTGCAGTTCACGACCTCCGATCCCGGCCAGCCCGCCCCTGTCATCGGCGAGATCAGGACCGATGTCGCCTACACCGTTCCCGGCACATCCGGCCCGTCCTGGCGGATCCGTGCCGCCGAGCTCCCCACGGGCGGCGTCCTGGTGGTCGCCCAGCCGCTGTCGGAGCTGGAGCAGACCCAGACCGCGGCCATCGCCATCGCCGTCGCGGTGAGCGCGCTGGTCCTGCTCCTGCTCGGGCTGGCCGCCGACGCCGTGGTACGCCTCGGCCTGCGCCCCCTCACCAGGATGGAGACCACCGCCGGGCACATCGCCCGCGGCGACTTCTCCCGCCGCGTCCACGCCCACGACCCGCACACCGAGCCCGGCCGCCTGGCCGGCGCCATGAACGTCATGCTCGACCGGCTGGAGTCCGAGATCGCCGCCAGGACCGACTCCGAGGCCCGCATGCGGCGTTTCCTCGCCGACGCCTCCCACGAGCTGCGCACCCCGCTCACCTCCGTACGCGGCTTCGCCGAGCTGCACCGCAGGGGCGGCGGCGACGCCGACGAGGCGATGCGCAGGATCGAGGACGAGGCCGCGAGGATGGGTGTGCTGGTCAACGACCTGCTCACCCTGGCCCAGCTCGACGAGGAACGCCCGCTCGACCGGCACCCCGTCGACCTGCTCGAAGTGGCCGCCGACACGATCAGGGACGCCCGCGTCCGCGTACCGGACCGACAGGTCAGACTGGCCGGGCTGGACGGCCCGCTGGCGCCCGTGTCGGTCGTGGGTGACGAGGCGCGCCTGCGCCAGGTGGCCGCGAACCTCGTCGGCAACGCGCTGTGCCACACGCCGCCCGAGGCCGCCATCACCGTCAAGGTCGGCAGGTCGCACGACATGGCCGTGCTGGAGGTCGCCGACACCGGGCCCGGCATCCCGCCCGATCATGTGCCGCACCTGTTCGACCGCCTCTACAGGATCAGCGGGGGGAGATCCAGAGCCGACGGCGGCGCGGGACTGGGCCTGGCCATTGTCTCCGCCATCGTGCGCGCGCACGGCGGACGCGTCGAGCTCGACACCGCTCCAGGCGAAGGAGCCACCTTCCGCGTGCTCCTACCTGACTCCGAGGCGACTCCCAGCCCGCATTGAAGCGTGCTCGGCACATTCGGAGCATGAGACGGACACTCATCGCGACAGCCCTGCTCGCCGCACTGGCGGCCGGCTGCGGCAATCCGCCGAGCGGCACCGGAGTCGCCTCCGCATCCCGCAGCTCCTCCCCGCCTTCGGCGAGCGCCACGGCCACGGCCACCGCCGACCCGCAGGAGCAGGGCAGGAAGTTCGCCCAGTGCATGCGCGAGCACGGCGTCCCCATGGAAGACCCCGATCCCAACGGCGGCGGCGGCCTCAACCTGACCGACGAGAACATCGACCAGAACAAGGTCAGGGAGGCCGCCGAGGCCTGCCGCTCCTCCGCCCCGTTCCTGGAGCAGCACAGGCAGCTCGACCCGGAGGAGGTCGAGCAGATGCGCAAGTTCGCCCAATGCATGCGCGAGAACGGCGTCGACATGCCGGACCCCAACCCCGACGGCACCCTGGGCGGCGGCCGCAACTTCGATCGCAACGACCCACAGTTCAAGAAGGCGTTCGAGGCCTGCCAGGACACGTTCCCGAGAATGGGAGCGACCCAGTGACCCAGACGCAGCACAAGAGCGAACGAGCCGCCCGCGCCCTGCCTCCGATGCGGCGTCGCAGCCCGGTGCGGGTCCTGGCGTGGACGGGCGGGGCCGCGCTGCTCGCCGCCGCCGTTGCGGCCGCCGCCGTGGGCTTCGGCGGCAACGGCTCCGGTACGGCCGCGGCCGGTCGCACGCCTCCCGCCACCGCCGCGGTGACCCGTACGACCCTCACCGAGACCAAGACCGTCGACGGAAGCCTCGGCTACGGCGAGAGCATCACCGTCGCCGCCAAGTCCCAGGGCACGATCACCTGGCTGCCCGGCGAGGGCTCCACCATCACCCGAGGCCGCGGCGTCTACAGCGTGGACGCCGACCGCCGCCCCCTCCTGTACGGCGACATGCCCCTCTACCGCACCTTGGAGGACGGCGTCACGGGCCGAGACGTCGAGCTGCTCGAACGCAACCTCGACAAGCTCGGCTACGAGGGATTCGACGTGGACGACGAGTTCACGTGGGCCACCAGGGAGGCGGTCGAGGACTGGCAGGAGGACCTCGGCCACGACGTCACCGGCAAGGTCCAGCCCGGCGACGTCGTGGTGGCCGACGGCCCGCTCCGCGTCGCCGACCTCAAGAAGGCACTCGGCGACACCGCGAGCGGCCCCGTGCTCACCGCCACCGGCACCACCCGCGAGGTGCTCGTCAACCTCGACGTGGCCGACGAGCACCTGGTGAAGAAGGGCATGAAGGCCACCGTCGAGCTGCCCGACGGCAGCACCGTGAACGGGAAGATCGCGAGCGTCGGCAAGGTGGCCACCGAGACCGGCACCGGCAACGACACGAGCACCACGGTCGAGGTCTCGGTGTCCGTGAGCGGGCTGAAGAAGTCGTTCGACGCCGCGCCCGTGGACGTCACCATCGTGTCCGACCAGCGCGAGAACGTCCTGGCGGTGCCCGTGGGAGCGCTGGTCGCGCTGGCCGAGGGCGGTTACGGCGTGCAGGTCGTGGAGGGCTCGGCCACCCGCTACGTCCCGGTCGAGACCGGCATGTTCGCCGACGGCAAGGTCGAGGTCACCGGCGTGGACGAGGGCATGACCGTGGCGGTGCCCAAGTGATCGTCGAACTGCGCGGCGTCAGCAAGCTGTACGGCGACGTCGCCGCGCTCCACGAGGTCTCGATGGACATCCATGAGGGCGAGCTGGTCGGCATCGTCGGGCCGTCCGGCTCGGGCAAGTCCACCATGCTCAACATGATCGGCACCCTCGACCGCCCGACCGCCGGCACCGTCCGCATCTCCGGGCACGACGTGAGCACCCTCACCGACAAACAGCTGTCCGCCCTGCGCGCGAACGTCATCGGCTTCGTCTTCCAGCAGTTCCACCTCGCCGCAGGCGTGCCTGCCCTGGACAACGTGGCCGACGGCCTGCTGTACGCGGGGCCGTCGCTGCGCGAGCGGCGGCTGCGCGCGTACGACGCGTTGGAACGCGTCGGGCTCGGGCACCGCCTCGGCCACCGCCCGCACGAGTTGTCCGGTGGTGAACGGCAGCGCGTGGCCATCGCCCGCGCCGTCGTCGGCGACCCCACGTTGTTGCTGGCCGACGAGCCGACCGGCAACCTCGACTCCCGCTCCGGGGCCGGCGTGATGCAGCTGCTGCGCGAGCTGCACGCGGCCGGCACCACGGTGGTCATCATCACCCACGACCGCGACATCGCCGCCTCCCTGCCCAGGCAGGTCGCGATGCTCGACGGCCGCGTCGTGCCGGAGGCACGCACCGGGCTCCTGGAGGAGGCACGCACATGACGGTGCTGACCACACGCCCCATGCGGCCGCGTGACGTGGTCCGGGTCGGCGGGGCGGGACTGCGGGCCAGACCGCTGCGGGTGTTCCTGTCCGCGCTGGGCATCGCCATCGGCATCGCCGCCATGCTCGGCGTCGTCGGCATCTCCGCCTCCAGCCAGGAGGACCTCAACCGGCAGCTGGAAGCGCTCGGCACGAACCTGCTCACCGTGTCTCCGGGGCAGACCCTGTTCGGCGAGGCGTCTCACCTGCCCGCCGAAGCCGAGGACATGATCGGGCAGATCGCCCCCGTCACGTCGGTCACCGCGACCGGCACGACGCCCGCCAAGGTCTACCGCAACGACCATATCCCCGCCGCCGAGACCGGCAGCATCTCCGTCACCGCCGCCCGGCTCGACCTGCTCCAGGACACGGGCGCCACCGTGGTCAGCGGCGCCTGGCTGAACGCGGCCACCCACCGTTACCCGGCCACCGTGCTCGGCGCCAAGGCCGCCGACCGGCTCGGCGTCGTCCAGGCGGGCCCCGACCAGCGGGTGTGGCTGAGCGGCCAGTGGTTCACCGTCGTCGGCGTGCTCGCCCCCGCGCCGCTGGCGCCCGAGCTCGACACGGCCGCCCTCGTCGGCTGGCCGGTCGCGGAGGAGCGGCTGGACTTCGACGGGTACGCCACCACGATCTACGCCAGAGCGCAGGAAGAACACGTCGTCGCGGTCCGCGACGTGCTCGGCGCCACCGCCAACCCCGAGAAGCCGAACGAGGTCGAGGTCTCCAGGCCGTCCGACGTCCTGGCCGCCAAGCAGGCCACCGACGCCACCCTCAACGCGCTCCTGCTCGGCCTCGGCGGCGTCGCGCTGCTGGTCGGCGGTGTGGGCGTGGCCAACACGATGGTCATCTCCGTCCTGGAGCGCCGCGCCGAGATCGGCCTGCGCCGCTCGCTGGGCGCGACCAGGGGGCAGATCAGGCTGCAGTTCCTGGCCGAGTCGCTGCTGCTGTCGGCCATCGGCGGCGTCGGCGGCGTGCTGCTCGGCATCGGAGTGACCGCGGCGTACGCGGGCCTGCAGGGCTGGCCGGCGATCGTGCCCGTGTGGGCGATGGTCGGCGGCGTGCTCGCCACGCTCGTCATCGGCGGGATCGCGGGCTTCTATCCGGCGGTACGCGCCGCCAGGATGTCGCCGACCGAGGCGCTGGCCACTCCGTGACCTACCTCGTGACCTACCTCGTGACCTATTTCGTGACGATGACCCTGATCAGATGCCCGTGCGACGCGAACATCCCGTCGCCGGGCATCACCCCGGTCACGCAGTCGTAGACGTCGCCGCCGGCCTGACGTACCAGGAAGGAGGGCTCCGCCACCACGGACAACAACCTGATCACCGCCCGCATGACGCCGATTCCCTCCAGCTCCTCCTCGGGACGGGCCCGCACCTCGTAGAACCCGTCATCGAGCAGCCGCTCGCCCAGGATCTCCCAGCCCGGCACGCGCCGCAGGTGGGGCAGCAGGTGCGACTCCGGGTCCTCCGCGACCCACCCATCGCCGCCCATCATCTCCTCGAGCTGCCGCACGGCGGGCAACATCGCCGCCGCGTCGCTCACGCCGGTGAACCGCTCGTCAATGTCCCATCGCCGCCGCTCGTCCATGCGTCCGATTCTTACAAGAAAGCCCGCGGGCGGCGTGGGTAACGTCACGGAGAAGAACCAACGGGGAAGGATCGCAACTCATGGACGTGCTCGACCGGGCAGAGAAGCATCTCCAGCTGCACGGCAGGCTGATCGACCGGTTGCGCTTCGAGGCGCTGTTCCGAGGCGGCTCCCGGGAGCGGGTGCTGGACGTGCTGCGCTGCTACCAGAACCCCGACGGCGGCTTCGGGCACGCGCTGGAGCCCGACCTGCGGGGCGCGGGCAGCCAGCCCGAGCCGGTCGAGGTCGCGTTCTGGATCCTGGACGAGCTCGACGCCTTCGACTCGCCCATGGTCCCCGCCGCCTGTGACTACCTGGCGAGCATCACGGCGGCGGACGGCGGAGTGCCGTTCGTCCTGCCCTCCGTACGGGACGACCCACGCGGCCCCTGGTGGCAGACCGACGACGATCCGCCAGGCAACCTCATCCCGACGGCGTCACTGGCCGGGCTCCTCCACAAGCACGCGATCTCGCACCCCTGGCTGGCCACGGCCACCGACTTCTGCTGGTCGCGGATCGGCGCGGTGCAGGAGACCAGCCCGTACGAGGCCCGCGCCATCGTGACCTTTCTCGACCTGGTCCCGGACCGGGAACGGGCAGAGGCCGAGTTCGCCCGGCTGCGTCAGGCCATCCTGGCGACGGTCGCGCTCGACCCGGACGAGAAGGGGGAGGCGCACTTCCCGCTCGACTTCGCCGCCGAGCCGCTGCGGCTCCCACTCTTCACCCAGGAGGTCCTGGAAACCCACCTCGACGCGCTGCTCGCGGCGCAGTCCGACGACGGCGGCTGGAACGGCAACTGGCCGATGTGGACACCGCTGGTGGAGCACGAATGGGGCGGCTACATCACCGTCGGGAAGCTCAAGACGCTGCGTGCGTACGGGAGGCTGCCCACCGCCTGAGGTTCTGTCGGTGGGGTGGCGTACGTTGGAGGCATGTACGAGGAACGGCCTCCCGGCCCGGACCTCGCCGGACGTGTCGCCTGCGTGTGGCATCAGGTCAGCGAGTCGGACACCACCCACCTCGTGGTGCCCGACGCCTGCGTCGACCTCATCTGGGGCCCTGAGGGCCTGTTCGTGGCCGGACCCGACACGGGACCCATGCCCACCCCCATGGCGGCAGGCGACACGTTCGTCGGCATCCGGTTCAAGCCTGGCGTGGCCGGCGACGTCTTCGGCGTCCCCATCCCGGAGCTGCGCGACCAACGTGTCCCGCTGTCCGCCCTGCCCGGTGTGCCCGGCCTGCCTGACCTGCAGATCGACGGGTCCGGTGCCCCGGAGCTTTCGCGGCCCGAGCGGCGCCTGGAGGCCATGCGCGCGGCCGTCAAGCGGCGCCTGACCCGATCCGACGCCGCCGACCCCGCCGCTCCCACCATCGCCAGGACCCTCATGGCCGGGCGCACGGTGACCGAGGTGGCCTGGGACCTCGGCTTCAGCGACCGCCAGCTGCACCGGCGCACCGTGGCCGCCTTCGGCTACGCGCCCAAGACCCTGCAGCGTATCGTCCGCTTCCAGCGCGCGCTGCGGCTCGCCCGCGCCGGCATGCCGCTCGCCGAGGTCGCCGCCACGAGCGGCTACACCGACCAGTCCCACCTGTCGCACGACGTCAAACGGCTGAGCGGGGTGCCGATGGGCCGGCTGGTCTCACCTGTCCGGGAGCCTGCCTGACACGAGCGCCTGCGCCCACGTGGCGCTCGGATCGCTGTCGATCAGGAGCGCCCGGGCGAGCAGGCTCAACGGGATGGCCAGGATGGCGCCCAGCGGCCCCAGCACGAAAGTCCACACGAGCAGCGAGAGGAACGTCATCGTCGTCGTGAGCCCGACCGCGTCACCCAGGAACTTCGGCAGGATGAACGATTGGGTGACGACGTTGATGACGCTGTAGGCGATGATGACGAGCACCATGGTCCGCACGCCGCCGTCCAGCAGCGCCAGCATCGTGGGCGGCAACAAGGCGATGACGAATCCGATGTTCGGGATGTAGTTGGCGATGAGCGCGAGAAACCCCCACAGCAGCGGCAACGGCACGCCGAGCAGCGAGAGCGCGAGCACGTCGAGAGCCGCGGTCAGGAGCCCGAAGATCGTGGAGACGATGAGATAGCGCCGCGTCTTGCGCGCGCATGTGGCGAGCGCCCTCACCAATTGGGGTCTCCTCTCTTCCCCTGCGGTGAGAATCCTGGCCGTCACCGGCGCGTCGAGACACATGGCCAGCAACAGCACCACCACGAGAAAGCTCGCCGAGAGCACGCCGATCAAACTCCCGAGCAGGCCCTGCGCCAGCTCGAACAACCTGCTCGGATCGAACGCCTCCAGCGCCCGCTCGAGCACGTCGGTGCCCAGCCCGTACGTGGCGGCCCACTGCTGCGCGGCGGCGAGCAACTGCTCGAACTCGCTGGCGTACGTCGGCAGCAACGACGTCAGCTGCGTGACCGAGATGGTCAGGATCCCCACCATGCTCAGCAGGACCAGCAGGACGACGAGGAACGGCACCGCGACCTGCAGCCAGACGGGCAGTCCCTTGGCGTGGAGCCAGCCGCGCACCGGGGCGACGGCGATGACGAGGACGAGGGCCAGCACGACGGGGCCGGCGATCGAGGCGACCTCCCGGATGCCGTACAGAGCGATGACGGCGCCGGCGATGCCCACCAGGATGACGAGTGCCCTGGGCAGAGTGTTCACATGCGCTCCCTTGCGATTACTCACAGTGAATGCCCGGGTGTGGGAGGGTGGAACCGCCGATTTGACGGTTCCAGGAGGCGCACATACAGTTCTTCAGTCCCACGAGGGCGGCATGATCGCCGGCCTCACTTCGGGGACGACCTCCAGACTTCTCCGCTCCGGTGGGCGTGCGCGTCCACTCGAACGGGCTGGTAAGTTAGAGGGGTTGTCCCGGAAACGGGGCGCGACTTAATTCCCGCAGTTCTCGCGAGTCCGGTCAATTTGACAGGGATTCGGGCGGCTGAAAGAATTAAGACATAACGCAAGACGCAAGACCGAAACGAAGCGCTGGAAAACGCGTCCGTTTCTTGAGAACTCAACAGTGTGTTAAAAGCCAGTGCATGTGCATCACATGTATGACCCCGTCATATTTGACGGTTTTGCTTGGATGATTCATCCGGACAGACATTGTTTGGAGAGTTTGATCCTGGCTCAGGACGAACGCTGGCGGCGTGCTTAACACATGCAAGTCGAGCGGAAAGGCCCTTCGGGGTACTCGAGCGGCGAACGGGTGAGTAACACGTGAGCAACCTGCCCCTGACTCTGGGATAAGCCCGGGAAACTGGGTCTAATACCGGATATGACCGCCTTCGGCATCGGATGGTGGTGGAAAGTTTTTCGGTTGGGGATGGGCTCGCGGCCTATCAGCTTGTTGGTGGGGTAGTGGCCTACCAAGGCGACGACGGGTAGCCGGCCTGAGAGGGCGACCGGCCACACTGGGACTGAGACACGGCCCAGACTCCTACGGGAGGCAGCAGTGGGGAATATTGCGCAATGGGCGGAAGCCTGACGCAGCGACGCCGCGTGGGGGATGACGGCCTTCGGGTTGTAAACCTCTTTCAGCAGGGACGAAGTTGACGTGTACCTGCAGAAGAAGCGCCGGCTAACTACGTGCCAGCAGCCGCGGTAATACGTAGGGCGCAAGCGTTGTCCGGAATTATTGGGCGTAAAGAGCTCGTAGGTGGCTGGTCGCGTCTGCCGTGAAAGCCCGCAGCTTAACTGCGGGTCTGCGGTGGATACGGGCCGGCTAGAGGTAGGCAGGGGCAAGTGGAATTCCTGGTGTAGCGGTGAAATGCGCAGATATCAGGAGGAACACCGGTGGCGAAGGCGGCTTGCTGGGCCTTACCTGACGCTGAGGAGCGAAAGCGTGGGGAGCGAACAGGATTAGATACCCTGGTAGTCCACGCTGTAAACGTTGGGCGCTAGGTGTGGGGGTCTTCCACGATCTCCGTGCCGGAGCTAACGCATTAAGCGCCCCGCCTGGGGAGTACGGCCGCAAGGCTAAAACTCAAAGGAATTGACGGGGGCCCGCACAAGCGGCGGAGCATGTTGCTTAATTCGACGCAACGCGAAGAACCTTACCAAGGTTTGACATCACCCGGACAGGTCTAGAGATAGATCCTTCTTCGGACTGGGTGACAGGTGGTGCATGGCTGTCGTCAGCTCGTGTCGTGAGATGTTGGGTTAAGTCCCGCAACGAGCGCAACCCTTGCTCCATGTTGCCAGCACGCCTCTTCGGGGGTGGTGGGGACTCATGGGGGACTGCCGGGGTCAACTCGGAGGAAGGTGGGGATGACGTCAAGTCATCATGCCCCTTATGTCTTGGGCTGCAAACATGCTACAATGGCCGGTACAGAGGGTTGCGATACCGTGAGGTGGAGCGAATCCCTAAAAGCCGGTCTCAGTTCGGATTGGGGTCTGCAACTCGACCCCATGAAGTCGGAGTCGCTAGTAATCGCAGATCAGCAACGCTGCGGTGAATACGTTCCCGGGCCTTGTACACACCGCCCGTCACGTCACGAAAGTCGGCAACACCCGAAGCCCGTGGCCCAACCCGTAAGGGGGGGAGCGGTCGAAGGTGGGGCTGGCGATTGGGACGAAGTCGTAACAAGGTAGCCGTACCGGAAGGTGCGGCTGGATCACCTCCTTTCTAAGGAGCATTTTCACGCGGTCTCGGCGAACGCCCGGGACGCGTGACAGCTCACTAGTGGAGCACTGGCTACTCAGCAGGGATGCATTGCCTGTCCGTTAGTACCGCCGCTGGTGACAGCGGAGTGGGAACGGGGATTGCGGGAGTGCGTGCCGGTTGGACACACTGTTGGGTCCTGAAGGAACGGGCATGGCTCGTCTTCTTCGGACACAGGACCGGTGAACAGCTCGCGTTGCGGGCTGGGATCCGGTTGCTGTTTGTTGTTTGAGATTTGCATAGTGGACGCGAGCATCTTTGTGGCCAAGTTTTTTAGGGCACACGGTGGATGCCTTGGCATCAGGAGCCGATGAAGGACGTGGGAGGCTGCGTTAAGCCTCGGGGAGTCGCCAACCAGACGTTGATCCGGGGATGTCCGAATGGGGAAACCTAGCACCAGTCATGTGGTGTTGCCTCCGCCTGAATGTATAGGGCGGTTGGTGGTAACGCGGGGAAGTGAAACATCTCAGTACCCGTAGGAAGAGAAAACAAGAGTGATTCCGTGAGTAGTGGTGAGCGAAAGCGGATGAGGCTAAACCGGGCGTGTGTGATAGCCGGCAGGCGTTGCACGTTCGGGGTTGTGGGACCTTCTTGGAGTGGCTGCCGCTGCTCCGGGCAGTGATAAATCGATGGGGTAGTTGAAAGCTCTGGGAAGGGCTGCCGTAGACCGTGAGAGCCGGGTAGGCGAAACCTTGTCGACTGCTGGAGGGGATCCCAAGTAGCACGGGGCCCGAGAAATCCTGTGTGAATCTGCCAGGACCACCTGGTAAGCCTAAATACTCCCTGATGACCGATAGTGCACGAGTACCGTGAGGGAAAGGTGAAAAGTGCCCCGGTGAGGGGTCGTGAAATAGTACCTGAAACCGTGTGCCTACAAGCCGTAGGAGCTTAGCCGTTCTTCGGGACGGCTGTGATGTGACTGCGTGCCTTTTGAAGAATGAGCCTGCGAGTTATGGTGTGTGGCGAGGTTAACCCGTGTGGGGTAGCCGTAGCGAAAGCGAGTCTGAAGAGGGCGTTTGAGTCGCATGCTGTAGACCCGAAGCGGAGTGATCTACGCATGGGCAGGTTGAAGCTCAGGTAAGACTGGGTGGAGGACCGAACCCACCAGGGTTGAAAACCTGGGGGATGATCTGTGTGTAGGGGTGAAAGGCCAATCAAACTCCGTGATAGCTGGTTCTCCCCGAAATGCATTTAGGTGCAGCGTTGCGTGTTTCTTGCCGGAGGTAGAGCACTGGATGGCCGATGGGCCCGACAAGGTTACTGACGTCAGCCAAACTCCGAATGCCGGTAAGTGAGAGCGTGGCAGTGAGACTGCGGGCGATAAGGTTCGTAGTCGAGAGGGAAACAGCCCAGATCACCGACTAAGGCCCCTAAGCGTGTGCTAAGTGGGAAAGGATGTGGAGTCGCAGAGACAACCAGGAGGTTGGCTTAGAAGCAGCCACCCTTGAAAGAGTGCGTAATAGCTCACTGGTCAAGTGATTCCGCGCCGACAATGTAGCGGGGCTCAAGCACACCGCCGAAGTCGTGGCACTCAGACCTATGCGGTCTGGGTGGGTAGGGGAGCGTCGTGCAGCCGGCGAAGCAGCAGAGTGATCTAGTTGTGGAGGCTGTGCGAGTGAGAATGCAGGCATGAGTAGCGAATCGAGGGTGAGAAACCCTCGCGCCGGATGACCAAGGGTTCCTGGGGCAGGCTAATCCGCCCAGGGTAAGTCGGGACCTAAGGCGAGGCCGACAGGCGTAGTCGATGGACAACGGGTTGATATTCCCGTACCCGCTTCAACGCGCCCATATCGAACCCCTTGATACTAAGAGTCCTTAAGTCCGCTGGTCCTTCGGGACTGGTGTGAGGCTGAACGCTCGGCCTGATGGGGTAGTAGGTAAGCGATGGGGTGACGCAGGAAGGTAGTCCAGCCCAGGCGATGGTTGTCCTGGGGTAAGCATGTAGCCCGTGTTGTAGGCAAATCCGCAACACGTTGAGGGTGAGATGTGATGCCGAGCCGATTGTGGTGAAGTGGATGATCCTATGCTGCCGAGAAAAGCCTCTAGCGAGTGTTGTGGCGGCCCGTACCCTAAACCGACTCAGGTGGTCAGGTAGAGAATACTAAGGCGATCGGGTGAACTGTGGTTAAGGAACTCGGCAAATTGCCCCCGTAACTTCGGGAGAAGGGGGACCTCTGCTGGTGATCAGGCTAGCTCTGTGAGCTGGTGGGGGTCGCAGTGGCCAGGGGGAAGCGACTGTTTACTAAAAACACAGGTCCGTGCGAAGTCGTAAGACGATGTATACGGACTGACGCCTGCCCGGTGCCGGAACGTTAAGGGGACCGCTTAGCCAGCTTCGGTTGGCGAAGGTGAGAACTTAAGCGCCGGTAAACGGCGGTGGTAACTATAACCATCCTAAGGTAGCGAAATTCCTTGTCGGGTAAGTTCCGACCTGCACGAATGGCGTAACGACTTCCCCGCTGTCTCAACCACAGACCCGGCGAAATTGCACTACGAGTAAAGATGCTCGTTACGCGCAGCAGGACGGAAAGACCCCGGGACCTTCACTACAGCTTGACATTGGCGTTTGGAGCGTCTTGTGTAGGATAGGTGGGAGACTGGGAAGCTCGGACGCTAGTTCGGGTGGAGTCATTGGTGAAATACCACTCTGGTCGTTTTGAACGTCTAACCCTGGTCCGTGATCCGGATCGGGGACAGTGTCTGGTGGGTAGTTTAACTGGGGCGGTTGCCTCCTAAAGGGTAACGGAGGCGCCCAAAGGTTCCCTCAGCCTGGTTGGCAATCAGGTGTCGAGTGTAAGTGCACAAGGGAGCTTGACTGTGAGACTGACGGGTCGAGCAGGAGCGAAAGCTGGGACTAGTGATCCGGCATCGGCATGTGGAAGCGGTGTCGCTCAACGGCTAAAAGGTACCCCGGGGATAACAGGCTGATCTTCCCCAAGAGTCCATATCGACGGGATGGTTTGGCACCTCGATGTCGGCTCGTCGCATCCTGGGGCTGGAGTAGGTCCCAAGGGTTGGGCTGTTCGCCCATTAAAGCGGTACGCGAGCTGGGTTTAGAACGTCGCGAGACAGTTCGGTCCCTATCCGCTGCGCGCGCAGGAGACTTGAAAGGGGCTGTCCCTAGTACGAGAGGACCGGGACGGACGAACCTCTGGTGTGCCAGTTGTATCGCCAGATGCACGGCTGGTTGGCTACGTTCGGAAGGGATAACCGCTGAAAGCATCTAAGCGGGAAGCTCGCCTTGAGATGAGGTCTCCCTCCCTGTGAAGGGGTAAGGCTCCCGGTAGACGACCGGGTTGATAGGCCGGAGGTGGAAGCGCGGTAACGTGTGGAGCTGACCGGTACTAATAGGCCGAGGACTTGACCACAAAGCAGACTTTTCTGGAAGTCGTTGCTCGCGTCCATTATGTGATTCTGAGACAGCAAACGACTGTGTTGTTTCTCAGGGTTACGGCGGTTATGGCGGGAAGGAAACACCCGGTTACATTCCGAACCCGGAAGTTAAGCTTCCCAGCGCCGATGGTACTGCACTCGGGAGGGTGTGGGAGAGTAGGTCACCGCCGGACAATCTTTATAGAAGGGGCTCCGACCATTTGGTCGGGGCCCTTTCTTGCGTTGTGGGATGATACCCGTGCTATGACCCGAGTTGGCTCAATTTAGTGCGCACCCTCGTGCCGGTGGATCTGGTTGAGCGCGTCGCGTAGGTCGGCGGACAGGGGGTCGGCTGCGATGAGGAGGTGGCGGCGGGCCCGGACGCGGACGGTGCGGTAGCGGCGTACGGTGCGGACGAACTTCTTGATCGACCAGCCGGTCCGGTGTTCGATCCATCGGCTGACGGCCAGGGCGGCGAACACGATGGTCAGGTGGGCGTCGATGGATTCGCGTCGGGTCGGGATCGTTCGAGAGTGCGTGCCATGTACGCCGGGAAAGGGCAGCCGGCATCCCGTGGCAGCATCTCGCCCCCGGGGTTTTATGGGAGGGCGGACTGGGTCACAGTGCGGATGGTTTCCTCGAAACGCCGCGCCTCGTTCCGGTCCACGGCAAGATCGATGGGCTTGCCTTTCTTCCAGGTCGTGAGTGGCTTGGCCGGCGGATGGTCGATGAGTGCGGCTAGCGGCGGCACGGCCTTGGCCACCGGTTGGGCGAATACCGCCGACGCCACCCGTACGAGGCCGCGCAGCGGCTGCTTGAAGGGCTCGTGCAAGCCGGTCGCCACGAACACCGGGTTGTACAGCACGTACTTCGTCCGTTCAGAGAAGTAGGCCGTCCCCAGCAGTTCGCTGGCCGCGGCTCCCTGCATGGTTGCGGCCAGCCCCCGGTATTTGTCCTTCATCTGGAGGTCGTCCCAGTGGATCTTGCCGCCTTGACCGGCGCCGCACAGGTTGATGATCACCGGTATCGGTGCATTCTCCAACGGATCGCGCAGTCCTTCAGCCATGAGCCAGCGGTTGATCACGTAGAGAGCGAAGGTGTGCTCCAAACCCTCATCGGTCTCCACTCGTACCGCGTTGAACCGGAACGCGGCGAGCACCAGCGCGTCGATCACGGGGTGCTCGGTGCTGAGTCGTTCCACCAGGTCGCGGGTCTGGCGCAGGGAGCTGAGGTCAGCCCTGACGAAGTGGGCCTTCGGCACCTCCTCGCGCAGGCGTCGCCCGCCCTCTTCGCTGCTGCCCACGGCCACGACCTGATCGCCGAGCTCGGCGTAGTGGCGGGCGAGGGCTTTGCCAATGCCGTTCGTGCCGCCAGTGATCACGATAGTACGGGCCATAACTTGAGGTCCTCCTCAACTTGAGATAGGCCTCAACTAGGATTCCGGGCATGCGCAAGGACGCCGTGCACAACCGCGAGCGCCTCCTGCGAGCGGCCCGGGAGCTGTTCGCGGACCGGGGGCTCGACGTACCGCTTGAGGAGATCGCACGCTCGGCCGGTGTCAGCATCGGGACGCTCTACAACCGCTTCCCCACACGCGACGCCCTGGTGGAGGCAGTGTTCGCAGATCGTGCGGCGACCGTGGCCGAACTGACCGAGCAGGCGCTGGCGATGGACGACGCCTGGGAGGGGTTCGTCGCGTTCCTGACCGGCGTGTGCGAACTGCAGGCGGCTGACCTCGGCTACAACGACCTCGCCGCGCGGACGGTGGCGGTGGACGGGGATCGCGGATTCGGCCTGATGGGAGAGATCCTCGAACGCGCCCAGCAATCCGGGGACTTGCGGGGCGACGTCACACTCGCCGACATGGCGTTCGTGGTCTGGGGTGTGGCGGCGACCGTCAGGGCCACGTCCAAAGTGGCGCCGGGAGCCTGGCGACGGCACCTCGCCCTCGCCCTGGACGGCCTGCGCCTCGCCGCCGCCCGGCCCCTGCCGGTGCCGCCCATGTCCACTGCGCAGACCCGCGCCGCGATGCGGGAGTGCTGACATGAAGACGATCCACACCTGCCCGCGGCCTTCAGCTGAACATCACTATCCGTGACGTGTACGGCCAAATAATGTTGCAGGTTCCTGGTCAAGCTACGTTGCAGGTCACAGCACCTCCTGCGCACCTGAGGCCGTTTTCACTGTCCGCACGTACGGAGACACGGCCTACAGGGTAGAGATGCCGCCGGTTTAGTGCGCACTTTTCGCCATCCTCGACGGCGAATCCCGAGGCCAGCGACCTACGACTCGGAATTGATCTTGAACGTGAGCCAAGTCAGGAGCGCCGATGGTACTGCACTCGGGAGGGTGTGGGAGAGTAGGTCACCGCCGGACAATCTTTATAGGGAGGGCCCCGACACGTGTGTCGAGGCCCTTTCTGCGTTGTGGGATGATACCCGTGCTATGAAGATCATCGGGGCACGGCTCGTCTGCTTGGTCATGCTCGTGGCGTGTACGTCCGGGCCCAGGCCGCCCATCGCCACCCCTGGAGATCGGCCGGCGCAAGATGGCCAGGTGCCGGTCGCCAGGTGGGACCGCATCGAGCCCGATGGCGTGCAACTGGCCAAGTCCGTGACGGACGTGGTGGCGACCGGCCGCGATGACGGGTGGGCCGTCGGCTACCACTACGCAGAGGTCGAGGATGAGCCCCTCGACGGCGTGCTGGTGCGGGTCGGCCTTCGTGGGTGGCGGGCCGTGGAGCGGATGGACAAGCGCTTCCCGCGCGCCGAGCAAACCTCGATGAGGGCCGTTGACGCCCACGGCACAGGCTATGCCTGGGCCGTCGGCAACGCCTACCTCGTCAACGATGTCGTGCCCTTCGCGCTGCGGTGGGACGGCATCGCCTGGCACACGCTCACCCCGCTGGGCAGCAAGCCTGACCAGCAGTTCACCGACGTCGCGATCGACGGCCCGCGCGCCGTACTGACCGCCCTGCGCGGCAACCGCTCCCTGCTTCTGAGCTGGAACGGCGAGCGCCTGCAGAGGCTCGTGTCCGAGCGTGGCGAGCGCTTCGAGTCCGTGGCGGCCCGAGGAGGTCGCACATGGATCGCGGGGGGCCAGTCGCCAGGCACGTGTGAGCAGACGCGGCCCGCGGTGTGGCACCGCCCTACTTCCCAGACGGCTGCCCTGGAGCCGATGCGCCTGCCCGAACTGGGCACCGGCATGCTGACCCAGATTCTCCAGATCGACGTGGCAAACGTGTGGGCAGTGGGCGAGCGCGGCACCGGGACGGCCTGTGACCACGATGGGCACGGCACCCCGTTAGTCCTGCACTGGAATGGCACGGTCTGGCAGGAGGTCCCGCTGCCTGGTGAAGGCGGCCGACTGACCGGCATCACCGCGGCAGGCCCGAACGACGTGTGGCTGGCCGGCGTGCGCGACGGGCACGGCGTCAGCTTGTGGCATTACGACGGGCGGAGTTGGACGCGCGAGGCCATGACGTTCGAGGCCGACCTCGAGTGGGCCGAGAGCAGGGCCGCGCTGACCATCGTCCCCGGCACCTCCCAGCTTTGGCTGGCCGGATCGACCGGACGCGACTTCGATCGGCACGTCGCCATCTACCGGCGCCTGTAGAGCCGCCCCACCAGGCAGACGCAGGGCCATCGTCGTTAGCCGGGGATGGCGGGCCGCGCTAGTGGGTGCCCAGCGTGGCGGCTGCGACCACGAGCAACATCGTGCCTGACACGGCCGAGATGCGCCGGGCCGCCTTCGGCGTGCCGGTCAGGGCCCGGCTGGCTCGTGCCGTGGCCACGGCGATCAGCCCGTAGAGAGCCGCGCAGTTCACCACATGCAAGAGCCCGAGCGCGGTCAGTTGCACGGCCAGCGGCACGCCTGTGCCCGGCGAGATGAACTGCGGCATCAGCGACAGGTAGAGCAGCAGCCCTTTCGGGTTGAGCAGGGCCGTGAGCATGCTCTGCCGCAGCACCGCGCCCGCCGGCTGTTCCACAGCGGGGCTGATGCCGGGCCGTCCCGCTGAACGGCGCAGCGACATCAGAGTCCGGACGGCCAGGAAGATGAGGTATGCCGCGCCGGCGTAACGCATCGCGGGCAAGGCGGCCGGTACGGCCCGCAACGCCGCCGCCAGCCCGGCCGCGGCCAGCACCGTGTGCACCGCGTAGCCGCAGCAGATGCCGACCACCGCCGTCAGCCCGGTACGGCGGCCTTGCCCGAGAGAGCGGGCCATCACGTACAACATGTCCGGGCCCGGCGTGAAGATCAGCAGCACGTCCATGCCCAGGAAGAGCAGCAGCAAACGGGGATCCACGCGGTTCCACCTCCTGTGACCCTTCCGACGGTAGTTCAGAGGGATTGGCACCCGATGGTGGATTCATGCCGCTGCGATGGGCAGAGTGGCACAATATTGCGCTGTGGACCGGATTGATCGCAGGATCCTTCAGGAGCTGCAGCGGGACGGGCGACTCAGCAACACGGAGCTGGCCGACCGGGTGGGGCTCACCCCCTCGCCGTGCCTTCGCCGGGTGCGGCAGCTCGAGGAGTCCGGTGTCATCCGCGGCTACCGGGCGCTGCTCAACGGAGCCGCGGTGGGGCGAGGATTCCAGGCCTTCGTGACGGTGGTCATGAGGTATGAGGATCACGACACGGTGGCCGAGTTCGAGCGTCAGGTGGCGGGCATGCCGGAGGTCGTGGAGGCGCATCGGCTGTTCGGCGACCCCGACTTCCTGCTGCGGGTGGCCGTGGCGGATCTGGCCGCCTACGAGCGGTTCTACTCCGAGGCGCTCTCCGGGCTCCCCGGCGTGGCGCAGGTGACCTCACATATGGCGATGAAGGCCATAAAACCGGACACGGGGCTGCTCGTAACCCCATGAAGACGGCGATGGGGCCCGCGTACGATCGCGCGGGCCCCAGATCAACGCCGGAGGATCGAGATCACTTCGGGAGGACCAGCAGCGCGTCGCCCACGGCGCGCTCCGCCCCGTCCGACGGCCGGTTGACCAGCTTGTTGCCGACCACCATCGCCGTCGACCCGCCCCCGTCCAGGTTGATGGCCTGCCGCGCGCCCAGCCACCGCATGAACTGAGCCGCCTCGTGGAAGTTCGCCCCCACGGTGATGCCGGGCTGGCGGCCGTCGATGGTGGCCAGGATCAGGCTGCCGTTGCTGGTGATGCCGACCAGGGTGCGCGGGTGACGGCGCAGGATCATGTTCATCGAGTCGTGGCCGTCCCGCTTGGCGGTGATCGTCACCTTGCCGTTCCTGACGAGGCCGACCCCGCCCGCGACCACGTGCAGGTCCGGGGTCAGATTGAGCTCCTTCTTGGTACGCAGGTCCACGACCTTGGTGTCGACCTTGACCGTCCAGTCCTGCCAGGCGTGCTGGTTGAGCCATTCGCCGGCCACGCCGTTGCCGTGCAGCACCCGCGTGCCCTTGGCCACCGCGGCGCCCGAGACCCGCACACCGATGACCTTGCCGCCCGCGTCCATGACGACGTCGGTCCCGCCGGCGGGGGTCTTGGCTCCGTACTCCTCCGTGTACAGCACCAGCTCGTCCGTCGCGGCGGCCCGGTTGATCCCGTTGATCGAGGCCTTCTCGCCGTCCTGCGAGATCGCGATGACCGTCGTCTGCAGCTCCGTGATCTTCGCGGTGCGGCCTTGGAGCACCACGGCGGAGCGTCCGGGCACGGCCTCGCTCAGCAGCCTGCCACCGACCACGGAGGCGCCGACGGGCTCGCCGCGCAGCTCCTTGGCGGTGTGGATGTTGAAGAACCCGCCGTTGAGCCCGACCACCGCGTTGGCGGCCTTGGCCATCGACGAGACCGTCTCCCGCTTGGCGACGCTGGTGCCGAGCGAGGCGGCGTACGAGCCGCGGAACGTCCTGGCGTCGATCATGACGACCTTGACGTTCCACGGGCCGGTGGTCTTCAGCCCGTCGTCGCCGAGGTAGTCGACCTTGACCTTCAGGCCCGCTTCCTTGAACTTCTTGGCCGCCTCCTCGGCCTTCTTCTTGTCCTTGAGCGGCCACAGGCCGACCCGCACCATGTACTCGGTCTTGGCGGGTGCGTCGGCGACGGCGGGCCGGACGACCTCCTGCAGGGCGGGGGTCTCTCCGATGGCCTCCACCTCGGCGACCTTGGCCTCGGCGTTCGGGAGCGGGCCCGAGTCGCGGCCGTTCGGCATCAGCACGGTCAGCGTGTAGCCGTCGGTGGAGGTGCCGGCCTTCACGTCGTAGAGGTCGATGCCCTGCGTCACGGCGGTCATCGTCTTGGTCGGCACGGGCCTGGCGCCCAGCGGGAACCTGGCCGACGGGAACTTCACCGACACCTGCTCCGCCGCGACGGACGCGGCAGGCAGCGTGGTGACAGTGATCGCCGCGGCTATGGCCAGGCCGCCGGCGATGGTGCGTCGAGACATGAACTCTCCAGAGGGCAGTAAAGGGACCGCACCATAGTGGCGAGATCAAGGTCGCCGGGGCAGGCGAACACGCGAAGAAAAGGGAGGGGTTACGGAATTGACATCACTTGTGGATACAATTTGTGTATGACACGCATCTGCATGTGGTGGCGGCCGACAGACGGCCGCTGATTTCCCATGCAAGGGCCGTCTCCGGACGGCCCTTCGACATATGCGCGCGGGTCCTCTCCGGGACGGCATCGACCTCAAAGGAGAAGACCGCCATGAAAGACGTGGTGCTCACGGGCGATCGCCCGACCGGTCGGCTGCATCTGGGCCATTACTTCGGCTCGCTGGCCAACCGCGTGAACCTGCAGCACGAATACCCGATGTACGTCCTGATCGCCGACTATCAGGTGATCACCGACCGTGACCTGCCCGGCCGGATCCAGCGCAACATCACTGATTTACTGCTTGACTACCTGGCCGTCGGGCTCGACCCGGCAAAGGTGACGATTTTCCAGCACAGTGCGATTCCGGAGCTGAATCAGCTGCTGCTGCCGTTCCTGAGCCTGGTGTCGGTGGCGGAGCTGCGCCGCAATCCCACGGTGAAGGACGAGATCGCGCACAGCTCGCAGCAGGCGGTCAGCGGCCTGATGTTCACTTATCCGGTGCATCAGGCGGCCGACATCCTGTTCTGCAAGGGCACGCTCGTGCCTGTCGGCAAGGACCAGCTGCCGCACATCGAGGTGACGCGGCTGGTGGCGCGCCGCTTCAACGAGCGTTACGCCGAGGTGTTCCCGCTGCCCGAGGCGATGCTGGGCGAGCGGCCACTGCTCAACGGGCTCGACGGCGGCAAGATGAGCAAGAGCCGGGGCAACGCGATCGACCTGGCGGCCACTGAGGACGAGACGGCCGCGCTGATCCGCAAGGCCCGCACCGACTCGGACCGGCTGATCACGTACGACGAGACGCACCGCCCCGAGGTGGCGAACCTGCTCACGCTGGCGGGCCTCTGCCTCGACCGCCCGCCGCAGGACATCGCCGACGAGATCGGGCACGGCGGCGCCGCCGCGCTCAAGCGCCTGGTCACCGAGGCGGTCAACGAGTTCCTGCGGCCGATCAGGCAACGCCGCCGCGAGCACACCGAGGCCGACGTCAGGCAGATCCTGGCCGCCGGCAACGAGCGTGCTCGCGAACGCGCCATCCGTACCCTCGACGAGGTCAGGGCCGCGATGGGCTTTTGACGACGGCCACGGCGAGCTCGGTGACCACCGAACGCAGCGGGCGGCGGTGGCGGGGGCGGTCGAACCCCGCCGCCCGCAGCATGCGCGCCACCTCCCGGAAGTCCCGCACCCTGCCGCCCGTCGCGACCCGGTAGTTCAGGTCCAGCAGGTCGAGCAGGGTGCGGCTGGCCCGGCCCGGCATGAGGCTGTCGCGGAACTGGTCGCCGATGACGATGGCGCCGCCGGGGTTGAGCGCCGCCGCCACCCGCGCGAAGAGCTTGGCCACCTCCTGGTCGTCCAGGCCGTGCACGATGTTGAACAGCAGCGCGACGTCGTAGCCCTCGCCCAGGTCGTCGTCGAGGAACGATCCGGCGCGCAATGTCAGCCGCGGGTGGTCGGCGGCGGCTTCGAGCGCCTGGGGCAGGTCGAGCACGGTGGCCCGGAGGCCGGGATGCCGGTGCAGCAGCTCCACGCTGAACAGGCCGTGGCTGCCGCCGACGTCGAGCACGTGCCCGCCGTCGCGGGGCACGGGAATGATCCGGGCCGTCGCCGGCGCCTGCCGCCTGGCCAGCGCCGCCGTCCACGCCTGGAACGACCGGGACAACGCGGCGTCGCTCTCCAGCAGCTCGTAGAACGGCGTGACCGGCGACCCGTCCCGCACCGCCTCCGCCAGCCGGGGCCAGATCACGCACGCCGTACGTTCCCAGAACTCCAGCCCCGCCACCAGGGAGGTCGGCGAGTCCGTCGTGAACCACGTGCGCGACGTGCGGGTCAGGCGGTAGCGGCCGCCTTTGACCCGCAGGTAGCCGAGCCCGGCCAGCACGCGTAACAACACCTCGGCCGTCCGGGGATCGATGGTGAGCGTGGTCGCGAGCCCGTCGGCCGTGGACGGGCGCTCGCGCAGGGCGTCGAACACCCTCAGCCGGGCCGCGGCCACGAGCGCGTGCAGGCCCAGGGTGTTGAAGTAGTCGAACATCGGCGGCGCGATCGACAGGCGGTGCGCGGCGGCCTCGAGGGGATTGAAGAAGAGGGGCACACGCCGACCGTAGAACGCCGGCGCCGCTGAGCCCACAGGTGGCACCTAGCGCGTCTGGTAGACCTTGCGCAGCGTCTCGTGCACGATCCACGTGGTCCTGGCGCCCTCGGCCAGCAAGCACACGTCCCCGGGACTCACCTCGATCGTGGTGCCGCCCTCGACGGCGATCGTGGCGCGGCCCGACAGCACGACGAAGATCTCGTCCCGCTCCACGTCCGTGACGACGCCTGGCGTGATCTCCCAGATGCCCCGGCCGTCACCCAGCTCCAGAGACGCCGTGGCGGGATCGCCCGCGACGATCTGCTCGGGATCGAGCGCGTCCGGGGTCAGCCGTACGTCGTGGACGGGCACGGAGAACGCGCCAGCGGTGGCGAGCATGCGGCCGAGGTCGGCCAAATCCGGCATCAGCACGTCAGACATATCGCCCATTCCACCACATCTGCCCGGTCAGCGGCTCTCTCGGCGGAAGGACTCCAGCGCCAGCAGGGCCACGTGGAGCGACAAACACGACTCGACGTCGTCGAGGTCGGTGTCGAGGATGCGCTCGAGGCGGCGCAGGCGATCGTAGAAGGCGGGCCTGGACAGGTGTGCCTTCTGCGCGGCGACCGCCTTGTTGCGCCCCGCGTCCAGGTAGATGCGCAGGATCCGGGTGAGGTCGCCGCCCCGCTGCGCGTCGTGGGCGAGCAGCGGCCCCAGCTCCCGCTCGGCGAACGTCTGCAGCCGCGCGTCGTCCCGCAGGAGGTGGAGCAGCCCGCGCAGGCGCAGGTCGGGAAGCCGGTAGAAGGCCCGGCCGTCGGGCTGGCGCACCGCCACGTCGGCCACCTGCTCGGCCTCCAGGAAACTGCGGCGCACGTCCCTGATGGACTCCACCACCGAACCCGCCGCCAGCACGAATGACGATCCCGGCCGCCACAGCACCCGCAGTCGTTCGGACAGCGCGGTCAGGGCGGGCTCGGCCTGGGTGCGCGGCGGCAACGGCAGAAGAACCCCCACACGTTCCTGGTCGAGGGCTCCGACCAGGGCGGGCAGGCGCGCGTCGCGGCAGGCCCCCGCGGTGGCCTCGGCCAGCTCACCCAGCTGTGCCTGGCCGTCCAGCGCCTGGTCGGCCAGGTCAGTCGGCCGGATGACGACGCTGATCAGCTTGCGTCCCGTCAGTGGCACGCCGACCGCGCGGGCGCGCGCGGCGGCCTCGTCGGGGTCGGAGTAGGCGTGGGTGAGGATGCCGGTGATGATCGTGCCGTGGGCCTGGCGCTCCAGCGACTCCTGATGCCGTTCCAGCAGCCGGCCCAGCGCGAGCGTGGTGGCGGCCCGCTCGGCCAGCACAAGGTCGCGCGGCGACGGCGCCGCGTCGCAGATCAGGATGAGCCTGCCCCAGTCCTGCCCGCGCGCCCCGACCGTGGTGACCAGCCAGCCGGAGGCCGCGTCGTACGCGGTGCGCTCCGCCGTGGCCACCGCTCGCGACCTGGTCTCCCATCCGGCCAGCAGGTCGCCCGCGTCGCGCCCCGCGGACTCGCAGGCCAGCACCTGATGCGCGAGGTTCTCCAGCAACACCGGCCGGTTCGACAGCCTGGCCACCTGGGCGAGCACCTCGGTCGGGGAGGCGCCCTCGACCGACAGCTCGGTGAAGACTTCGTGGAGCTGCTCGGAGGCCCGCAGCTCCTCCAGCTGGATGTCGATGATCCGGGAGTGCACGGACTCGGTGATCTGCACGAACGGGGTCTCCCTCGTCAGCACGATGACCGGCAGCCCGTGTTCCTCGGCCGACTTGACCACCGCGCGCGGCAGCTCGCGTACGAACCTGCGGCCCAGCTCCACGACCAGGCCCGACGCGCCCACGGCGGACAGCTCGCCGATGTAGTCGGCGAGCTTCTCCGGGTCATCGGGAAGCGCGACGCCCGTGGTCAGCACCAGCTCGCCGCCCCGCAGCAGGCTGGCGATGTCGGCGATCTCGCCGACGTGCACCCACCGCACCTTCGTGTCCAGCCGGTCCCCGCCCGCGACCACGCGCGGGCCGCCCCGGCGCACGGTCTCCAGGGCGAGGACGTCGGCAATGGTGGGCAGCACGGGGCAGAGCCTAGCCGATCAACTTGTTAAAACGGCTATGCAGACATTTACCATGTGTCAGGAATTAAGATCCTCTTCGCGGTACTCCAGCCGGGGTTCCCGCACCCGAAGCTCGACCCGGCGGATCTTGCCGGAGATCGTCTTGGGCAGCTCGCCGAACTCCAGCCGCCGCACCCGCTTGTACGGCGCCAGCTCCCGCCGGCAGTGCTCGAAGATCGACCGGGCGGTCTCCTCGTCGGCCTCGAACCCCGGCGCGAGCGTCACGTACGCCTTCGGCACCGCCAGCCGCACCGGGTCGGGGGCGGGCACCACGGCCGCCTCCGCGACGGCCGCGTGCTCCAGCAGCACGCTCTCCAGCTCGAACGGCGAGATGCGGTAGTCGGAGGCCTTGAAGACGTCGTCGGTCCGGCCGACGTAGGTGATGTAGCCGTCGTCGTCACGGGTGGCGACGTCACCCGTGTGGTAGTAACCGCCCTGCGTGGCCTCGGCCGATCCACCGACATATCCCGCCATGAGCCCCAGCGGGCGGCGCTCGTCCAGCGGCAGGCAGATCTCGCCGTCGTTCCCCGGCTCACCGCTGACCGGGTCGAGAAGCACGACGTCATATCCGGGCAGCGGGCGTCCCATCGATCCGGGTTTGACCGGCTCGTCGGGTGCGTTGCCGATTTGTGCGGTGGTCTCGGTCTGGCCGTAGCCGTCCCTGATCGTGATGCCCCAGGCCTTGGCCACCTGGTCGATGATCTCCGGGTTGAGCGGCTCGCCGGCGGCGACGGCCGTACGCAGCGGCAACGTCCATGACGCCAGGTCCTCCTGGATGAGCATCCGCCACACGGTCGGCGGCGCGCAGAACGTGGTGACCCGCTCGTCCCGCAGCACCTCCAGCAGCGCCGGCGCGGAGAAACGCTGGTAGTCGTGGACCAGCACGGTCGCTCCGGCGTTCCACGGCGCGAACACGTTGCTCCACGCGTGCTTGGCCCACCCCGGCGAGGACACGTTGAGATGCACGTCGCCGGGCCGCACCCCGATCCAGAACATGGTCGACAGGTGCCCGGCCGGATAGGACGCGTGCGTGTGCTCGACCAGCTTGGGCTGGGACGTGGTGCCGGAGGTGAAGTAGAGGAGCAACGTGTCGCCCGCCGACGTCGGCGCGTCGGGGGTGAAGTCCTCCTGAGCCTCGTACGCCTCGTGGTACGGCAGCCAGTTGTAGGCGTCCCCCACGGCGATCCTCGTGAACTCCCCGGTGCCGAACTTGCCCGCGTCGGCGGCGTTCGCGATCACGTGAGAGACGCCGCCGCGCTCGATGCGCTCGACGATGTCCTTGGCCGTCAGCAACGTCGTGGCAGGGATGATCACCGCGCCGAGCTTCATCGCGGCCAGCAGCGCCTCCCACAGCTCGGCCTGGTTGCCCAGCATGAGCAGGATCCGGTCGCCGCGGCGCACCCCCTGCTCGTGCAGCCAGTTCGCGACCTGGTTGGAACGGGCCGACAACTCGGCGAAGGTGTAGGCGGCCTGGCTCGACCCCACGATCTTGAGCGCGACGGCGTCGGGCGTCTCGGCGGCCAGGACCCCGTCGAACCAGTCGAGCGCCCAGTTGAACCGGGCGAGCTCCGGCCAGCGGAAGTCGCGGCGGGCGGTGGCGAGGTCGGCGTGGAGGAGGAAGTCGCGGGCGGCACGGAAATCGTCCATGCCCCGGATCCTGCTACGTCGCCAGCCGACGCTCAAGGCCGTCGAGCACCGACACCAGCCCGAAGTCGAAGGCCACCGCCTGGATGGCGCGGGGATCGTCGTAGACGTCCATGTTCATCCGCTCCAGCATGTCGGGGTAGTCCTTGGCGGCCCTGGCCACCATCGCGCGCATCGCGTCGGCGTCGTACTCGTGGTCGGCCATCGCGGAGTTCCAGGCGATCTCGGGCAGCGTCTTGCCGTAGACGTAGGCGGTGAGCGTGCTGCCGGCGTAGTCCACGTCCATGCCCTCGAACCCGGCCAGCCTGAACATCCTGCGCATACGGTCGGCCACCCGCATCGCGTTGGGGCCGAGCGCGGGCAGGCGGCCGAGGAGGTCGGCCGACCACGGGTGGCGCAACATCACGTGGCGCATGCTGTAGGCCAGGGCGGTGGCGGCCGCCCGCCAGCCCACCTCCTCGGGCTCGGGCATGGTCATCTCGCCCCACACCTCGTCGTAGACGAGCTCCAGCAACTCGTCCTTGTGGGCGACGTACCAGTAGAGGCTGGTGGCGCCGGCGCCCAGCTTCGCGCCGAGCTTGCGCATGCTGAGCCCGTCGAGCCCCTCCTGGTCGAGCAGCTCTATCGCCGCGGCGACGATCTCCTCGCGGCTGCGGCCCGGGCTCGCGGCCTTACGCGGCTCGCGAAACCAGACGGACGTGAACTGCTTGGCGCTCATTACCTAAGGATAAAGGCACTCGCACGCTGTACGAGAGTTGTCGTACAGTGTGCGAGTGAAATCGAACACTGTACGAGACCCCCGGCGCTGGTGGATCCTCGTCGTCCTGTGCTTGGCGCTGCTGGTCCTGGTCGTGGACAACACCGTCCTGAACCTCGCCATCCCCTCCCTGAACGAGGAAATGGGCGCGACCCCGTCGGACATCCAGTGGATCATCGACGCGTACGTGCTGGCCTACGCCGGGCTCCTGCTCACCTCGGGCAGCCTGTCCGACAAGTACGGCCGCCGCCTCTTCCTCATCATCGGCCTGGTGTTCTTCGGCGGCGCGTCCCTGCTGGCCGTGCTCGTCACCGAGCCGTGGCAGCTCATCGCCGCGCGGGCGCTGATGGGCATCGGCGGCTCGCTCGTCATGCCGTCCACGTTGTCGATCCTGATGACCGTGTTCGCGGAGGACGAGCGGCGCAAGGCGATGGCCGCCTGGAGCGCCGTGGCCCTGGTCGGCTTGGTGTCGGGTCCGACCCTGGGCGGCCTGCTGCTCCAGAACTACTGGTGGGGCTCGGTCTTCCTGCTGAACGTGCCGATCGCCGCCATCGCCATCGTGGCCGCTGTCGTGCTCATGCCGGAGAGCCGCAGCACCGGCAGGAAGATCGACCCGGTGGGCGTGGTCTTGTCCATCGTGGGCCTGACCGCGGCCGTCTACGTGATCATCGAGCGGGAGTGGAACATCCCCGTCATCGCGCTGGCCGTCCTCGCCATAGGCGCGTTCGTGATCTGGGAGCGCCGGCGGGAGCAGCCGATGTTGCCGCTTCACCTGTTCGCCAACCGCGACTTCAGCGGCGCGTCCTTCTCGATCCTGCTGATGGCGTTCGGCGCGGGCGCCGTGATGTTGATGCTCACCCAGTACCTGCAGTACGTGCTGGGCTATGACGAGATGCGGGCCGGACTCGCCATGCTGCCCTATGCCGTGGCCGCCGCGATCTTCAACGGCGTGGGCGCCGGGCTCGGGCAGCGGCTCAGCAACCGGGTGCTGATCGGCTCCGGACTGCTGCTGATGGCCGGGGGCTTCGTCGTCATGGCCCTGACCACCGGATACCTGCCGCTGCTCGTCGGATTGGTGATCATGGGCATGGGTGGTGGCCTGGCCGGCCCGTCCGCCTACGCCTCCCTCATGGGCGCCATCCCGATGGAGCACGCCGGCGTCGGCTCCGCGCTCAACGACACCGTCCAGCAGGTCGGCATAGCGCTGAGCATCGCCATCCTGGGCAGCGTGCTGGCCGGGCAGTACACCTCGGAGATGCCCGCCGACGTTCCCGCGGCCGCCAGGGAGTCCATCGGCGCCGCCCATCCGATGGGCTACGCCGAGATCGCCAACGAGGCGTTCACCTCCGCGATGCACCTCGGCTCGTGGGTGGGTGCCGCGTTCTGCGTCGCCGCCGCGGTGCTCGCGGTGAGCGTGCTCCGTCCCCGCAAGGCGGTCGCGGCCCCCGAGCCGGTGCAGGTTTAGCGGACACGGGGCTCCCGCATGCTCTCCAGGCTGTCCAGCTTGTGCATGCGCTCGTCGTGGCCGATCTGCCGGAGCAGGTCGGCCACCGAGCGGTAGCGGCCGTATTCGTCGGCGTACGTGCCCGGGTCCGGCACGAAGTCCAGGTCGGGGTTCTCCGCCACGAACGTCATGTACTCGTGCTCGGCGTGGTCCTCGAACTCCGCGTTCAGCCGGTAGCTCCAGTCGGGCCTGATCAGGAACAACACCCAGGACACGTGGTAGTAGAAGAACGCGATCACCCACGGCGCGGCCTTGTGCAGCAACCACGTCTGACGCTGCCCGGCGCGCTGCACCAGGTCCTGCATGATCAGCAGATGCCACTGCTCGTTGTCCTGGTCGGCGCGGGCCTCCACGATCCGCTCGAAGACCCTCTTGGCCAGCGTTGAGCGGCCCGCGTGCCGGTGCACGGCCCAGTAGCCCATCCGCTCCCACGCCTGGTACGGCACCCGCGCGATGATCTCCAACATGGCGAACTTCGTGTACGAGCCCTTCTTGCCGTACATGAGGTCCACCGGCTTGAACATCATCCTGGCCAGCAGGCTGTAGGCCATGCGCGGAGTGTCCAGCGTGTCCTGCTGGGCGCGGCGCAACTGCTCGCGGTCGAGCTTCGGCGGTCCGGACGGCGCCTCGTGGCGGTGGTCGATGGTGATGGTCATCTCGATCTCTCCTTCTGTTCGGATGACCTGATCGTCGCCCAGAGGGACACTCCGGGTCGTCGCCCGCCAGTGGTCATCTTCGATGCCTCCGGCGGCGTAGCCCCGCGGCCCGGCGTACATCGCCAGGCGCACGGGAGATCCCCTAGGGGGTGGATTTACGGGTTGTAACCTGAATTCGCCGCAAGCCGACAGTTTGCGGATAGGAGGACGCGGAACAGGACGGGATACTCGAAGCATGTCGGAGCTTCTCGCGCGCCACCGGGCAGTGATGCCCAACTGGCTGGCACTCAACTACAACGAGCCCATCGAGATCGTCAGCGGTAAGGGCAACCGGGTCATCGACGCCGATGGCAAGAGCTACCTGGACTTCTTCGCCGGAATCCTGACCAACATGATCGGCTACGACGTGCCCGAGGTGCGCGAGGCCGTCGAGCGTCAGCTCGCCACAGGGGTGGTGCACACCAGCACCGTCTACCTGCTGCGCGGCCAGATCGAGCTGGCCGAGAAGATCGCGCGGCTCTCCGGCATCCCTGACGCCAAGGTCTTCTTCACCAACTCCGGCACCGAGGCCAACGAGACGGCGCTGCTCCTGGCGACGTACGCGCGCAAGAGCGACCAGGTGCTCGCCATGCGGCAGAGCTACCACGGGCGCAGCTTCGGCGCGATCAGCGTCACCTCCAACCGGTCGTGGAAGAACAACTCGCTGTCCCCGCTCAACGTGCACTTCCTGCACGGCGCGGACCGGCACCTCACCCAGTTCAAGGGCCTGTCGGACGCGGACTACATCCAGGCCTGCGTGGACGACCTGCGGCACGTGCTGGCCACCTCCGTCTCCAACGACGTGGCCGCGCTGATCGCCGAGCCGATCCAGGGCGTGGGCGGGTTCACGATGGCGCCCGACGGGCTGTTCGCCGCGTACAAGGAGGTCCTCGACGAGCAGGGCATCCTGTTCATCTCGGACGAGGTGCAGACCGGCTGGGGGCGGACCGGGAGCGCGTTCTTCGGCATCGAGAACCACGGGGTCACCCCTGACATGATCACGTTCGCCAAGGGGCTCGGCAACGGGTTCGCCGTGGGCGGCATCGTGGCCCGGGGCGACCTGATGGACGGCCCGCACGCGGTGGGCCTGTCCACGTTCGGCGGCAACCCGATCTCCATGGCCGCCGCCAACGCCACCCTCGACTACGTGCTCGACCACGACCTGCAGGCCAACGCCGCGCGGACCGGCGACATCATCATCCGCGGGCTGCGCGAGGCCGCCCAGCGACTGCCCATCGTCAAGGACGTGCGCGGCAAGGGCCTCATGTTCGCCGTCGAGCTGGAGAGCCCGGCCCAGGCGGCCAGGTTCATGGAGGAGACCAAGAGGGCCGGGCTGCTGGCCGGCAAGGGAGGCCTGTACGGCACCGCCATCCGCATGGCGCCGCCCCTCACCCTCACCGTGGAGGAGGCCGTCGAAGGCCTCGGCATCATCGTCACCGCCCTCGAAACCATCAACGCAGAGGCAGCAGCGCAGTGAAGTCCGTCAAGCACTGGATCAACGGAGCCCTCGCGGACGGCGATCCCGCGCGTACCGCGGAGCTGTTCAACCCGGCCACCGGTGAGGTGAGCGGACACGTCTCCCTCGCTTCCGTGGCCGACGTGGACGCGGCCGTGGCGGCCGCCGTCGCCGCCTTCCCCGCCTGGCGGGACGCCTCGCTGGTCAAGCGGTCCCAGGTGCTCTTCCGCTTCCGCGAGCTCATGTACGCCCATCGCGACGAACTGGCCGCCCTGATCTCCGCCGAGCACGGCAAGGCGCACTCCGACGCGCTCGGCGAGGTCGCCCGCGGCCTGGAGGTCGTGGAGTTCGCCTGCGGCATTCCGCACCTGCTCAAGGGCGGCTACTCCGAGGGCGTCTCGACCCGGGTCGACTCCTACTCGATCCGCCAGCCGCTCGGGGTCGTGGCCGGGATCACGCCGTTCAACTTCCCCGCCATGGTGCCGATGTGGATGTACCCGATCGCGATCGCCTGCGGGAACACCTTCGTGCTCAAGCCGTCGGAGAAGGACCCGTCCGCGTCGCTGCTCATGGCGCGGCTCTGGCAGGAGGCCGGGCTGCCGGACGGCGTGTTCAACGTCGTACAGGGCGACAAGGTCGCCGTCGACCGGCTGCTGGAGCACCCGGACGTGCGGGGAGTGTCGTTCGTCGGCTCCACGCCGATCGCCAAGTACGTCTACGAGACCGGCACCGCGCACGGCAAGCGGGTGCAGGCGCTCGGCGGCGCCAAGAACCACATGCTCGTGCTCCCGGACGCCGACCTCGACCTGGTGGCGGACTCGGCGGTGTCGGCGGGGTTCGGCTCGGCGGGGGAGCGGTGCATGGCGATCTCCGTCGTGCTGGCCGTGGACCCGATCGGCGACGAGCTCGTCCAGAAGATCGTGGAGCGGGTCGGCAAACTCGTGGTCGGCCCTGGCGACGATCCCAAGTCCGAGATGGGCCCGCTGGTCACCGCGGCGCACCGCGACAAGGTCGCCTCCTACCTGGACCTCGGCGTCGAGGAGGGCGCCAAGCTGGTCGTGGACGGCCGCGAGACCCCGGTGCTCGGCGGCGGCACGGCGGCCGGGACGCCCGGCTTCTGGCTCGGCCCGACGGTGCTCGACCACGTGCCCGCCGGCTCGCGTACGCACACCGACGAGATCTTCGGTCCGGTGCTCTCGATCGTGCGCGTCGGCTCGTACGAGGAAGGTCTGGAGGTCATCAACGGCGGCCTCTACGGCAACGGCACCGCGATCTTCACCAACGACGGCGGCGCGGCCCGCCGTTTCCAGAACGAGGTCGAAGTCGGCATGGTCGGCATCAACGTGCCCATCCCGGTGCCGATGGCCTTCTACAGCTTCGGCGGCTGGAAGTCCTCACTCTTCGGCGACACGCACGTGCACGGCACCGAGGGCGTGCACTTCTACACCCGCGGCAAGGTCGTCACCTCCCGCTGGCTCGATCCCTCGCACGGCGGGGTGAACCTGGGATTCCCCACGAACGGGTAAGCCGCGATTCCGGCCGGGAGCGACGTGCGCCCTCCCGGCCCCGTCCCCGGTAAGCTCCAGGCACCGGACAGAGGGGGACATCGTGCATCGCCGTCGTACTTATGCCCTGGCGCTCGCCGCATCGGCGCTGGTCACCGGCATGGGCGCGGCGACCCCCACTCCGGCCCCGACCCTTACGCCCACTCCCACTCCCACCCCCACTGCCACGCAGAGCGACGGCACGCTGCAGATCCTCACCTACCGCGGCTACGCCGAGTACGGCGGCGTCAGCCCCAAGGTCAACTGGGTGGGCTCGTTCGAGAAGGAGACCGGCTGCCGGATCGCCAAGCTCGACACCGTGCAGACCGCTGAAGAGATGGACGCCCAGGTCGACAAGCGGCCCTACGACCTCGTCTCCGCCGGGCCCGCGCTGGCCGGGCGGCTGATCGCCGAGAAAAAGGTGCAGCCCATCGACCCGGCCAAGGTCAGCGGCTACGAGGACATCGACGAGCGCTTCCGCGACATGATGACGGTGTCGGACAAGGTCTACGGTGTGCCGTACCTGTGGGGGTACCACCAGTTCATCTACGATCCGGCCAAGGTCAAGGGCAACCTGGAGGAGGCGTTCTCCTCCGAGCGCACGGCGCTGAAGGACAGCCCGCTGACGATCGCCGACGCCGCCCTGGCCGCCGGGGAGGGCGAGGAGCCGTTCGAGTTGAGCAATGACCAGCTCGACCGGGCGATGGCGCTGCTGGAGGGGGTGAAGGAGCGGACCTACTGGACGAGCCCCGTCGATCTGGTCAAGGGGTTCGCCACCGGTTCGCTGGATTACGCCCAGGCCACTCCTTACTATCGGCTGCTGCTGCAGAAGGCCGGCATGCCGGTCAAGGGCCTCAACACGCGCGAGACCACCGGATGGGTCGACTCCTGGATGCTCGGCGCGGGCGTGCCCGACACCACCTGTGCCTACCGGTGGCTGAACTGGGTGACCGCGTCCAACGCGCAGCGCGACGCCGCCGCGTGGGTGGGGCTGGCGCCGGCCAACGACAAGGCGTGCAAGGGGCGGGCCAAGGCCATCTGCGAGGTTTACGAGGTCGGCAAGGCCAAGCGCCTCGACCGCGTGGTGTTCGCCGTGCGGCCGCCAGGGGGTTGCCAGGCGGAGGACGGGGAATGCACTGACTATGTCACCTGGTCCCAACGGTGGCAGGAACTCGTCAAGTGAGCCAAGGGAGTGGGGGCCGTCGATCCCCACGTGATCCCGCCACGGGCCCCGCCCTCATCCCCCCGCTGGGTGCGGCCCGAAGAGGCGCCCCGGGCCTTCCCCCTGTCCCGGGGCGTCTCGCCCTCCGGCTAGCGTGACGGGAACGCCACGACCGTCGCCATCGGGGCAGGCAGCAGGGACTCGGCGCAGTCGCTGCAGGCCAGCACCGCGGAGTCGTCGGGCAGCCGGCCCACTCGCACGCGCGGCCGCGGCCATCTCTTGTGGCAGACGACACAAGCGTCGCCGTCGCGCTGGGCCCAGGTCAGGCCCTCAGGGTCGAACGTCAACATATTCCGCGCCGTTCTTGTCGGACCCCAGTTCATCACGTTTCCAGAAGCGCTCGCCCATCCGTATGTCGGATCCGTTATAACCCTGACCAGTGCCGCGAGCGTCTAGCTGAGCGTCAAGTCAGGGTGAATTCTCTCCCCGGGTGATGGGCGTTACAGCAACAAAATCGGGCATCCAGCCGCAAGCTGGATGCCCGATTTAGAGGGGTTTCTAGACTTCGGCGATGGCCTTCTCCAGGATGCCGAGGCCCTCCTCGAGCAGGTGCTCGGGGATCACCAGCGGAGGCAGGAAACGCAGCACGTTGCCGTACGTGCCGGCCGTCAGCACCAGCAGGCCCTCGGCGTGGCAGCGCTTGACGATCTCCTGGACGGCGGTCGGGTTCGGCTCCTTGGTGCCGGGCTCGACCAGCTCGATCGCGATCATCGCGCCCCGGCCGCGGACGTCGCCGATGACGTCGAAGCGCTCCTGCAGCGCCTTGAGCCGAGGGAGCATGATCTCGCCGATACGGCGGCTCCTGGCGACCAGGTCATCCTCCTCGATGGTCTCCAGCACGCCGAGCGCGGCCTCGCAGGCGAGCGGGTTGCCGCCGTACGTGCCGCCCAGCCCGCCCACGTGCACCTTGTCCATGATGTCCGCCCGGCCGGTCACCGCGGCCAGCGGCAGGCCGCCCGCGATGCCCTTGGCGGTGGTGATGATGTCGGGGACCACGCCCTCGTCCTCGCACGCGAACAGGTGACCTGTACGCGCGAAGCCCGTCTGCACCTCATCGGCCACGAACACGATCCCGTTCTCCGCGCAGAACTCGGCGATGCGCGGCAGGAAACCCTTGGCCGGCACGATGAAGCCGCCCTCGCCTGCGATCGGCTCGATCACGACGGCCGCCACGTTGTCCGCGCCGATCTGCTTGTTGATCAGGTCGATGGCCTGCGCGGCGGCCTCTTCGGCACAGTTCTCGGGCCCGGTCGGCCAGCGGAACGGGTACGCCAGCGGAACCCGGTGCACCTCCGGCGCGAACGGCCCGAAGCGGTGCTTGTACGGCATGTTCTTGGCCGTCAGCGTCATCGTGAGCAGCGTGCGGCCGTGGTAGCCGTGGTCGAACACCACGACGGCCGGCCTGCCGGTGGCGTGGCGGGCGATCTTGACGGCGTTCTCCACGGCCTCGGCGCCGGAGTTCACCAGGAACGTGCGCTTCTCGTGATCGCCGGGGGTCAACTCGTTCAGCTTCTCGCACACCCGGACGTACGACTCGTACGGGGTCACCATGAAACAGGTGTGGGTGAAGTCGGCGACCTGCCGCTGGACACGTTCGACGACCTTGGGCGCGGCGTTGCCCACGTTCGTCACGGCGATGCCCGAGCCGAAGTCGATCAGGGAGTTCCCGTCGGCGTCCTGTATCACGCCGCCGCCGGCGCGGGTGACGAAGACCGGGAGGGTGGTGCCGATGCCCGGCGGGACGGCGGCCTGCTTGCGGGCCAGCAACTCCTGGGACTTGGGGCCGGGGATCGCGGTCACGACGCGCCGCTCCTGGGGAATGCTCATGCCTTCGACGCTACGGCGGCCTCCTACCTGCGCCGATACGTCGATATGTCACACTAGGGGTGCTCGTCTTTGCCGGAATGGACAAACTCCTCATGCCGCCTACGCTCCAGACCGTGGTCCGTCGCATGGGGCTGCGGCCCCTGGCCGGTCCCGCGTCGTTGCACGCGGTGGTGCGGTGGGTGGCGGTCAGCGAGCTCGCCGACCCGACACCGTACCTGGAGGGCGACGAGCTGCTGCTCACCACGGGGATGCGCCTGGAAGCCGACATATCCGGATATGTTGCCCGGTTGGTGGCACGCGGCGTCGCCGGGCTCGGCTTCGGCGTGGGAGTCTCCCACGAGGAGGTGCCCGCCGCCCTCGTCGAGGCCGCCGACCAGGCCGGGCTGCCGCTGCTGGAGGTGCCGCGGGAGACGCCGTTCATCGCGATCGGCAAGGCGGTCAGCGAGCTGCTCGCCGCCGAGCAGTACGAGGAGATCACCCGCGCCTTCGCCGCCCAGGGCCGGCTGACGCGGGCGGCGCTGCGGCCGGAAGGCATGCACGCGGTCATCGACCGGCTGGCCAAAGAGGTCGGCGGGTGGGCGGCGCTGCTCGACGAGACCGGCGAGGTACGCCACGCGACCCGCGGCGCTCACACGGACGCCGTCACCGCCGAGCTCACCCGCCTCGCTCCCGGGACGGGGCAACCGGCACATTGGGCCGCCGCTGAGGTCCGCCTGCCCGCGAGCCTGGCGCTGTCCGGGCCCGGTGAGCACATCGTGGTGCAGCCGCTGGGCGGTGGGACGCGGCCGCGCGGCTTCTTCGCCGTCGGGGCCAAGGAGCCGTTCTCACCCGTCACCCATACGGTGATCAACGCCGCGGGGTCCCTGCTCACGCTCGCGGTGGAGCAGGGCAGGACCCACCTGGCCGCCGAGCGGCGCACCCGCTCGGCGGTTCTGGAGTTGTTGCTGGCCGGGGCGACCGACCAGGCACACGCCGTGCTGGGGCGGCTCGGCGGCAGGCTGCCCGACGCGCCGCTGGTGGTCCTCGCGACGGACGCCGACGGGCTCGACACCCTGGAAACGCGCGCCTTCACGGTGCTGATCGACGACGCGGCCACCACCGCCGCCGCACGCGCCGCCGGACCGATGGCCATCGCCCTCGTCGCCAGGGTCGCGGCTGACACGGTGGCGCGGGAGGTGGACGGGCCGGTGGGCGTCAGCCTGCCGTCCGGCTACGATCCCGTGGCGCTGCGAGGTGCGCTCGATCAGGCCAGACGCGCCCTGGACGCGGCCAGGAGCCGCCAGGCGGGTGTGGTGAGGTTCGGCGAACTCGCCGGTCAGGGCCTCCTTGGACTGCTCGAACCGGCGGCCGCCCAGGCGTTCTCGGCCGCGCTCCTGGCCCCCCTCGCCGAGTACGGCTCCCGCGCCGATCTGATCGAGTCGCTCCGCGCGTACCTGGACTGCAACGGTCACTGGGACGCGGCCGCAAAGCGCCTCGGCGTGCACCGGCACACGCTGCGCTACCGCATGAAACGCGTCGCCGAGCTGCTCGGCCGCGACCTCGACGACCCGGGAGTGCGCGCCGAGTTGTGGCTCGCGCTCCAAGCCGCCGCCGCTCCCCGCTGAGCGCGGGCTACGGCTTGTCCACCAGGTAGCAGCAGATGGTCGCCGTGGTCACCGCCTCATAGGTGCGCCCGTCGCGCAGGTGCCCGGCACGCTCCAGGCTGATCGCCCCGTGCGCCGCCGCCCACAGGGCGTCCGCGATCTTGCGGGGCTGGGTCGGTATGAGATATCCCGCCGAGATGCAGTCGGCGATCACCCGGTCGAGGATGTTCAGCGCCGCCCGCGCCAGGGTCCTGGCACGTTCGCTGGGCTCGAAGCCGGGGATGGCCCGCTCGAACATCAGGCTGTAGTAGCCGGGCTCGCCCAGGCACGCCTGCCGGTACGCCGGCCCGAGCGCGTGGAGGTGCTCCAGCGGGTTACGCCGCTGCGGCACCGCCTCGAGCAGGCGGCGGAAGCGCTCGAACCCCTCCAGATAGAGCGCCTCCGCCAGGCCCTCCCTGTTGCCGAACATGGTGTAGATGACGGTCGTCGTGCAGCCCGCCTCGGCCGCGATCCTGCGCATGGTCAGGCTGTCGGGGCCGTCGGTCTCGAGCAGGTTCACCGCCACGTCGAGGAGGCGGGAGCGGAGTTCGTCGTGGCTGGCGCGCTCACCTAGGAGGTAGGCGCCCTGCAGCCCGAGAGGCGCCGAGGTCATGAGACCTCCTTTGTGGCCAAGGATCTCTGCGTCCTTGTGACCTCACGCTGTTCGGTCACGGGGCCCACGCCTTTCTCAGATCGGGGGCCCGCCGCGCTGGAGACCCGCACCGTTGACTTAGCCATGGCGGAGATCCCTCAAACCACTCCGCATGGTAAACATCCCGAATTAGGTCTACTTCTGTTACATCATGGGTATACCCAGGGGCTTGTACTTAACGATGAGCGCTCATGAGGCTCTTGTGCATCCTGGTGTAATTCCCCGATCCTAGGCTTGGCATAACGTCGAGGTATGGACGTGCGTACCTTTTGGCTGGCCGGCCGTCCCGCGGCCGGGGACACCGAGCTCACTGTGACCAACCCCCACGACGGCCGGGAGGTCGGCAGGCATTCCCTGCCGACCGACGCCCAGGTGGAGGAGGCCGTCGCGGCCGCCCACGCGGTGGCCCGGGAGGCCGCCGCGCTGCCCGTGCACGTACGGGCCGAGGCCCTGGCCCACGTCTCGCGCAGGATCGCGGAGCGGGCTGAGGAGATCGCCCAGCTCATCACGGCCGAGAACGGCAAACCGATCTTCTGGGCGCGCGGTGAGGCCAGCCGTGCCGTCGCCACGTTCCGCTTCGCCGCCGAGGAGGCCCGCCGCTGGTCGGGCGGCGTGCAGCGGCTCGACACCGAGCCGGCCGCGAGCGGGCGCCTGGCGTACGTGTCGCGCGTGCCGTACGGGCCTGTGCTGGCGATCACCCCGTTCAACTTCCCGCTGAACCTGGTCGCTCACAAGGTCGCCCCCTCCATCGCCGTCGGCGCGCCGGTCGTCGTCAAGCCCGCCCCCGCCACGCCGCTGTCGGCGCTGCTGCTCGGCGAGATCCTGGCCGAGACCGACCTGCCGCCGGGGATGTTCTCCGTGCTGCCCGTCGAGAACGAGCGCGCCGCCGCACTGGTCCAGGATCCGCGTCTCCCCGTGGTGTCGTTCACGGGCTCCGCGCCCGTCGGGTACGCCATCGCCGACCAGGTCCCGCGCAAGCACGTGACCCTAGAACTGGGCGGCAACGCCGCCGCCGTCGTCCTGGCCGACGCCGACCTCGACTGGGCCGCCCAGCGCATCGCCCTGTACTCCAACTACCAGGCGGGCCAGAGCTGCATCGCGGTGCAGCGCGTGATCGTCGAGCAGCCGGTCTACGACGCCTTCGTCGAGCGCCTCCTGCCCGCCGTGACCGGCCTCGTCACCGGCGACCCCGCCGACGAGAAGACCCAGGTGGGCCCGCTCGTCTCGGAGCACGCCGCCGAACGGGTCGAGCAGTGGGTCCAGGAGGCCGTCGCGGCCGGGGCCAAGGTCCTCGCGGGCGGCACCCGGGAAGGGGCCGCGATCGCGCCGACGGTCCTGACCGACGTGCCGCAGGACGCGAAGGTGGCCTGCGAGGAGGTCTTCGGCCCGGTCATGATCCTCCAGCCCGCCGCCTCGGTCGACGAGGCGTACGCGATGGTCAACGACTCCAAGTACGGCCTGCAGGCCGGCGTGTTCACCCGCTCCCTGGACGCCGCGTTCCGGGCGAACCGGGAACTGGAGGTCGGTGGGGTCATCATCGGCGACGTGCCGTCGTACCGGGCCGACCAGATGCCGTACGGCGGCGTGAAGGACTCGGGCATCGGGCGCGAAGGGCTGCACTCGGCCATGGAGGACCTGACGTACGAGAAGGTCATGGTCTTGACGGGCCTGACGCTCTAGGCCGGGCGGCGCATGCGAGCGGGTCATGCGTGTTGCGCCGCGTTGAAGAGGGCCTTGGCGGCGTCGCCCAGGTACGGGCCGTACATGGTGCGCGGGTCGTCGCTGTACTTGAAGCTGCTCAGCGACGTGATGGTGCCGTTTCCGGTGGCGGCGTCGAACCCGGCCATCCAGGGCCCGCCGCTCGAGCCCGCCGTCATGTCGCAGCCCAGGCCCTGGTCGCGGGTCTGACCGTGCGGGTCGTCCTTGAGCCGGCCCGCACAGTAGACCAGATGGCCGCCGTTGTAGGGCGGGTCGGCCGGATAACCGAAGCCGAACACCTGGCCGCCGCGCGGCGCGTTGAAGGCGATCTCCTGCGTGCCCACCGCGTCGGCCACGTGCCTGCCGCCTGACGTGGCCAGCGCCACCATGGCGACGTCGTAGTCGTCGTCGCCCTCGCGCGACCACGCCTCGGCGACGAACATGCGGCGGGCCGCGTACCGCCCGAACGGCTGCTCCCCGCCGGTGCCGTAACCGGGGACGAACGTCCAGTTCTCGGCCCACTCACCGGCACCGTCCTTGACGCAGTGGCCGGCGGTGACCACGACGTCCTTGTTGGCGCTCCTGACCGTGCTGGCCGAGCAGACGAAGTCGGCGCCGCGCACCGTCATGAACACCCGCCCCGTGGTCCTGGCCACGGCGCCGCCGGTGATCCAGCGGGCGCCGATCGTGCTCGCGCTCGGCTTGGCCGCCGATTGGTGGCTCGGCATGGGGAGCTTGGACGCGGCCGTCCGCGGAAGGAGCGGCGTGCCCTGCCTCGGGACGCGCTGCGCCAGGCCGGTCTTCGCGCCCACGACCTTCGTGACGGCGTCCACGTCGATCAGCTGCCGGGTGGTCCTGTTCAGCGTCCCGCCGGACAGCCCGTCCAGCAGGCGCTCGCCGCCCGTCACGATGTCGAGCAGGTCGATCGGCAGTGCCCTGGCCATACGTTGCGGCGTCCAGTAGTCGAGCACGCGCCGCTGCTCGGCAGCGGTGCGGGCGGCCACATGCTCGACTACGCGGTCTCGCTCAGCGGTGTGGACGGGCGTGGTCACAGGGCCGTCGTCCTGCTGCGGGCCGGGAACCGCCCCGAGGAGCGCGGGCCCCATCAGCCCGGCCAGGAGCGGGGCGGCCACCAGCAGGGGGATGCTCAGCGTCATGGCCCCCGAGTGTGCACCACAAGGTGTGTTCTTGTGACTACTTTCGGTAAATCCCTCAGAGTGCGCCGGTGGTCTGTGCGGCTTGGTAGACCGCCTGGGCTTCGTTCCCGAAATAGGGGCCGAACATCCAGTTGGGGGCGAAGTTGTATTTGAAGCTGTTGACCGAATTGACGGTGCCGAGCCCGGTGGACTCACTGAAACCCTGCATCCATGGACCGCCGCTCGAACCGCCGGTCATGTTACAGGTCAGGCCCAGGTCGTCGGACATCAGGAAGTCGTCGAAGGTGCGGCCGCTGCAGTAGACGAGCTTGGAGCCGTCGTACGGGGCCGCGGCCGGGTAGCCGAAGGCGTACATCTGCTGCCGCCTCGGCTGGTTGAACGCCACGCCCTGCCCGCCGACGACGTCGACCAGCGCCTTGCCGTCGAGCGGCGCCACCACGGCGGCGGCCATGTCGAAGTTGATGTCCTCCCTGGCGTTCCACTGCTGCGTGGTCAGCAACTTCGTGGCGGCCCAGGTGCCGAAGGGACGGCTGCCCTTGTCGTAGCCCGGCACGAAGACCCAGTTCGTGTGGAAGGCGCCGTTCAGCTTCACACAGTGGCCTGCGGTGATCACCACACTCTTGTTGGCGCTGGTCACCGCCGATCCGGAGCACGAGGCATTGCGGCCCTGCGTGGTGAAGAAGATCCGCCCGGTGGTCTTCACGACCGCGCCGCCGGCGGTCCACGGCTCACCTCCGCTCCTGGCCGCCTGCAACACCGGGCCCCCGCCGGACGCGCTGGTGAGCCCCTTGGTGGGCACTGCCGACCACGGGTTGCCCGCGGCCGCCGTGGTGAGCTTCATGCCCTTCTTGGGACCCGGCGCGGCCAGCGGCTCGGCGGACTCCATTTTCTGCTCCGTCCAGTACTGGAGGACCTGCCGCTGCTCAGAGGCCGAGTCCGCGGCGGCGTGCTGGGCGGGTTTGGGCCGCATGTGGACGTTGGCCTGTGCCGCTGTCGCGGGGAACAAGGCGGCGCTTCCCGTGGCGAGGACGAGGGTGGAGAGCAGGGCGAATCTGCGGTGCATTACGTACCTCCCGAAACCGGACGTGGGGTTGGAAGGTAGCCGCCTCAATATCCAGATTTCTCAGGATTTGCGCATTCCGATATAGCGATATTCCGGCGTAAATTAACTCGGTTATCGCGTGTCACATACGTAAGGGAATTTCGGTACGGCCACCACCCCGTGCTCGCCCGCCCTCCGCAGCGGGGACAATGGACGCGTGCATGCAGAGACCCTCCGCTCCGTCGTCCTGCTCGGCTCCACCGGTTCGATCGGCACACAGGCCCTCGACGTCATGGCCGCCAACCCTGGCGGCTTCAAGGTCGCGGCGCTGGCCGCCGGTGGCGGGCGCGTCGAGTTGCTGGCCAGGCAGGCGGCCGAGTTCGGTGTCGAGGCGGTGGCCGTGGCGGACGAGGCGGCCGTGCCCGCGCTGAAGGAGGCGCTGGCCGCGCAGGGCGCCCGGCCCGAGGTGTTCGGCGGCCACGAAGGGGTCGCCGAGGTGGCGGGGTGGCCGTGCGACACCGTGCTCAACGGCATCACCGGCGCGCTCGGGCTGACCTCCACGCTCGTCGCGCTCGAAGCGGGCAGGACGCTCGCCCTCGCCAACAAGGAATCCCTGATCATCGGCGGGCCGCTGGTGAAGCGGCTGGCCAAGCCCGGGCAGTTGCTGCCGGTCGACTCCGAGCACTCGGCACTGCAGCAGTGCCTGTGGGCCTCGGGGCCGGGCGCGTACGACCCGGACAGTGTCAAGCGGCTCGTGGTGACCGCCAGCGGCGGGCCGTTCCGCGGCATGAGCCGTGAGGAGATGACCGACGTCACCCCTGAGATGGCGCTGGCCCACCCCACCTGGTCCATGGGCCCGGTGATCACCATCAACTCCGCGACGCTGGTCAACAAGGGACTGGAGGTGATCGAGGCGCATCTGCTGTTCGACCTGGACTTCGACCGGATCGAGGTGGTGGTGCACCCGCAGTCGATCATCCACTCCATGGTCGAATACGTGGACGGCTCGACCATGGCCCAGGCCAGCCCGCCCGACATGCGTCTGCCGATCGCCCTCGCGCTCGGCCACCCGCACCGCGTGCCCGGCGCGGCCCAGGCCATCGACTGGACCAAGGCGCACACGTGGACGTTCGAGCCGCTTGACGACATGGCGTTCCCGGCCGTGGCGCTGGCCAGGCACGTGGGCACGGAGGGCGGCACCGCGCCCGCCGTCTACAACGCGGCCAACGAGGCCTGCGTGGAGGCGTTCGCGCGCGGCGAGCTGCCGTTCCTGGCGATCGTCGATACCGTCGCCAAGGTCGTCGAGGAACACGCCGTGACCCCGGCGGACTCGGTCGAAGAGGTGCTCGCGGCCGACACGTGGGCCCGCGCGCGTGCGGCCGAACTCACAGCCGTGCAGTCGCGCTAGCTACATAAACTTGAAACCGTCGCCACAGTAAGGGTTGAAATGTCTTCCGTAGCTCTCGGCATCCCGACCGTCCGCCCCAAGCCGCTCGCCGAACGCCGGCACTCCCGCCAGATCATGGTCGGCACCGTGCCCGTGGGCGGCGACGCACCCGTCTCGGTGCAGTCGATGACGACCACGGTGACCGCCGACGTCAACGCCACGTTGCAGCAGATCGCGGAGCTGACAGCGTCCGGGTGCCAGATCGTCCGCGTGGCCGTGCCGTCCCAGGATGACGCGGACGCGCTGCCGATCATCGCGAAGAAGTCCCAGATCCCGGTCATCGCCGACATCCATTTCCAGCCGAAGTACGTGTTCGCGGCCATCGAGGCGGGCTGCGCGGCCGTCCGGGTCAACCCTGGAAACATCAAGAAATTCGACGACAAGGTGGGTGAGATCGCTCGCGCCGCCGCCGACCACGGGGTGCCGATCCGGATCGGCGTCAACGCCGGCTCCCTCGACCCCCGCCTGCTCCAGAAGTACGGCAAGGCCACGCCCGAGGCCCTGGTCGAGTCGGCGCTGTGGGAGTGCTCCCTCTTCGAGGAGCACGGCTTCCGCGACATCAAGATCTCGGTCAAGCACAACGACCCCGTCGTCATGATCAACGCCTACCGGCTGCTGGCCGCCAAGTGCGACTACCCGCTGCACCTGGGCGTCACGGAGGCCGGACCCGCCTTCCAGGGCACGATCAAGTCGGCCGTGGCCTTCGGCGCGTTGCTGGCCGAGGGCATCGGCGACACGATCCGCGTCTCGCTCTCCGCGCCGCCGGTCGAGGAGGTCAAGGTCGGCAACCAGATCCTGGAGTCGCTCGGACTGCGCGAACGCGGCCTGGAGATCGTCTCCTGCCCGTCGTGCGGTCGCGCCCAGGTGGACGTCTACACGCTGGCCGACCAGGTCCAGGCCGGCCTGGAGGGCATGAAGGTGCCGCTCCGGGTGGCCGTGATGGGCTGCGTGGTCAACGGTCCCGGTGAGGCCCGTGAGGCGGACCTGGGGGTGGCTTCGGGCAACGGCAAGGGCCAGATCTTCGTCAAGGGCGAGGTCATCAAGACCGTGCCCGAGTCGCAGATCGTCGAGACGCTGATCGAGGAGGCGCTGCGGCTGGCCGAGGAGATGGGCGTCGAGGTCGACCTCGACGACGACTCCGGCCCCGTGGTCACGGTGAGCTGACAAGATCCTTTCCTGGGCTACTCTCTGCCACATACCGCTTACAGATTGGCAAGCATTTCCCCATACCCAGCGTCACGGCGCGGTCGCTCACGAGAGCATCGCAAGGCCTATGACTGGGAAGGGGGCCGGGTGAAGCGGGTAGTTGGGGTTGTCGCCGGAATGGTGGTGCTCGTCGCAGGGGTCGCGGTCGCCGGTGGTGGGGCGCCGGCCGTCGCCGCAGGGAGAGCGCCAGTGGCCTGGGGGGCCTGTCCGGCGGTCCCCGGGAAGGCGGCGAACGCGAACGTCGAGTGCGCCACCGTACGGGTGCCGCTCGACTACCGCCAGCCGTTGGGCCAGTCGATCAAGGTGGCGATCAACAGGATCAAGGCCAAGGTGTCCCGTGACGCCAACCACCTCGGCACGCTGCTCATCAACCCGGGCGGCCCCGGGGCGTCCGGACGGAACCTGGCTGAATACGTGGCCATGTCTCTGCCGGCCAAGGTGAGCGAGCGTTACGACATCGTGGGGTTCGATCCGCGCGGCGTCGGCGGCAGCCAGCCGGCGCTGCACTGCGTGGACCCGGAGGTCTTCTACAAGGCCCCGAGACCGGACGCGGTCCCGCGGACGCGGGACGACGAGCGGGTCCTGCTGGGCAGGGCCGCCGAGTACGCCACCCGCTGCGGCCAGTTCTGGTCCTGGCTGCTGCCGCACCTGACCACCGAGAACTCGGCCAGGGACATGGACACGATCCGCGCGGCACTGGGTGAGGAGAAGATCAGCTATCTGGGCTTCTCGTACGGCACCTACCTGGGCGCCGTGTACGCCACGCTCTTCCCGCACCGGATCAAGCGCCTGGTCCTGGACAGCAACGTGGACCCGACCGGCGTCTGGTACAAGACGAACCTGGCGCAGGACCAGGCCTTCGAGCGCCGGCACCGCCAGTTCCTCGCCTGGACGGCCCGGCACCATTCCACGTACAAGCTGGGCGCGACGGTCACGCAGACGTCCTTCGCCTACTACGCGCTGCGCGACCGGCTGCGCGCCCGCCCGGCGGGCGGGATCGTGGGCCCGAGCGAGCTCGACGACACCTTCACCATGGCCGGGTACACCGACCGCGTGTGGCCCCAGTTCGCCCAGGCCTGGTCGTCCTACGTCCGCAAGGGCGACGTGAAGGGCCTGGTCGACGCCTACACCAAGCACGGCAAGAATGACGCCGCCGACGAGAACAGCTACGCCGTCTACCTGGGCGTCCAGTGCCGCGACGCCACGTGGCCGCGCCAGTGGGAGAGCTGGCGGGCCGACATGACGAAGATGCATCGCCAGGCGCCGTTCATGACCTGGTCGAACGCCTGGTACAACGCCCCTTGCGCCTTCTGGCCGGTCGCGGGCGGGAAACCCGTCGAGGTGCGGGGCTCGGCGACGCTGCCGCCCATTCTCATGCTCCAGTCCCGTGGCGACGCCGCGACGCCGTACGAGGGGGCGCTGCGGATGCGCGCGCGCTTCCCCACGGCCCGCATGGTGGTCGACAAGGGGGGCAACCATGGGGCCTCGCTGGCGGGGAACCAGTGCGTGGACCGGCATCTGGCCGCGTACCTGACGGACGGGTCCCTGCCTCCGCGTGACGCGGTCTGCGACGCTCGGCCCGAGCCCCGTCCGGTGGTCGCTCGCATGGCGGCGGAGCCGCCGGTCCAGCGCCACGACCTCCTGGGGGTGCTCACGGGGGTGCTTGGAGCACGATGACGTCAAGAAAGGGTTACCGCGGGCATCGCATGATGAGCTAATCGGTAACCCTTCGCGTAGTCTGACCATGTGATGCTGCGTACATCGGCGTCGCGCGTGCTTGACGACAGCGACCGGGACGAGGTTCTCGCACTGCTGGACTCCGATCCGGTCGCCAACGTCTTCGTCTCCTCCAGGGTGCGGGCCGTCGGACTCAACCCGGCTCGGCTCGGCGGGCAGATGTGGGGATTCGGGCCGCGCGGTGGCCTCGTGTCACTCTGCTACGCGGGTGCCAACATGGTCCCGGTCAGCGCCGGTCCCGAGGCGGTGCACGCGTTCGCCGACCGCGCCCGAAAGCAGGGGCGGCGCTGCTCGTCCATCGTGGGGCCCGTGGACGCGGTCTCCCTGCTGTGGGAGCGGCTCGAGCCGTACTGGGGCCGGGCGCGCGCGATCCGCTGGGCGCAGCCCGTCATGGCCACCTCGCGCAAGCCGCCGGTGCCCGCCGACCCGCTCGTCCGGCGGGTGCGGCCGGAGGAGTTCGACATCCTGCTGCCGGCCTGCGTGGCCATGTTCACCGAGGAAGTCGGCGTCTCGCCCAACCTCGGCGACGGCGGCGCCCTCTACCGCACCAGGGTCGCCGAGCTGATCAGGATCGGCCGGTCCTACGCCCGCATCGACAACGGGAAGGTCGTGTTCAAGGCGGAGGTGGGGGCGGTCACCCCCCAGGCCTGCCAGATCCAGGGCGTCTGGGTGGACCCCGAGCTCCGCGGCAAGGGGCACGCGGTGGCGGGCATGGCCGCCGTGGTCGAGGCCGCGATGGAATGCTTCGCCCCGCTGGTGACCCTCTACGTCAACGACTACAACCGATCCGCGCGGGCCGTCTACCGCAAAGTGGGCTTCGTCGAGGTCGACACCTTCATGTCCGTGCTGTTCTAGAGACGTACGAGCTTGTCGAACAACCGGGCCAGCTCCGTGTCCGGGTCCGCGGTGAGGCCCGCATGCACCGGACCCGTCTGCACGATCGTGCTGCGGGGCGCCGTCAGCCAGCGGAACCTGCCCCCGAGCGACTCCGCCTTCAGCGGCCCCGGCTCGTCGCCGCAGGCCAGCTCGTACGCGCTGAGCGCCCGGCGTACCGCGTCCACGTCGGCCGTCGGGTCGAGCGCGCGCAACCGGGCCGGGTCGAGCTCGACCCGCGCGCACAGGTAGGCGCGCGGCTGGCAGTAGAGCAGCACGCCCGCGTTGATCTGCTCGCCGCGCTCCACCTTGGGGATCACGCGGATGACCGCGTACTCGTACACGTCCCTGGTCATCGGCCGCCTCCCCGCCAGAACTCGCCGACGGACCCAGGCCCGGACCGCCGCGGGGCCCGCTCCTCGCCGCGCACCAGCCACTCGCGCGGCCCGTGCGCTCGTCGTACCAGATGGTCGACGTACGCTTCCCGCACCGCCTGCGGGCCGTCGAACCCTGGCTCTCCGTCGAGCCACTCGTCCGGCACCAGAGCCGTCACGGTCTCCAGCAGCTCCCGTGTGATCTTCCCGGCCAGGTCGTCGCCCACGGCCGCCACGTCGCCGGCGAACGGCTCCAGCACGTGGTCACCGGCGTCGAACGGGCGCTGCGGATCCGCCGTGGGCCAGTTGTGATGGAACCAGAGCGACGCGCCGTGGTCGATCAGCCAGGTGTCGCGGTCCCAGACCAGCAGGTTGGGGTTGCGCCAGCTCCGGTCGATGTTGTGAATGAGGCCGTCGAACCACACCACGCGTGCCGCGAACACCGGATCCGCCACCCACGCCAGCGGCTCGAACCCCAGCGCGCCCGGCAGGAAGTCCACCGCCAGGTTGAGCCCGGTGCTGGCCTTGAGCAGGTCCTGGACCTCCTCGTCCGGCTCGCGAAGGCCGAGCTGCGGGTCCAGGTCGATGAGCTTGAGCTCAGGGGTCTTGAGCCCCAGCCTGCGGGCCAGCTCGCCGGCGATGATCTCGGCGACCAGCACCCGGCGGCCCTGGCCGGCCTCGCGGAACTTCACGACGTACGTGCCCAGGTCGTCGGCCTCGACGACGCCGGGCAGCGACCCGCCCTCCCGCAACGGGGTCACATAACGGGTGGCTGCGATCTTATCCAGCACGAGACGAGGCTACCGCCCAGCCACCCCACCCACCTCCCCAGCCCCTCCCCGCCATCCCCCGCCCACCGGGATCCGGCTCGCCCCACGCCACCGGCCCGCCTGCCCCACGCCGTAGGCCCGCCTCGAGGCCCGCCGGAGGAGGTGGCGCAGGTGGCGGACATGCTGCGGCGCATCATGAAGAACCTCGCCGACGGGCCGGACGCCTAGGGTGCTTGGGTGGCGCGGGCGCGGACGGCGGCGAGGATGATGTGGCGTATCAGGCCGCTGCCGAGGCGGATCACCGCCCAGTACCGCAGGAAGGCCCGTCGTGCGGCCGGGCTCGTGGCCAGGACGCGGGTCTCGGTCACCAGCCGCACCCGCCCCGAGCCCGCTTCCTCCAACACGAAGCTGAACGTGCCCTTCGCGTAGCCCGGGCGGTCGAAGGCGTCGAAGTCGCCGGCGGTGGCGACGGACGGCGTGTCCTCGGCGCGGCCCAGGCGCCACCACTGGCCGATCGTGCCGAGAACCATCTCGCGGCCCGGCTCCTCGGCCAGGAGCGTGAATGCGGGCGGAATGGGATGGGGGCGCCCGCCGCGTAACCGCGAGACCAGCGCGCGGGCGGCGAAGAGCGGTTTGGCGAGGCGGACGTCCGACGGGTGCAGGTGCGTGAGGGTGTCCCAGACACGCTCGCGCGAGGCATTGATCACGATGGAGTGGCGTTCGGCGGCGTCGGGGCGGGGGATGAGCCGGTCGGCGAGCTGGGACATGGGCCACCTCTTCCATACGGATGCGTATGGTGCCGACTATACGGTGCCGTATGGCAGGCTGGCCGGGTGGGTCGGTTGAACGCGGATGACTGGGCGCGGGCCGCGCTGGACGCGCTGGCGGAAGGCGGGCTGGCGGCTGTCGCCGTCGAGCCGGTGGCCGTGCGGCTCGGCGTGTCGAAAGGCAGCTTCTACTGGCACTTCGCCAACCGGCAGGCGCTGGTGGAGGCGGCGTTGTGGCGCTGGGAGGCCGAGACCGAGGAGATCATCGCCGGGCTGGAGGCGGTGCGCGATCCGGTGGCGCGCATGCGGACGCTGCTCGAACGGGCGTTGGGGGACGGGCGCGACGCGGCCGTCGCGTTCCGGCTGATCAGCGAGGCCGACGATCCGGTGGTGGGGGCGGTGGTGCGGCGGGTGAGCAAGCGGCGGCTGGCGTACATGCAGGCCACGTTGGAGGAGGCCGGGCAGCCGCCGGCGGAGGCCCGCCGGCGGGTGCTGGCCGGGTACGGCGGTTACCTGGGGCTCGCCGCACTGGCCCGCGTCGGGGTGGTGACGGAGCCGCCGCTCGACCTGGTCGACCCGCTCATGGCCGAGCTCGGCCTCCCGCCGGCCTGACCTCGGAGCATCAGAGCTTCGCGATGACCTCCTCCGCGAAGCGTTCCATGGTGGCGATCTTGAGCTCGAGCGTGCCCTCGCCGTACCGTGCCTTCTCCTCCGGGGTGGCCAGCCACCACGGGGCGGCCATCGTGCCGGTCACGCCCTTGGCGGCGAAGTGGCGGTAGGCGTCCGCGTCCGGCAGCACGGCCAGCGGCGCGATGATGTCGAACGGCCCGGTCCTGCCGTTCTCGTCGAGATGCCGCCGCAGCGTGTCGAGCACGGGGTCGAGTTGCTCCTCCGTGTAGATGCGGTTGCCGATCCAGCCGTCGCCCGCGCGGGCCGCCCGCCGCAGGGCCGCCTCGCTGTCGCCGCCCACGTACACCGGGATGCGCTGGGCAGGAGTCGGTGAGATCGACAGGGGCGGGAGGCCGTCCAGGCTGACCGTCTCGCCCGCCCAGAGCGAGCGCAGCACCGGGAGCATGGCGTCCAGCCGCCGCCCCCGCGTGTGGAAGTCCTGTCCGGTGGCGACGAACTCCTCCTTGCACCACCCCACGCCCACCCCGAACGTCACCCGGTCGCGCGACAGCACCGCCGCCGTGGACACCTGCTTGGCCACGGTGAACAGGTCCCGGGCGGGGGCGATGTAGACGTTCGGCGAGAAGCGCAGAGACGTGGTGACCGCGGCCATCGCCCCGATCGTCACCCACACGTCCGGCCAGTGCGTCGTGGCGTCCCAGCGCGGCCGCCCCGACCGCGAGTACGGGTACGGCGTGGCGAAGTCGGCGTAGAAGAGGTGGTCCGACAGCGTCAGCGTGTCGAACCCGCAGCGCTCGGCCGCCCGCGCCAGTTCCACGAACTGGTCGGCGTCGACGAAGGAGGCCCCCAGCCAGATCTTCATCGGAACTCCGGGGCGACCTTGGTCGCGAACAGCTCCAGGTTGCGCTTGACCGTGTCGAGCGGCAGCACGCCCTGCTGCCCCTGCATGTAGAGCCCGAACCACTCCAGGTCCGGCATCCGGTCCAGCATGCGCTGGATGCCGCGCTTGACGTCGTCAGGCGTGCCGAACAGGGCCATCTCGACGTCGTTCATACGCTTGGCGTCGCCCTTCTCCGGCGAGATCGGCTTGTGCTTCTCGTCCTCCTTCTTCCGCAGCACCTCCAGATATCCGAAGGGGCCGAAGAAGGCGGCGAAGTCCTTGGGGATGCTGCGGCCGAAGGTGTTGATCGCCTGCTCGGTGGTGTCCGCGATCCCGACGATCTTCAGGATGCCGGTGTGCTCGCCCAGCTTGTAGTGGCGGCCCTGCCTGGCGGACTCCTCCTGGTACAGCTTGGCCTTGGCGGCGTGGTCGTCCGGATTGGGGGTGAACATCCACGGCAGGATGTTCTCCTGCGCGGCCCTGATGACCGACCGGTCCGAGATCGTGAAGGGCTGCCACAGCTCGGGGTGCGGGTTCTGGTACGGCCGCGGGCAGACCGACACGGCCACGACCTTGCCCTCCTCGTCCAGCTCCGCGGGCGCGCCGAAGGTCCGCGTCCACTCCTGGGCGGGCCAACCCTCGATGCCGTCGTACGGATAGGGCACCTGATAGTCGAGCACGTCGGACTTGTAACGCAGGGTCTCCTCGGTCCACGCCAGCTTCATGATCTTCAGCACCTCGCCGAAGACGTCGAAGTTACGCGTGTCGGACGCCGAGCCGTCCGAACGGGCGGCGGCCGCGTGCCAGCGCTGGCCCAGGACGTTCATCCAGCGGTTCTGGTAACCGCGCGCCACCCCCAGCCGCAGCCGTCCCTTGCTGAACTGGTCGAGCAGCGCGACGTCCTCCGCCGCCCTGATCGGGTCCCAGGCCGGCAGCACCAGGCCGAGCGGAGCGAGCAGGATCCGCTCGGTACGCGCGGCGAGGTCGGTGAGGAACATCAGCGGATTGACGGAGAACTCCATGCCCTCGGAGTGGAAGTGGTGCTCGGTCATCATCAGCGCGTCGAACCCGAGCTGGTCGGCGTGGACGGCGATCTCCCGGACCTCGTGCAGCAGCTTCTGGTACGACTCCGTGTCCCGCCCGATGGGGCGCTTGGCCTTGGCGTTCTCCTCGGCCGCGTATCCAGAGCCTGGAATCTGCGGATTCAGGAAAATGGAAAACTTCACCGGGGACCTCTTTCCGCGGACGGTTCCTACGCAAGCTACTCTGGAAATCTTAGCCGAGCAATCGCTTGGTTAACTACGAGGAGGGCGCATGAGGCTGGGCGTCACGATGTTCGCCACGGATCTGGCCATGCCGATCGACGAGCTCGCCAGAGCGGCCGAGGAACGCGGATTCGACTCCCTCTGGCTGCCCGAGCACACCCACATCCCGGTCTCGCGCCGCACGCCCCCGGCCGCCGGGCAGGACGAGCTGCCCGAGGAATACAAGCGCACGCTCGACCCCCTGGTCGCGCTCTCGTTCGCCGCCGCCGCGACCCGGCGGCTGCGCGTCGGCACCGGCATCCTGCTGGCCGCCCAGCGCGACCCCATCGTGACCGCCAAGGCCATCGCCACGCTGGACCACCTGTCGGACGGGCGGGTCGCGGTCGGCGTCGGCTTCGGCTGGAACGTGGAGGAGATCGAGAACCACGGCGTCCCGTACGCCCGCCGCCGGGAGGTGGCCCGGCGCAACGTGCTGGCGATGCAGGCGCTCTGGCGCGACGAGGTGGCCTCCTTCGACGGCGTCGAGCCGTGCTGGTCCTGGCCGAAGCCGATCGGCGGCCCGCCCGTGTACATCGGCGGTGCCGCGGGGCCGAAGTTGTTCGCCCATGTCGCCGAGTACGCCGACGGCTGGATGCCGATCGGCGGCGCCGGCATCAAGGCCGCGCTGCCGGCGCTGCGCGAGGCGTGTGACAAGGCGGGGCGGCCGATGGCCGAGGTGATCCCCTTCGGAACGCGGCCGACCAGGGAGAAACTCGACTACTTCGCCGGGCTCGGCATCCAGGAGGCGGTGGCCACGCTGCCCAGCGGCCCGGCCGACACGGTCCTCCCGATCCTCGATGATTATGCGCAACTGATCTAGCCCCCGGCATAATGCCGGAATATGTCCGAGCTACGAACTGACGACCCACGCCGGCTAGGGGCGTACCGGTTGTCGCACAGGCTCGGGCAGGGCGGCCAGGGCGTCGTCTACCTCGGCCATTCGCCGCAGGGGGCGCAGGTCGCGATCAAACTGCTGCACGCCAGCCTGTCCAGTGACCCTGACGTGCGCCGCCGGTTCCTGGGAGAGGTCGAGGCGGTGCGGCGGGTGGCGGCGTTCTGCACGGCCCAGCTGCTCGACGCCGACCTCGAAGGAGACCGGCCCTACCTGGTCAGCGAGTATGTCGAGGGGCCGTCGCTCCAGCAACACGTCCTCACCAAGGGGCCGCGGCTGGGCGGATCCCTGGAGCGCCTGGCCATCGGCACCGCCACCGCGCTCGGCGCCATCCACCGGGCCGGCGTCGTGCACCGGGACTTCAAGCCGGGCAATGTGCTGCTCGGGCTCGACGGGCCGCGGGTGATCGACTTCGGGGTGTCCCGGCTGGTCACCGCCACGACGGCGACCACCAGCCAGATTCCCGTCGGGACGCCGGCGTACCTGCCGCCCGAGCGCATCAAGGGCGAGCCCGCCGGGCCGGCCGCCGACCTGTGGGCGTGGGGGCTGACCGTCGCGTACACGGCGACGGGGCGGCACTCGTACACGGCGGACACCTATCACGAGGTCCTGGCCAGGATCCTGTACGGCAAGCCGCACCTGGGGCCGCTGAGCGGGCGGCTGCGGGAGATCGTGGAGGCCTGCCTGGCGCCCGCGCCGGGGGACCGGCCGGACGCCGAGGAGGTGCTGCGGTGGTTGCTGGGGCAGGACGCGGCAGGCGACGACGTGCTGTCGTCCGGCGCCATGGCCGCCATATCCCGCTCCGGGTTGTCGGCGATCGCCGGCGGCGGAAGTGTCACGTCCCCAGGGGAATCGTTCACGGATCCCGATCCGACCACCAGCTTCCCCGCGGTCTCTCGTACCACGCCGGAGCCGGAGCGTCCCAGGCGTCGGCCGCGGGCCTGGCAGGCGGGTGTGGCGGTGGCCGGGGTGGCCATGGCGGTGGCCGGGTTCGTGTTCTGGATGCGCGGTGCGCAGGGACCCGGGCTGGAGGGGACGTGGAAGGGCTCGGCCGAGCACTTCACCGCCCAGCGGGTCTTCCCCGTCGAGCTGCGGCTGGGCGTGGACGGCGGGGCCATGCGATGGGGAGCCGATCTGCGCTGCTCCGGGCGGCTCGGGCGGACCGGGAGCGGGACGGTGTTCGCGCTCGATCGGGTCGTGGGCGAGGAGTGTTATCCGGGGACGTTGCGGATGTTCCCGACGTCGTACGCCGACCAAATGGCCATCAAAGTGACGCGCCAGGGTAAGGACGAGGTGACGTATTCGGGTACGGTCACCCGCACCTCTTGACCTGCTGTGTCACGGTCAGGCGGCGATTGCCCTGAGCACCGTTGACTGTTGGCGGTCCGTTGCTTTCAGTAGAGAGCAGAAGTGGGGGTGGCGGCGAGGGGAGGCGCCCCGTGCCAACGGCACAGCCGCTCAGAACGGGGGACCCGCAGCGACTCGGAGAGTACGCGCTTTCCGGGCGCCTGGGCGAGGGTGGTCAAGGCGCGGTGTTCCTCGGTTCGCGGGGCGGGGAGACGTACGCGGTCAAGCTGCTGCACGGGCCGGTGGGGGACGAGCGGGCGGCGTTCTTACGGGAAGTCGAGCTGGCCAAGCATGTGGCGAGGTTCTGCACGGCCCAGGTGATCGACGCCGGGTTCGACGAGGGCCGGCCGTACATCGTGAGCGAATACGTCGACGGGCCCTCGCTGGCCAGGGAGGTCGCGCTGACCGGGCCGCGGCGCGGCGGGGCGCTGGAGCGGCTGGCGGTCAGCACCGCGACCGCGATCACGGCCATCCACCGCGCGGGCATCGTGCATCGCGACTTCAAGCCCCAGAACGTGTTGCTCGGGCCGGACGGGCCCCGGGTGATCGACTTCGGCCTGGCCAGGGCGCTGGACGCGGCGGCCACGGTGAGCGGCAGGGGCGTGGGGACGCCCGCGTACATGGCGCCCGAGCAGATCACGGCGTCGGCCGTCACGGGGAAGGCGGACGTGTTCTCGTGGGGCGCGACGATGTGCTTCGCGGCCAACGCCACGGCGCCGTTCGGGCAGGACTCGGTGGCGCCGGTGCTGCACCGCATCCTGACCGCGCCGCCGGAGCTGGGGCTGCTGGAGGGGCGGCTGCGGCGGCTGGTGGAGTCCTGCCTGGACAAGGACGCCAGGAACCGGCCGACCAGCAGGGAGTTGCTGTTCGAGCTGCTGGGGGAGTCGGACGAGCTGCCGGCCGAGGTGCTCGGCACGCCGCCGCCGCACATCCTGTGGATCACTCCACCCCTGGTCCCCGAGCCCCGGACGCCCATTGCCGACCCGGAAGCCACCGGGCTGCCCGGTGGGTACATGTTGCCGGGCCGGACCGGCGACGATCAGGCCTCTGATCAGCCGTCCGATCCGGCAACGGCATCCGAGCCCGGCCTGGCGTCCGTTTCCGGGGCGGGCGACGACGGTGTGCGGACCGTTGACACGGAAGGCCACGGCAGGAGGGGGTGGCCGCGGGCCGCCGTCGCCGTCTGCGCGGCCCTCCTGGCGACCGCGGCCGTGCTGTTCGCCGTGGTCATCCCCAACCTGAGCAAGAACGAGCCCGCCGCACAGGTGGCGGGACCGGCCCCGCCCGCGCAGTCCGAGCCGGCGCCGTCCAAGCCCTTCGCCGAGAAGTCGTCCCCCGCCGAACCCAAGGAAACGCAGGAGGCCCGCAAGCCGCCTCTCGAGTCGTCAGTGGCGGCGCCGGTGACGGTTCCCGTCCCGGAGCTTGCCGGACTGGATCGTGCCAAGGCGATCAAGGCCATCCAGCGGGCGGGACTGGTCGCCGGGGCGGTGACCCAGGCCGACTCGCCGCAGAAGATCGGCCAGGTGCTGAGCAGCAAACCCGCCTCCGGCGCGGCCGTGCCCAAGGGGAGCACGGTCACGCTCCAGGTGTCGGCGGGGCTGGCCGTGCCATCCGTCGTCGGCCTCCAGCGCAAGGCCGCCGAATCCGCCCTGACCGGTGCCGGTCTCGCCGTCGGCACCGTCACCCACGCCTGTTCCGACCAGCCGAACGGGCAGGTGCTCGGCACGCAGCCCCAGGCCGGCAAGCGGGTGGCAGGCGGCACGCCCGTGGCGCTCACGGTGGCACGCAAGGGCGCCGCCGTTCCGCCCGTCGTGGGCAAGAGCCGGGAGGAGGGGCAGGGCGCACTGGCGGCGGCCGGGTTCCGGGCGCGCTTCCAGGGCCAGGTGGTGGAGGACGAGTCACGCGTGGGGATGATCCTCAGCCAGAGCGTCCTGCCGGGCACCTGCGCGGCGCCCGGAACCGCGGTGCTGATCGTCGTCGGGCTGCAGGGACAGTCCGGTCCCGACCCCACGGAGCCTTCGGAGACCCCGACGGGCCCGGTCTCCGGAGAGTGACGCAACCCCTCAGCGGAGTGCGCCTTCCACCGTCACGGTCTCGCCCTGCTGACGTGACCTCTCGGCCGCCCAGGCGATGAGGTGGCTGTGCAGGCTCTCGGCCGGGGAGGAGAGGATCGGCCCGCGGTCTCTCGTGGCGACCGCGGTCAGGAACGCCTCGACCAGCGCCTCGTCACCACCTCCGTGACCGCCCCGAGCCGTCGCTCGCTCATGGTCGCGGCCGCTTCGGGGCTCGTTGGCTCGTCCCTCGCTCTCTCCCCCCGAGCTCCTCCGCTCCGGTCCACTGGGACGGGTCTCCACGGTTTCCGACCGGCCGGTGACGAAGTCGAAGACGGTCAGGCGGTCGCCGTCGCCCTCGATCGAGCCGCGGGTGCCGAAGATCCGGGTCTGCCGGTGCAGCGCCGGTGTGAAACCGGTCATGGTGAACGACGCGGTGCTGCCGCCCTCGAACTCCATGTTCACGACCTGGTGATCGACCACGTCGTTGTCGCAGGCGTACACGCACCTGCCGTACGGGCCGGTCCTGAGCGCCTCCAGCACGCCGGCTTCGGAGACGTCGTCCGTGAGCACCGACAGAGGCCACTCCGCGCGCCCGGCCAGCGGCAGGTAGATGCGCTTGGCCGAGTACGGGCATTCCGGCTCCACCGTGCAGTCCAGGCAGCGCTCGGCCGCGTCGGCCGGGCGGTGCTCGGGGCGGAAGTGGTGGAGCCCGCCGAACGAGGAGACGCGGGTGACCCGCCTGCCGGTCAGGTGGACCAGCCAGTCGAGGTCGTGGCAGGACTTGGCGAGCAACATGAACGTGGACTCGTCCGTACGCCGCCAGTTGCCCCGCACGTACGAGTGCGCCTGGTGCCACCAGCCCACCGGCTCCAGATGCTGGATGCTGACGATCTCGCCGATCCGGCCGGAGTCGACCAGCGCCTTCAACGCCCGCGTGTACGGCGTGTACCGCAGGACATGGCAGACCGCGAAGATCGCATTGGATCGTTCGGCGGCCGCCACGACGGCCCGGCAGTCGTCCTCGGAGACCGCCATCGGCTTCTCCAGCAGGATGTCGTAGCCGAGCCCGGCGAAGCGCACCGCGGGCTCGACATGGTCGCGATCCTGGGTGGCGACGATCACGGCGTCCGCCTGGCGGGGCAGCGCGGCCAGCTCACGCCAGTCCGCGTACTCCTCGGCGCCGGGGAAACGACCGCGCCGCCCGGCCAGCGGATCGGCCACGGCGACCACGCGGGCCCGGCCGGTCGCGACGGCGTGGCGGGCATAGGCGGTCCCCCGCGAACCCGCGCCGATGACGGCGAGCGTGACCATGACGCCTCCACTTATGTAACCAATTCACGTATGTCGGCCGATGCTAGGATCCTGGCTGGTAGCGGTCAAGAGCGCAATTATGGGAGAGGGTCTCATAAGTGACCGAGCTCGGGCCGGGTGACGCGTCGCTGCTGCGGAAGGTGAACACCCAGGTCACGCTCAAGGCCCTGCGGCGCGCGGGCGTGGCCACGCTGACGCAGCTCAGCCGCATCACCGGGCTGTCCAGGCAGACGGTGGAAGCGGTGCTCGACGAGCTGGCCGCGCGCGGCTACGTCAGGGAGGTTCCGCCGGACGAGGGCGTGATGGGGCGGCCCGCGCGGCGGTTCGCCTTCCGAGCCGACGCCGGCCACGTCGTGGGCGTGGAGGTCGGCGGGGACGGCATCGTGGTGGCGCTGGCCGATCTCAACGGCGAGGTGATCGCCTGGCGGCGGGCCGCCGTCTCCGTCGACGCCGCCGCCCCCGAACGGCTGGAGGCGGCCAGGCGTACGTCGCTGGCCTGCGTGGACGACGCGGGCGTGGCACGCAGGCAGGTGTGGGCGGTGGCGGCCGGCACCCCCGGCATCGTTGACCGCACCGGGCGGGTGTCACTGTCGCTCACGTTGCCGGGCTGGACCGGGGTGGACCTGGCGGGGCTGGCCGGGCGCTGGTTCGGCGGCGCCGCGCTGGCCGCCAACGACGCCAACCTCGCCGCGCTCGCCGAGCACTGGCGCGGCAGCGCGCAGCACGCCTCCGACGTCGTGTACGTCCTGACGGGCCACCGCACGGGCGCCGGCATCCTGATCGACGGCCGCCTGCATACGGGACGCGGCGGGGCCGCCGGCGAGATCGGCACGCTGCGCCAGGTCGGCTGGGAGGACGCCGCCCGCGAGCTGGTGAAGGAGGCCCCGGCGTCAGTGGTGTTCGAGGCGGCGCTCGGCGGCGATCGCGAAGCCGCGCGCCGGGTGGACCACTACGCGGAGAAGCTCGCCATCGGCGCCTCCGCGCTCGCCCTGGCCGTCGACCCCGAGCTGCTGGTGCTCGGCGGCGGACACGCGCGGGCCGGCGAGGTATTGCTCGAACCGCTCCGGCGGCACCTGGCCGAGTTGTGCGTGAGCGTGCCCGAGGTGGTCGTGTCCACCTTCGGGGACGAGGGGGTGGCGCTGGGCGCGGTACGCCTCGCGCTCGATCATGTGGAGCGGGAGGTCCTCGGGATCTAGAAGGCGCGGCAGGACTCGAGGAGCACGGCACGCACCTGGTCCTCCGGCAGGTCCATGGTCCTGACCACGCCCCACAGCAGCGCGCCGAGCAACGCCCAGCTCTTGACCCTGGCCTCCGGGGCGGGATCGTCACCCACGAGCCTGGCGTGGATCTCGTCCCTGAACGTCTTGACCGTCTCCCGTTTCGAGCCCGGCGAGACCGCGTCGTCCGCGGACAGGTCCTCCATGAACAGCCGGATCACGGAGCGGTAGCGCACCGAGAAGGCGACCAGGGCCTCGACCAACTCCGCCCGGTCCGCGTAGTCCGTGCCGAGCAACGCCAGCATCTCGTCCGCGGCCGGCGAGAGCAGTTCGGCGGCCAGGCGGTCCTTCGGATGGAAGTGGTAGGCGACGGCGGTCTTGGTCAGGCCGACGGCGGCGGCGATGTCGGCCAGCGACGTGGCCGCGTAGCCGCGTTCGGCGAACAGCTCTCTCGCCGCGGCCAGGATGCGGCTGCGGGTGTCGTCGGCTGTGGTCATCATCTCATTTTCCCGCGCTGTACGCGTTCCGTAACATACCCGCCTTATCGTATGTCCTGTACGACCGTACAGGACGGCCGCTGAGTTGGGGGCTGAGCAATGGCGCTGTGGCTGGGACGGCTGGGCGGCTGGTGCGCGCGGCACGGCAAGATCGTACTGGCGTTATGGGTGATCGCGGCCGCCGCGCTGATGGGCGCCAACCTCGCGTTCAGCAGCCCCACCAGTAACGACGCGAGCATTCCCGGCACCGACGCGCAGCGCGCGCACGACCTCATGAAGGAGGGCTTCGGTCCCGGCTACGCGCAGGGCGGCACGGTCCAGCTGCTGGTGTACTCCGCGGACGGCCCTCTCACCGAGGAAAAGCGTCAGCAGGCCGTGGAGCGCTCCATCGCCGGCCTGCGGACGATGCCGCACGTCGTGCAGGTGGACACGCCGTTCCGCAGGGGCGGCATCGCCTCCAACCTGCAGATCGGCCTCATCACCATCCGTATGGAGGGCCACGACCCGGACAAGCTCGCCGAGACCACCCGGGCGCTGTCGAAGGCCGCCGACCCGGCCAGGGCCGCCGGGATGGAAGTCGTGCCCGCCGACTCCTCGACCCCCGCCGACAAGGAGATCAAGACCGGTCCCAGCGAGATCATCGGCGTGGTCTGCGCGCTGCTGGTGCTGGTGTTCGCGTTCGGGACACTGGTGGCGGCGATGATCCCGATCTTCGCCGCACTGGTCAGCGTGGCGTCGGGGCTCGGCGTGATCGGGCTGCTCGGCTGGGTCGTGGACATGCCCAAGCAGGCCGGGATCATGGCCACGATGATCGGGCTCGGCGTCGGCATCGATTACGCGTTGTTCCTGCTGTCACGCCATCGCCGGTTGCTGGCTCAGGGGGTGCCGGTCGTGGAGTCGGTACGGCGGACCGTGTCGAGCTCGGGCGGCGCCGTCGTCTTCGCCGGCGGCACGGTGATCATCGCGTTGAGCGCGCTCATGCTGGCCGGCTTCCCGCTGCTGGCCACGCTCGGCTGGGTCACCGGCATCTCCGTCGTCGCCGCCGTGCTGACCTCGATCACGCTTGTCCCGGCCATGCTGGGGCTGCTCGGCCACCGCGTCAACGCGCTCAAGGTGCCGTTCCTGGGCCGCGGCGGCTCCTCCGGCACGGGCTGGGCGGGCCTGGGGTCGTGGGTGGCGCGTCGCCCGTGGGGGACGCTGGCGGCCAGCGTGGCCGTGCTGGGCGCGCTGGCCGCACCCGCGCTCGGGCTCAAGCTGGGCTCGCTCGACGAGGGGTACGGCGCTCAGGGCTCGGAGTCGCGGCGCGCGTACGAGCTGATGGCCACCGGCTTCGGCCCCGGCTCCAACGGCCCGCTCATCGTGATCGCCCAGCTGCCGTCCCAGGTCGAGAGCGCGAAGGACCCGATCGTCGAGGAGGTCGCCCGCGAGGTGAAGGCCGTCGACGGGGTGGCGCACGTGGCCGCCCCCAAGGTCAACGCCTCCGGCCGCGCGGTCCTGCTGCAGACCGTCACGGAGTACGCCCCCAGCGACAGCCGGGCCGCCGGCGTCGTCAGGGACATCAGGGCCATCGCGCTGCCCGGCGTCGACGTGCACGTCGGCGGGAAGGTCGCGGGTCTCACCGACGCGGGGGACCGCATGGCCGAGCGCACCCCGCTGGTCATCGGCGTGGTGGTGCTGCTCAGCGCGCTGCTCCTGCTGCTGGCCTTCCGCGCGCCGGTCGTCGCGGTCAAGTCCGCGGTGATGAACCTGGTCTCGCTCGGGGCCGCGTTCGGGGCGCTGGCGCTGGTGTTCTCGTTCGGGCTCGGCAGCGGGCTGGTGGGCATGGACCCGCCGGCGAACGCCTCCTACCTGCAGACGATCTTCTTCTCGGTGCCGGTGGAGAGCTATGTGCCGCTGCTGCTGTTCGCGGTGTTGTTCGGCCTGTCGATGGACTACGAGGTGTTCCTGCTGACGGCGGTGCGGCAGGCGCATGCCAGGCACGGGGACAACGCGCGCGCGGTGGCGGAAGGGCTCGGCTCGACGGGCCGGGTGATCACTTCCGCCGCTCTGATCATGGTGGCCGTGTTCGTGGCGTTCATCGCATACCCGGACGCCATGGTGAAGACGTTCGGGGTGGGGCTGGCGGTGGCCATCGCGGTGGACGCCACGATCATCCGCGGTTTCCTGGTGCCCGCCACGATGGTGATCCTCGGGCGGTGGAACTGGTGGTGTCCGCGCTGGCTGGACCGGCTCCTGCCGAACCTCTCCGTGGAGGGGCACGAGGAGGAGGAGGAGGACGAGCCGGTCGCCGAGCGCCGGGAACCCGTCGGGGCGGGGGTCTAGTGAAGAGGTGTCACACCATGTACTGGTCGTGGCGCAGGTAGAGGTCCGTCCATTCCTCGGGAGTGAGCTGGCGGCCGCTGGTCGAGATCTCGGCCAGCTCCTCGAAGTACGCCTCGCGGGGCGCGCCCGGCGTGAAGAGGATCAGCATCGAGGCCGGCTCGCCCGACTCGTTGCGGAAGCCGTGGATGCCGCCTTCCGGCACGTGCAGGAAGTCGCCCGGCCGGCCGGCCGCCCACGTCTCGCCCGTGTAGAGACGCACGGTGCCGGACAGCACGTAGAACGACTCGGTCATCGTCCGGTGGAAATGCGCGCCGGCGCCCCCGGGCTTCGGCCCCATCTCCCACCGGTAGAGGCCGAACGCGCCGTTCGTGGAGCCGCCGGTGCCCAGGTAGTGCACCCGTGTCCCGGTGCCCATCGTCAGGTCCGGCTCTCCGCCTGCCGGTCGTAGCGTGCTGCTGATCTCGCCGGTTTCGCCCAGGTATTGGGCCTCGGGGTAGGACATGTCGGCAGGATAGCGTCAGAAGGTGATCACCGTGCGAGCGACGGTGCCCTGGCGGACGTGCGCGACGGCCTCGTTGATCTGGTCGAGCGGGAGGCGTTCGGAGATCAGGCCGTCGAGGTCCAACCGGCCTCTCAGGTATTGAGCGGCCAGCATGGGCAGGTCGCGGTGCGGGGCGGCGTCGCCGCCCTGGGTGCCCATGAGGCGACGGGAGGCGAACAGCAGCCCCGGGTCAAGCTCCAGCGGTTGCCCCGCCGGCGGGCTGCCGACCATGACCGTCGTGCCGCCCGGCTGGGTCGCGGCGAACGCCTGGGCCAGCACGCCGGGCACGCCCGTCGCGTCGAAGGCGTAGTCGACGCCGCCCGGCGCGAGCTCGGCCACCTGCTTGGGCAGGTTCCCCGCCGTCAGGGTCGCGGTGGCGCCGAACTGCATGGCCAGCTTGAGCTTGTGCTCGGCCACGTCGGCGGCGATGATCGTGGTCGCGCCGGCGAGCACCGCGCCCTGGATGACGTTGAGCCCGACCCCGCCGCAGCCGACGACGAGGACCGAGGCGCCGGGCGGGACCTCGGCCACGTTCAGGACGGCGCCGACGCCGGTCACGACGCCGCAGGCCAGCAGGCACCCGGCGGCGAACGGCACGCTTTTGCGCAGTTTCACGCACATGGCCTCGCTCACGACCGCGTACTCGGCGAACGAGCCGATGCCGATGAAGCGCCGCGTCTCCTGGCCGTCGAGGGTGATCCTGGGCAGGCCGCCCATGATGGTGGGCAACCGGGCGGGGCCCGAGCACAGGTGGAAGCGGCCCGCGCCGCACGGGCGGCACCGGCCACAGGGACCGTTCATCGAGATGATGACGTGGTCGCCGGGCGTGACGGAGGTGACGCCCGCGCCGACGCTCTCCACCACGCCCGCGCTCTCGTGTCCGAGGATGAAGGGCAGCCTGCTCACCACCGGGCTCTTGCCGTCGATGGCCTTGAGATCCGAGCCGCACACCCCGGACGCCTTGATCTGCACGCGCACCTCGCCCGGCCCGGGATCGGCGATCTCCACCTCGCGGATCTCCATCGGGGCCTGGAATCCGGTCAGCACGGCCGCGCGCATCAGCATGCGCCACACGGTAACCCCGGTGCCGAATTGTAAGCAAGCGATTGCTAGGTATGCCGTTGACAGCCCCTCTGGGCGAATTTACGCTCAGCGCAAAACCAAGCGAGCGCTAGGCCAAATCGCGAGGGCAATCATGATCGTACGGCGGGGTGCGGCGGCGGCGCTCACGGTGGCGTTGCTCGCCACCGGGTGCGCGGCCCAGCAGAAGGGCACGACCCAGCAAGAGGGCGCGGCCGTGCCAGGGGTGACCGGCACGACGATCAAGGTCGGCGGCGTGCTGACCAAGACCAGTGCCAGCGGGTACTCGACCAAGGACGCCGAGATCGGCGCCAAGGCCAGATTCGAGCGCGCCAATGCCGAAGGCGGCGTGCACGGGCGGAAGATCGAGTTCATCGGGGCCGAGGACGACGGGCAGGACGCGGCCAAGGGCGACGCGGCGGCCAAGAAGCTCGTGCAGAAGGACCAGGTGTTCGCCCTGGTCCCGGTGCACGCCCCCAACTTCGGCGGCGCCGCCTTCCTGGAGCAGCAGGGCGTGCCGTGGTTCGGCTGGGCGACGGGACCGCAGTGGTGCGGCACGAAAACCGGCTTCGGCTACAACGGCTGCCTGGCCCCCAAGCAGGGCGCGGGATCGCAGACGTGGTGGGGCAGGCAGATGGCGGACCTGCTCGGCGGCGCCGAGGGCAAGAGCGTCTACGTGCAGACCAGCGACTCCAGCGGCAGCAAGTACGGCGGCACGACGATCTCCCAGTCGTTCACCGCGGCCGGTTTCAAGCTGGTCGGCGTGAACTCCGGCCTCCCGGCCGCCGCACCGCCACCCGACTGGCTGCCGTACGTCAACAAGATCATGACGTCCAACGGCGGCAAGGCGCCCGACATCGTGGTCTCGGTGATCGCCGGCACCAAGTTCAACGTCGGCCTGTACTCGGCGCTCAAGCGCGCCGGCTACAAGGGCGTGCTCACGGACGCCACCAGCTACGACGCGGCCATACTCAAGGACCCGGCCAGCGCGCAGGCCCTCGAAGGCGTGATCGCCGCCCCGATGTTCGAGCCCTTCGAGTCGACCGCCCCCGAGATCGCGCAGCTCAAGCAGGACGTCGAGAAGGTCGCCCCCGGCACGGTGCTCACCCAGCACCTGGCGATCGGCTACTGGGCCGCCGACATCTTCCTCGACATGCTCGACAAGACCGGCAAGGACCTGACCAGGGAGAAGTTCCTGGCCACCGGCAACGGCTCGTACACCTACGAGAACGCCGGCTTCGGCAGGATCCAGTACCCCAAGGACCACAGCGAGCCGAACGGCTGCGGCGCCCTGGTCAAGCTGGAGAACGGCGCCTTCCAGGTGGCCAAGAGCATGAAGTGCTTCGACAACGTGCCGCTCAAATGATCCTTGTCAGCTATGTGCTCAGCGGCCTGGTCACCGGCGCGATCTTCGCGATCATGGGATCCGGCCTGACGCTCTCGTACGCCGCGACCGGGGTGTTCAACTTCGCCCACGGCGCGCTCGGGTTCCTGTCCGCCCTGCTGTTCTACGAGCTCACCACGGCCGCCGGGTGGCCCGCGTGGGCGGCGGCGCTGGTCTCGGTGGTGCTGTTCGCGCCCGCGCTCGGATACGTGCTGCACAAGGCCATGTTCCGCGGCCTCGCCCAGGCGGGGGAGACCGCGCAGATCGTCGCCACGATCGGGCTGACGATCGCGCTGCCCGCGCTCGGCCTGCTGGTCGTGGACCTGGCCGGGCTGCCGGCCGCGGACGCGACCTCGCTGCCGCGCGGCGTCGGGCCGCACCCGGCATTGTCGTTCGACGTGCTCGGCGTGCACCTGGACACCGATCAGCTCATCACGTTCGCCGTCTCGGCGGTGGCGGCGGCCGGGTTGTGGGCCTTCATGCGCCACACCCCGTACGGCCTGCGCATGCGAGCCTCGGTCGACCGCCGCCGCCTGGCCACGCTGCGGGGCATCGACGCCGACGCCACCTCGGCGCTGGCCTGGATGCTGAGCTCCTGCCTGGCGGGGCTGGCCGGGGTGCTGGCGGTGTCGGTGCTGGGGCTGGACGCGACGGCGTACACGGTGTTGTTGTTCGCCTCGGCCACGGCGGCGGTGTTCGGGCGGCTGCGGTCGATTCCCTGGACGTTCGCCGCCGGGCTGGCGCTCGGCGTGGTGCAGAACCTGGTCGCCGGGTACACCGACTTCCTGGAGGAGGTCACCGGGCTGCGTACCGCCGTGCCGGTGATCCTGCTGTTCGCCGGGCTCGTGCTGCTGAACCGGTCACGCGAGCGGGTCGCGGGCAGCGCGGCCGAGGACACCCCGCCGCCCGACCACCTGGCCGGGCTGCCGCCGTGGCGGCGGCGCCTGCCCTGGGCCGTGGGCGTGGTCCTGCTGGTGGGCTTCACCTTCCTGGCGCCTGCGTACTACGTGGGCATCGCCGCGCAGGGGCTCGTGCTCGCGCTGATCTTCTGCTCGTTCGTGGTGGTGACCGGGATCGGCGGCATGGTCAACCTGGCACAGGCGGCCTTCGCCTCGATGGCGGCGCTGACCTGCGGCTGGGCGTTCTCCTCCGGGCTGCCGTTCTTCGCCGCGATCCTGCTGGGCGTGCTGGCGGCGGCCGCGGTCGGCATGCTCGTGGCGCTGCCCGCGCTGCGCCTCGGCGGACGGGTCCTGACCCTCGCCACGCTGGCTCTCGCGTTGCTGGCCGATCAGGTGTTGTTCCAGGTGGACGCGTTCAGCAACGGGACCATCGGGTGGTCGTTGCCCGCGCTCGGGTTCGGCTTCGCCGACACCTCTGATCCCCGGGTGCTGGTGGTGGTGCTGCTCGTGCTGATCGGGTTGGTGGCGTGGCTGGTGCGGAACCTGGAGAGGTCCGCGTCCGGGCGGGCCATCCTGGCCGTGCGGTCGGCCCCGGCAGCGGCCACGACGTCCGGGTTGTCCGCGCCACGTACCAAGATCATGCTGTTCGTGCTGGCGTCGGCGATCGCCGGTCTCGGCGGAGTGCTGTTCGCGGTCGCCAAGGGCTCGATCACCGCCACCGACCTGCCGGCCTTCGCCGGGTTCGTGTGGCTGGCCGTGGTCGTGCTGCAGGGGGTGCGCCGCATCGGCGGCGCGGTGCTCGGCGGGCTCATCGCGGTCGTCATGCCCGAGCTGCTGTCCACCTGGAACCTGTCCGCGCACGTCGGGGCCATCCTGTTCGGGCTCGGCGGCATGATCCTCGCCAAGCACCCCGACGGGGTGCTCACCCAGATGGCCGAGCTGCGCCACCGCCGGCGCACGAAGGCCGCCGCCGCCCGCCCCCGCACGGAAGCAGTGGTCCCCGCGGCGGGCGATGGCGCGGGATCAGTCCCGGTGGCGGGCGGCGGCGTGCGGCCATTGCTCGTGCTGGACGGCGTCGTCGCCGGCTATCAGGACTGCACCGTGCTCCGGGGTGTGGACCTGGCCATCCATCCCGGCGAGGTGGTCGCGCTGCTCGGCGCCAACGGCGCGGGCAAGTCCACCACCTGCGCCGCCGTCGCCGGAGATCTGCCGATCGCCGCCGGCGGGGTCCTGCTGGACGGCGAGGACGTCACCGCCTGGCCCGCCCACCGCAGGGCGCGCGCCGGCATCCTGCTGGCGCCCGAGGGACGGGGCGTGTTCCCCGGCCTCACCGTGGAGGAGAACCTCCGGACCTGGCTGCCCGACCCAGAACCGGTCTACGACCGGCTGCCGCAGCTTGCCGAACGCCGCGGCGTGCTCGCCGGCGCCCTGTCCGGCGGCGAGCAGCAACTGCTCACCCTCGCTCCGGCGCTGGTGCGGCCACCCCGCGTCCTGATCGCGGACGAGCCGTCGCTCGGGCTCGCGCCGCTGGTGGTGCGGCAGGTGTTCGAGGTCTTCGGCGAGCTGCGCGAGCGCGGGGTGGCGCTGCTGCTGGTCGAGGAGAAGGCCACGGAGGCCCTCGCCATCGCCGACCGGGTGGCGTTCATGCAGCTCGGCCGCGTCACCTGGACCGGGCCCCGCTCCGAGGTGGACAGCGAACGGCTGGCCGCCGCTTACCTGGGGATTGGAACTGTTCGTTGATCGCGTTGACGCATTGGAACGGCATGATGACGCTACACATGCGATCTTGGACACCATCGCCAGGGAACCTGCCGCCCTGGATCGGACCGCAAGCAGGACGTGCGTCGCCGCCTGGGGTTGAACGTGGGGGACCAGTGCGCCCAAGACCGTCCGGGGCGTGCCGCTGCGCAGGAGTCGCTCCTGGGCCGTGCCTAGGGACGGTGAGGTGACCATGCTGGCCGTCGAGAGCGTGTCAGTGGCGTTCGGCGGGGTCAGGGCGCTCGATCAGGTGTCGTTCGAGGTCGCCGCCGGGCAGGTCTGCGGGATCATCGGGCCGAACGGCGCGGGCAAGACCACGCTGTTCGACGTGGTGTCCGGGCTGCGCAGGCCGAGCGCGGGGCGGGTGAGCGTGGCGGGCCGGGACCTGACCGGGGTGTCGCCGGTCAAGCGGGCCAGGGCCGGGCTGCGCCGCACGTTCCAGCGGACCCAGGTGTTCGGCCGGCTCACCGTCGCCGACAACGTGCTGGCCGCGCTCGACTGGCACGGCGGCGGTGGCGGCCTCGCCGCCGACCTGGTGGGCTGGCCGGCGCGGCGGCGGCACGAGCAGGAGCGGCGCGAGCGCGTGACCGAGGTGCTGCGGTTGTGCGGGCTCGACGGGTTACGCGACGCGTACGCCGCGGCGCTCCCTGTCGGGCAGCGCCGGCTGGTCGAGCTGGCCCGGGCGCTCGCCGACCGGCCCGCGCTGCTTCTGCTCGACGAGCCCACCTCCGGCCTGGACGCCGGTCAGACCACCCGCCTGGGCGAGGTCGTCAGGTCATTGAACACGACCGTGCTGCTGGTCGAGCACGACATGGGCTTCGTCATGGACACCTGCGACCGGATCGTCGTGCTGGACCTCGGCAAGGTGATCGCCACCGGCACGCCGGCCGAGATCAGGGAGAACCCGGTCGTCCGGGCCGCCTACTTGGGCTGAGCCCCGTTGGATTGAGCATGGCGCTCGGTGAACGAAAGGATCTGACGCCAGGCATCCTGGCAGGCCTCCGCCCACTCGCCGTACGAGCGGTCGAAGAACGAATGCGGCGCACCCTCGTAGATGTGGGTTTCGTGCTCGGTGCCGACCCGGTCGAGCGCGGCTGTGAACCGGTCGAAGTCCTCCGGCGTCGAGGCCGTGTCCGCCCCGCCTCTGAGCAGCAGGATCGGCGCGCCCGGACCGGTCGTGGGCTCCTCGATCGCCCGGAGTGCGCCGTAGAAGCCGATGCCGCCGGCCAGGCCGTTGCCCTCGTACGCCTGCCGCCACGAGTGGGCGCCGCCCATGCAGAAGCCCACCGTGAAGACGGGGCTCTCCAACTGCTCGGTGGCCGCCCGCACGTCCGCCCTGACGTGGTCACTGGTCAGCTGCTTGACGTGGGTCATGTAGTCGAAGTCGTCGCCGCGCTCGCCGAGACCCGCCGTGCGGCCGAAGTAGTCGATCGCGATCGTACGGAACCCCGCCTCGGCGAACCGCACGACCAGGTCCTTGTAGAACGGGTGCAACCCGCGCACGTCAGGCATGATCACCACGGAACGCCCGTTCGGCTCGGCCGGTTCGGCCCGGTAGGCGAGGAAACGGTTGCCGTCGGCGGCGGTCAGCTCTATTTGCTCATGTGAGGCCACCTCGCCCTGGATCGGAGGTGCGGGTGGCCTGCTGTCAGTGGAATGGCACATGCTGGGCACTATGCCCGAAGACGATTCCGGATATCCAGCTACTCGGAGGGGCAGGCTCGCCGTGGCCGCGACCGTCAGACTGGAGCCACGAATCGGGAACTCGGGGCATTTCTCCAGGTCCGCAGGAGCGAGGTCACGCCCGAGGACGAGGGTCTGGCGAGCGGGCCGCGCAGGCGCTTACGCCGGCTGCTCCCGGAGCTCGTCGCCCTGGTCGGCGAGCTGTCGGTACGCGGCGAGCGGTTCCGGTCGCTGCGGGCGGGGCGGGTGGTCGGGGAACGCACCCACGGTGGCAAGCACTTCACGCATCCTGGCCGCCGACCTCGGGTATCGGCGACTACTGGCTCAGCCCTTGGCCGCGCCGTAGATCTCCCGGTGCCAGAGGTCCTCGCAGACCCGCTCGATGCCCGAGGCGAGGTGGCGGCGGTAGGTGGTGAAAGGCAGGCCGAGCCGCTCGGCAGCGACCTCCTGCGTCGGGGCGCCGCGCAGGAATGTCATGGACAGGGCCCGGTGCAGCTTGTCCGCGCGCGGGTCCCGCCGCACATCGTCGACGGCCTGCTCCAGGATCCGGCGCAGGGCACGGGCGGGGTCGGGCTCGGAGTCGTCGGTGACGATCCGGCAGCGCGTGAGCGGACTGGCGGCCAGCTCGCCGGACCGGGACAGGTGGCGCAGCGCCTTCCGTACGGCGTCGCCGAACTCGGCCTGCGACAGCACCGCCAGCGCGGGGCCGGGAAGGGCCTGGACGTCCTGCGGGTCGCCGAGCAGTAGCCGGTTGAGCCGGTCGAGCCACGCCTGCGCGGGCGCCGCCCGCCAGTCGTGGGCGTACAGCGCGTATTCGGTGTCGCCGAGCCAGGCGTGCTCGCCGACGTCGTGCATGTCGTAGTGCCGCAGGTAGTCCCGCATGGGGTCGTCGCTCCGCATGGCCATGAACGACCAGGCCATGCGGTCCGCGCGCAGGCAGTAGCCGATGGACCGCCACTGGATGAGGTCCTGGACCGGCGACATGCCACGATATTCGGGGCGCACCCATGTCCGGCCGACGGCCAGGTGCTCGCCGGGCCGCAACGGAGCGAGCGCGCGGGCATTCGCCCAGGCCGTGGCCACGATCGGGTCGAGCGCTGCCTCCTCCTCGGACGGCTCGTACAGCCGTAGCCAGGAGCAGAAGCCCACCAATTCGCCGGTCTCGGCCCGGCGGTAGAGGCGGAACGCCTCAGGTTGGCGAGCGGTCCAGTAGGCGACGGCGGTTGCCGACGCCTCGTTTTCCACCTCGGCCGCCATCCGCACCAGCGCCTCGGTCTCCGTGGGGCGGAAGGCGTCCTCGTACGCCTCGCCGTCTCCGCGCCAGCTGTTGAACTCCGAGGTCGAGCCGACGGCGCGGTGCAGGTAGAACAGCGAGCCGACGGCCCCGAGTACGAAGGCGTCGGGCGCGGCGCGCGTCTGGGCGGCGAGATAGTTGCTGATGCGCTCGTGCATCGCGGCGTATCCCTGGGGATCGCGCCACCGCAGGTCGGCCTCGAGCACCTCGCGGACGACGTCGTGCGGGAACAGCCCACGCGGGCTGGACTCCACGAACGGCAGCCGCCGCAGCCAGGTGAACAGGGACGAGGCGTCCTCCGGCAGGATCTCGCGCAGCAGGTCCTCGGTGGTCATGTAGGCGTGCGCGCAGACCTCCAGCGCGTGCCGGTGCGTGGGGCTGGGCACCTCGCCGACGAGCTGGTCGAGCAGGGTGGCGACGACGTCCTGCGAGGGCCTCCAGCGCGCGCTCGCCCGACTGTCCTTGGTCGCCACAGCCGCCCCTAGGGACAGGGCCAGGGGGTGGCCGCCGGCGAAGGCCAGCAGCGGCCCGCGTAGCTCGTCCGCCACGCCACGCGCCTCCAGCAGTGCGGCGGCGTCCGCCGGGGCGAGGTCGCGCAGCAGCAACACGTGCAGCGCCTCGGACCAGCCGGGGTCGGCGGTCCACATCACGTCCGGGGGGACGCGCCCGGCCACCACGACCAGCGCGCCGAGCGGCAGGCGTGGCAGGAACCGCTCGCGCAGCCAGCCCTCCAGACCCTGGATGCGCTCGAAGGTGTCGATGACGAGCACCGCGCGCTCGCCGGCGAGCACCGGCGCCGCCTGGGCCTCGAAGGCCACCGGGGTCGGGTCCAGCGTGCGCCCGTCCAGCGTCGTCACCTGGCGTCCGAGGGCCGCCGCCTGTTGAGCAAAGCGGCGCAGCAACGCGGTCTTGCCGACGCCGCCGGGGCCGTGCACGTAAAGGACGCTGCGGGAGCCGCGCAGGGCGTCGGTGAGGACTCCGAGTTCTTCCTCCCGGCCCACGAACGACCGCTGCCGCACCGCTTCCAAGTGCTGCTCCAACACCCCGAGCTCCTGCTCACTCCCGGAACACATGGGAGTAACAGTAGTCACCCACGTATGAGGGACAGGCGTCCTCGAGTGTGTATTCATACGCATTTGGCGCGGCGGAGCCGGCCCTCGGAAGGTCTCACGGGGCGCGCTCCGGCCATCCCGAACAGCACCAAGGGACCGGGTGACGTGCGCCCGACCGAGCAGGTCGGTGCGGCGAGTTGCGCTGGCTCGGTCAGCGCGGGGTGCCGCCCAGGCCGTGCGTGGTGGACGGCACGACCATCGCGTGCGGGACTCCGGCGAAGTCGGCCGTGTGCCGGTTGAGCACCGAATGGGCAGAGAAATGACCTGGGTCCTGGACATTTCGGTGAGGAACCATCTTGGCCTGCGGTTTCGATCTGTGGACCCGAGCCGCATTCCATATGCCAAATAGATCGGCACGACCGAGGGGATGTTCCATGGGCGGTATCGACGGTATGGATCTGGGCACGTTCGGCATCTACACCTTCGACTTCGAGCATCAGCCGGCCGCGCAGATGCGCGAGTCAATCCAGGAACTGGAGAAACAGGGTTGGCGGGCCTTCTGGATGCCCGAACTCCTCGGACGTGAGGCGCTCACCCACGCCGGCTTTCTGCTCTCCTGCACCGAACGCCTGCACATCGTGAACGCCATCGCGCAGATCTGGTCCCGCGAGGCCAGGTGGACGCACGGCGCCGCCCTCCTGCTGGCCGACGCCTACCCCGACCGGCACATGCTCGGGCTGGGGTTCGGCGGGCAACGACGGCCGGGGACCAAGCCGCTGGCGGCCATGAGCGCGTACCTGGACGAGATGGACGCCCTCGAGATGCTCAACCCCGCGCCGAAGGCCCCGGTGCGCCGTATCCTGGCCGCGTACGGGCCGAAGATGCTCGAACTGGCCCGCGACCGCACCGCCAGCGCGCACACGTACCACGTCACCGTGGCGCACACCGCGCAGGCGCGGCAGATCCTCGGCCCGGACGCGTTCCTGGCCGTTGAGCACGCGGTGCTGTTCGAAACCGACCCTGCCGCGGCCCGCGCCATCGCCCGCCAGCACCTGGCCCCCTACCTGAACAGCCCGTACAACAGGACGAAGTTCCGCCGCCTGGGCTACGCGCAAGAGGAGATCGACGGCGGCGGCAGCGACCGGCTCATCGACGATGTCGTGTTCTGGGGGGACCTCGACACCATCGTCGGCAGACTCCACGACCACGTCACGGCCGGCGCCGACCACGTCGCCGTACAGGTGATCGGGATCGAACCGGGCCAGACGGCGATGCCCTACTGGCGAGAGCTCGCCGACGCGCTCTCCCCCGCGCACGTCAATGCCTGAGGGGGCCGGGGAACTGCCGTTGGCTTGGTGGCGTCCAGCGCATGTGACACAACGCCGCCTTCCGCGACCACTGCCCACTTCACATCCCAGGAACGCAGCGTGTCATAAACGGACCGAGGGCCGCGTGCGCCGTCTCCTCGTACCGGAGGACGAGCTTTTCCGGGTCGCTCTGCGTCCGCAACGCGTCGCGCAGCAACTCGGCCTGCACCAATGCCATCGAGATCCCCTGGCAGAACGTCGGGTAGGTGGTCGCCCACGCGTCCCCGACGCCGACCAGTCCGTCACCGACGGCCGCCCTCGCTGATCAGGTGCTGCCGCCGGGTGGCCGGGCCGGCCGTCGTCAGCACTCCGGCGATGGGCTCGCCGGGCACGCACCGGAGCCCTAGCCGGCCGCGTTCGAGGCCGCGGCCGAGCCGGTGCTGCGCGACGAGCGGGCGGTCCTCCTGGTGGACACTTTCGAACGGATCCAGGGCCTGGAGGGCTGGCTGCGGGAGCGCTTCCTGCCGCGGCTGCGGGTCGGCGCGCTGCTGACCTTCGCCGGCGGCCATCCGCTGGCGTTGCTGCTGGGCGCGGCGGTGGCGGTGAAGGACGGACGCCGCCCTTCCGGCGTCAGCCGGCCTGCTTGGGCAGCTGTCGCGAGATCGTGCCGCCCAAGCGGATGACGCCCCGGAGGTTCCGGGGTGGGCGGCCGCCGGATCGGGGCGGCCGTTGGGACATGGCCTACTGCGTGGCTCGCCAGATGGTGTGGGTGTCGAAGACGGTCTCGAACCGCTGCGCGATCCCGTCCAGGAGGTGCCAGACATGGACGAACTTGGCCGCCCCTTCCTTACCGGTCGTGCGATTCACGCCGCGGTACTCGCCCTGGGCGAAGAGCTTGTCGCCCACGGGGGTGAGCTCGAACGTGGTGATCGTGAAGTCGGACCAGTCGACGGCGATCGGCGCCATCGCCTTTTCGAGGACCTCCTGGGGGCCGTGGTAGGTGCCGCCGGTCGCGCCGCCGGCCGCCACCGTCCACGTGACGTCCGGCGCCAGGCGCTCCATGAACCCCTGCATGTCGCCCGTGGCCAGCGCCGAGTAGATCTCGGTGACGGTCCGGCGGTTGATCCGCTCGGTCGGGGTGAGGGTCTTCGTCTCGGTTTCCATCGTGTGCAGCTCCTCAGTCGTCTGGTGTGCTGCCGACAGCCCACTACGAAGGACTGCTCATTTCCCAGACTGTCCGGCCGCCGATTTCCGCCCACCCCGCGGTGCCAGAGCGGCGCGTTCAGCCTTGTCGCGTGGCGGCTGTGCGCCCAGTCGCGGTCAGGGGATCAGCAAGGTCTTGCCGAGGGTCCGCCACTGGCGTCGCAGGCGATGTCCATGCCCATTTCGCCGGTCGCCTCCCGCACGTGTTCCCCCCAGCCCGGCTGGGTGTGGCCGACGGCGATGTCGGCGCCGCGACCACGACCGGTCCCTCGCCCGGCACGTGTCCGGCCTCCCCGGCCAGCCGCCCGCCAGCGCCGCGCGGAACAGCCCGACCCGCCGATCCTTGGCATCGCGCGGTCGCTGGCCTGAGCGACCCTCGCCGTCACGCGCATGCCGGCCGCGCCGGCGTCCTTCCTCATCAAGGGGTGTGATCGAATTTGCCGGTATCCGGCTCAGCTCATGTGCAGGGCGAACGCAGAGTGAGCAGTCGAGCAGTCGGGTAACTGAACAGTCTGCTGACGGTGGACTGGGACGACTTCGAGGTCATCCCGTTCGAGCTGACGTTGAGCACGATCAGCCACCGTTCGAGGAGGGCGTCGTCGAGCATTCATGCTGCTTGCGGCGCTGGTCTGGTCAGCGGTGACGGCGGCGACGATCTACCGGCGCATGCCGCTTCCCTCCCCTCACCGCTGGGACGGAAGGTCCTCCGGATGCGTCGCGCTCGCGGGAATCGCGGCGTCAACCAGTGCTTGGGCAACGGCGCGGGCGGTGGTTTCGGCGCTCGGGTCGCGATCCAGCCAGGCGCTGATGTCCGCACCGTCGTACAGCAGGACCAGCTGACGAGTCAATCCCTTGGGATCCTTGGCCCCGGCCTGCTCGGCGAGATCATGGAAGAGCGCGTGCAGCCAGGTGCGGTATTCGGCGGACACCTCCTTGACGGCACCAACGAGTGGCGCGTTCGCGTTGGCGCTGACGAGGGCGCAGCCATGAAAGACCGGGTCGGAGAAGGACAGCCCCTGCACTTCGAAGACTCCGACAAGGCGCTCCCGTGGCGTGCGGTAGCGCCGTTCGAGCTCGCGGTCCATGCGCTCCTGGGTGACGGCGTGACGGGCTCGCAGGTAGGCGCGCACCAGCGCCTCCTTGCCGCCAAAGATGTTGTAGAGAGTGGCCTTGGCGACGCCGGCGTGCTGGATGACGCGGTCGATGCCGACCGCCTGGATTCCCTCGGCGTAGAAGAGCTCGTCGGCGGCGGCCAGGAGCCTGGTGCGGGCGGCGGCGCTGCGCTCCTTGGAGGAGGAAGGCTTGGTAGCCATGTTGACCGAAGAAGGGGATCTTGACATCACCGTTCGTGCCTGCTTTGCCCTGGTGAATGTGGAAGGCGGTCGGAGCGGCGATCCTCCTCCACTGGAACGCGTAGCTGACCTTGTTACCGCGGAGATGGAAGACGGGCACCGCCTTACCGTCCTTGTGTCCTGGAGCCGGCATCTCGTTCCTGCCGAGAAGGGCCGCGGAGAGATAGACGTCCGCTGCCGCGACGGGAGGCCGCCGATCCTCACGAACCGTCGGGCGGGCTTTCCGGCTTGCCGGACGCCGTCCTCACCGCGGCTGCGCCGGTGCCCTACCAGGGGATGTCGCTCGCGGCGGCGGGTTCGATGGCCACCGAGGGGAGGTCTTCCAGCAAGTCGGCGGCCGGAACGAAGAACAGGGTCCCGGTGACCGGGGCGGAGAAGTCGAGGATCCGGTCGTGGTTGCCCGGCGGATCGCCGATGAACATGTTCTCCAGCATCTTCTCGGTGACCGCCGGGGTGCGGGCGTAGCCGATGAAGTAGGTGCCGAACTCGCCCCGGCCGACGTTCCCGAACGGCATGTTGTCCCGCAGGATGCGGAGTTCCGTCCCGTCGGGGTCGGTGAGCGTGGTCAGCGAGACATGCGAGTTGGACGGCCTGACGGCGTCGTCCAGCTCGATGTTGTCCAGCTTCGTGCGGCCGATGATGCGCTCCTGAGTCTGCACGGGCAGGGCGTTCCACGCCTCAAGGTCGTGCAGGTACTTCTGTACGATCACGTAGCTTCCGCCGGCGAAGTCGGGGTCCTCGTCGCCGATCAGGACCGCCGCGGCCGCCGCCGGACCCACCGGGTTCTCGGTGCCGTCGACGAAGCCCAGCAGGTCGCGCACGTCGAAGTACATGAACCCCTGCACCTCGTCCTCGACCGTGACCACTCCCCGCAGCCGGTTCATGATCTGGGACGCGAGCTCGAAACACAGGTCGAGCATTTCGGCGCGGATGTGGAACAGCAGGTCGCCCGGGGTGGCCACCGCACGGTGCGCGGCTCCGGAGACCTCGCGGAAGGGGTGCAGCTCAGCCGGTCGAGGTCCGTCGAAGAGGCGGTCCCAGGCGTCCGACCCGATGCCGGCGACGCAGCTCAGTCTGCCGCCCGGCACCCGGAAACCCACCGACCGCGACAGCCCGGCCAGGTCGCCCAGCAGTTCCCGTACGACCGGTTCGCCGCCATCATCGATCCTCAGCACGAGGAAGACGGCGGCGGTCGTCAACGGGCTCAGTACCGGCTGCGGTACGCCGCTTCGCTCATCCGCCGCCATCAAAGATCCCCCTTGTGTTCGACTTGGAAAAGTCCGTCATGACGTGGCTCATCGCCGTTTCCGGGACGTGGCTCTCGGCTTGCGCAGTGCGCCCGTGGTCGCTCAGCGGCTGTCGCGGGCGGCGCGGCGGATGAGGTCGGTGACCGCCGCGGGTTCGGAGACCGAGACCGCGTGTGAGGCGTCCTTGACGGTGACGGTGCGGGCGTCGGCGCGTTCGGCCATCCACTGCTGGGCCTTGGGCGGGATGTTGTAGTCCTGGCCGGCGATCAGAGCGTAGGACCGGATGTCCTTCCAGGCGGCCTTGGTGGCCTTCTCCTCCAGGGCGAGGGTGGAGACCGGCCGCTGGGTGGCGGCCATGATCGCGGCGGTCGTGGCAGGCACGTCGGCGGCGAACTGCTTGTGGAACTTGACCTGCTTGATGGTCAGCTCGGTGCCGGCGCCTCCGCCGGGCAGCGGGTAGGAGGCGGTGCTCAGGGTCTCGCCCAGGGTGCTGCCGGGGAACTTGCCGGCCAGTTCGCCGGCGCTCTCACCGGCGTCGGGGATGAACGCGGCGATGTAGACCAGTGCCTTGACGTCCGGGTCGCCGGCGGCCGCCTCGGTGATGACCGAGCCGCCGTAGGAGTGGCCGGCCAGGACCACGGGCCCGTCCACGGTGTCCAGGACGCTGCGCACGTAGGCGGCGTCGTCACTCAGCCCGCGCAGGGGGTTGGCCGCGGCGACGACGCGGTAGCCGTCGCGGTGCAGGCGCCGGATGACGTCGGACCAGCTGGAGGCGTCGGCGAAGGCGCCGTGGACGAGCACGATGGTCGGCTGGGCCTTGGCCGTCTCGTCGTTCTGCGAGGCGGCGGCGCTGCTGCTGGTCACGGTGGCGGCCAGTAGCGAGCCGGCCACGACCGGAGCCAGGGCCACGGTGACGAGGGTGCGAACGACCGAGCGGGTGCGGGAGATACGGGACATAGCGGATTCCTTGGAGGTTGTTGCCGGCAGATGGCGGTCCTGCGGGGGATACGTGCTCTCCGCTATGGCCACCGAGAGCGTGTTGACCGGACATGCCCCCGCCACGGAGGCGGGGCGACGCCCGCGCATCGGCGACGAGCGCCGTGAGGCTTGGATGACGGCTCGGCGGATCGCCCGTTCGAAGGCGACCTGCCGAGCCGGCCGATGTTACCGCCCCTCGCGGTGGCTGAGGTGCCGGCCGGTTGTGGCGGGAGGGCTGTCATGCGACGGTTTGGACGGCCTTGAGGATGACGTCGGCGACGGCGGTGGGCTGGGAGGCGGGCAACGCGTGCGAGGCGCCGGCGATCTCCACCTGCTCGCGGGCGCCGGCCCGTTCCGCCATGAACCGGTGCGCGGCAAGCGGGATGTTGAAGTCCAGCTCGGGATAGACGAACCAGGACGGCAGGTCCCGCCAGGCCGGCGGACCGGACTTTTCATGCAGCGCCCGGTCGTTCAACGGCCGCTGGGTCACGGCGTCCAGAGCGGCGCGTTCCGGCGTCAGGTCTGCGGCGAACTGCGCATGGTAGCGCTCCTGGCGGATGTACAGATCGGTGCTGCCATCGGGCAGCGGGACCGGGTTCAGCGTGTCGCCCAGCGTGCTGCCGGGGAAGCGGCCGCTCAGCTCGGCGATGCTCTCGCCCTCTTCGGGGGCGAACGCGGCCACGAACACCAGCGCCTTGACGCGGTCGTCGCCGCGGACGGCGTTCGAGATGACCTGACCGCCGTAGGAATGGCCGACCAGGACGACCGGGCCGTCGAGGGAGGAAACCAGGCCGGCGACGACGTCGGCGTCGCCCGACAGGCTGCGCAGCGGGTTGGCGGCGGCGATCACGCTCAGGTCGTGCTCGCGCAGCCTGGTGATGACGCCGTTCCAGCTGGCCGACTCGGCGAAGGCCCCATGGACGAGGACGATGGTGGGCGAAGTGGTCATGAGCTCTCCTGGTCGGTCTTCAGGGCGGTGGACAGGAAGTCGATGGCCTGTCGGATGGCGCTTTCAGCGGCCTGGGTGCCGCGCAGGGCGTTGAGCATCACGAAGTCGTGGATGATGCCTTGGTAGCGCACGGCGGTGACGGCGACGCCGGCCGCGCGCAGCTTGTTCGCGTACGCCTCGCCCTCGTCGCGCAGCACATCGGCCTCGGCGGTGATGACGAGTGCCGGCGGCAGCCCGGCCAGTTCCTCCAGGCCGGCCCGCAGCGGCGAGGCGGTGATCTGGTCACGCTCGGCGGCGTCGGTGGTGTATTGGTCCCAGAACCACTGCATGCCGTCACGGCGCAGGAAGTATCCCTCGGCGAACTCGTGGTAGGAGCCGGTGTCGAAGGCGGCGTCGGTGACCGGGTAGAACAGCACCTGCGCGGCCAGCGGGATCCCGCCGCGCTCCTTGGCCATGAGCGTGAGGGCGATGGCCATGTTGCCGCCGACCGAGTCTCCGGCGACCGCCAGGCGGGAGGCGTCCAGGTCATGGGCGGCGCCATGCTCGATGACCCAGCGGGCGGCGGTGTGGACCTGTTCGATCGCGACCGGGTAGCGGGCCTCGGGAGAGGCGCTGTAGTTGACGAACACCACCGACGCGCCGACGCCGAGGGCCAGCTCGCGGGCGAGGCGGCCGTGGGTGTGGTCGTTGCCGAACACCCAGCCGGCTCCGTGCACGTAGATGATCACCGGTAGGGGGCCCGTCGCGCCTGTCGGCCGGAAGACGCTCACCGTCAGCCCGTCGGCGACCGGGAGGATCTCCTTGCTGGTGCCGGGCACTTCGATCTCGGGCGTCTGGGCCTGGTCCACGGCCTTGCGGCCGTCGGCGGGATCGAGGTCGAACAGGTAGGGCGGGTCGGCGGTGGCCTCGGCGAAGGCCTGCGCGGCATCTTCGAGAACGGGTTTGTCGGTGGGCATCCTGGCCTCTTTCCCTGTGCATGACGTGCCGCCGCCGCGGCCTCACGCCCGTCATCCTGGCAAACCACGCTTTCCGTACACATCAGTAAATTGACTGGTCTGTCGCAGGCTGCCGACGGAAGAGAGAGGGACCTATCGCCTCCGGGTGTGGACAAGGCGGACTGCCGGTGTCAGCTCCGGTCGGCCAGGGCCTCTTTGAGGAAGCGGCCGCCCTGTCTGAGTGCGGCCACGGTGGGCGGGCTGTCGCGCAGCGGGTTCAGTGACGCGAAGTCGTGGACCGTGCCCAGGTAGCGCACGCAGGTCACCGGCACTCCCGCCCGCCGCAGCAGGCCGGCGTACTGCTCGGCCTCGTCCCTTACGACGTCGGCCTCCGCCGACACGACCAGAGCGCGGGGCAGTCCGGCGAGGTCCGCCGTGGTGGCGTGCAGCGGCGAGGCGGTGGGTTCGGCGAGTTCACTGCTGTGGTCGCTGTACTGCTGCCAGTACCACTCCAAAGCCGCGCGCGTCAGGAGGTAGCCGGACGCGAACTGTTTCCGGGACGCGGTGTCGCAGTACGGGGCGGTCGTCGGGTAGTACAGCAGTTGCGCGCGGATGCGGGGGCCGCCGCGCTGCTTGGCCATCATGGTGAGCGCCGTGGCCAAGGTCGCGCCGGCGCAGTCGCCGGCCACCGCCAGCCTCCGGCCGTCCAGGTCCAGGCCAGGGGCCTGCTCGACCAGCCAGGTCAGCACCGCATACGACTCCTCCAGCGCGACCGGGTAGCGGGCCTCCGGGGTGCGGGTGTACTCGGGGACCACGAATGCGGCGGCGCTGGCGACCGCGAGCTCGCAGATCATGCGTGCGTGGGTCCGCGCGTCGCCGAGCATCCAGCAGCCGCCGTGCAGGTACACGACCACGGGCAAAGGACCGGCCGCCCGTGCGGGCCGGAAGATCCAGAAGCCGGCGAGCCCGGAGGGGCCCACCGGCGCCACGGCGTAATCGGCGTCCACGCCGAAGTCGTCGTACGCGTGGCCCTGGATCTCCAGCAACGCCTGCCGTCCATCGACCGGGCCGAGCTGGTGCAGGTAGGGCGGCGCGGCCGAGGCGTCGACCAGTCGCTGGACGAGGGGGTCGAGGACGAGGGCCGAACGGTCGTGTCCCCGTGGGCCCGTGACGGGCTCGAAACTCACGCGCTCCACCTTTCCTGTCGTCGAAGGGATCATCATGCAGCGGCCCACCGGCCGCCGCAGCGAGCGCCCTCGCCTTCGCCCTCGGTCCGCAAAGGTCGCAAGGGTCGCAAGGGCCGCAAAGCGGCGTCCACCGGACGGCTCGACGCGGCGGTCACAGATCGCCCAGCAGGGCCCGAAGCTGGTTGCGGCTGCTCACACCAAGCTTCGGATACACGTTATAGAGGTGGGAGCCGACCGTGCGGGGCGAGAGCATCAATTGCTCGGCGATCTCCCGGTTACGCAGTCCCTGCGCCGCCAGGCGGACGATCTCGCGCTGCTGGGTGGTCAGCCCCGCTAGCGGGTCGGCCGGGGCAGGCGCGGTGGCGACGCCGCTGGCCCGCAGTTCCGCGCGTGCCTCTTCGGCCAGGCCGATCGCGCCGAGCCGGGTGAACGACTCCAGTGCCGTGGCCAGGAGCGGGCGGGCGTCCAGGGGGCGCCGTTTCCTGCGCAGCCACTGGCCGTAGTGGAGCCTTGCCTGCGCGCGGGCCAGCGGCCACTGCTCGCCCGCCGGGTTCACCGTGGCGAGCCGGAAGTGGTGCTCGGCGTCCTTGGGATCGCCGGTCAGCGCGGCGGCGTGGTGAAGCAGCAGCGTCATCCGGGTGGTCGGCCGTGGGCCCAGCGCGGCGCGCACCGCCACGACGATGTGCGCCACCTCTTCCTGTCTGCCCGTCCGCTGGGCGGCCGCAGCCAGATCCGTGATCGCGCGGTGGGACAAGAAGTAGTGCAAAGGAGCGCCGTCCTCGTCGAACAGCAGCCGTAAGTGGCGGAACGCGCCGTCGAAGTCGCCGGCTGCGGCGGCGGCGGTGCCGGCGGCGCGCAGCAGGCGCGCGTGCGTGGCGCGGTTCTCCTCCAGCCCGACGGCCATCCACGCCGGGTCGGCCGGCATGACGGCGGGCTGCCCGCGCAGGGCCTGCAGGGTGATCCGCAGCGCCTCGACGTCGATCTCCAGGTGCCTCAGCTTTTGGACCGCCGTCAGCGTTGCCGTCATCTCCAGATGCTCGTCGGCCTCCGCCCACCGCCCGGTGTCGATCAGCGCCGATGCCATCGTCGCGAGCGAGGGTCCGGCAGAGCCCATGGACCCGTACGCCGCCAGCATGGCGTATGCCTGCCGGAAGAACTCCACGCACAGGCCGGACTCGTCGGCGTACGAAGCGACCGCGCCGAACGTGTGCAAGCGGGTCATCTTCGCCACGTCGTCCTCCGCCTCCGGCGGGTCAGGCCGCCGGAGTATCCGCCGCAGCAGCTCGGGGGCGGTCCTCGGATCGGCCCCGGCCAGGGCCGCGGCCCGCACTCCGTCGGAGGTTTCGGCCGTCCTCAGTTCGGGGTAGGGCGTGTCTCGGCCGTCGGCGTCGATTCCCTCGAGAAGAGCCGCGATCGGACGCCTGATCTCGGGCAGCCCGGACTGGAATGCGACCGCGTGCATGTTGGACGCAAGAGCGAGCACCGTCATGCCATCCCGGGGCTGATCCGGCTCGAGGGCGCTCATGAGCACCTGGAACGCCTCCCGTTGGCGGCCGAGCAGCGACAGGGCCAAGCCGGCTCCGCACGCCGCGATGCCAAGTACATCGGGATCACGCGTCAGTGCGATGACCCTGCCGTACAACTCGCGTACCCACGAAGGGTCGCCGGCGTTGTTGGCGGCTCTCAGCGCCTTGGCGTACCGGCGTGCCCGATCGGCGGGTACGGGGCTGCACTCCGCCGACCGCTCGAGCGCCCGCGCCGCCGCGAAGAAACCGCCGCGCCGCTCGGCGAGCTCCGCGGTGTCCTCCAGCGCCGCCGCCACCGACTCGTCGTGGCCGAGACACGCGGCAGCCAGATGCCAGGCCCGGCGGGCCGGATCAGCTGTCAGCACCGCCGCCAAATCCCGATGCGCCTGCTGCCTGAGGTAGGCCGGGGCCCCGTGATAGGAGCCCGCACGCGCCAGCGGATGCCGGAAGGCGACCCGCCCGTCCACGACGGTGACCAGGCCGGCGTCCTCGGCGGGAGCCCATACCGCGAGGTCCGGCCCCGCGCCGGTGGCGGCCATGATCGTGGCCAGGTCTTCGTACTGCGACGCCGCCGCCGCGTACAGGATCAGCCGCTGGGTGATCTCCGGCAGGCCGCGCAGGCGTGCGGCGTACATCTGCTGGATGCGCTCGGTCTGCGGCAGCCCACCACCGGGCATCCCTTCCGGGCCGCCCGTCCTGGTCGCCCGGCACAGTTCGATGATGGCCAGCGGATTCCCACCGGACTGCTGGAGCACATCGATGCGAGTTCGGCCGGTCGGCGGGTGCGGCTGAGCGTCCACGAGTTCGGTCGCGGCCTGCTCGGTCAGCGGCCCCAGAAGCAGCGTGGGCAGGTTACCGGCGACACCCTCCGGAGGCGTCTGCCCACGCGCCGCCAGCAGCACCGAAACGTCCTCCGTCGAGATACGGCGGGCCACGAAGCCCAGAACGTCGAGAGAGTCCCGGTCGCAGTGCTGGACGTCGTCCACGGCAAGCAAGACGGGCTGCCGCAGGGAGACGCCGGTCAGCAACGTCAGGACCGCCACACGCAGCAGCGTCGGGTCAGGCTGCCCGCCCGCCGGAGCGATGCCCACCGCACTCTCCAACGCTTCCCGCAGATGCTCGGCAAGCGTGCCGGCCTCCGGCAGGACAGGAAGAAGTAACTGGTGCAAGGACGCGAAGGACTGCTGCGACTCCGCCTCGCTGCCCTGACACGCCAGTACGGCCCATCCGCTGCCGCGCGCATGGTCGGCGGCGGCAGCCACCAAGCTTGTCTTGCCGGCGCCGGCCTCGCCGAGCAGGAGCAGCATCCGCGATCTGCCGCGATCCGCCTCGATGACGTCCAGGACGCGACGGATCTCGGATTGCCGGCCGACCAGTGTCATAGCAGGCTCGGCCGCACGTGCGGCGCTGTGCCCGCCGTCTCTACGACGCGTGCTCCGGAGGGACCGGTGGACCGTGCGGGAGGGGCACAACCGGTCAGTTCATCCACGGCGTGCTTCCTCTCCCATTGCTGCACAGTCCCGAGCCTGGCGACTACTCGACCATTCCGGCCACAGCACGGAGCGGATTTACGCATTCTCCCATCTTTCTCACCCAACGGCGGCTCAGGACACGTTCGGGAGAAGTTCCCGGGCCGAGCTGCGAACGGGCCGCTGATTACCCAGTTCAGAGCGGGTTCGGCGGCTCATCGCACCGGTATCGCCTTCGTCAGCCATGTTGAATTCCCGCCCCTCATCGCGTACCGCTCCTTACTAGGGTGTGAACGTCTGCGCGGGGGTCCACTGATGGAGCGGGTTGCCGGTCTGGCAGTTGCCGACGCCCACCACGGCGTTGCCGCGCGTGTTGGGCCGTGCGCTGACCAGGCACTTCTTGGTCGCGAAGTTCTGGATGGTGAAGGCGTCCTTGAAGGGAGCCGGAGCATCCACCGCCAGCTTGAACGCCCACTTCTGGCTCTGCTTGCCGCCCACGCACCGGGCCACGAACAGCTGACTGGCTCTGTCGGCCTCCAGGCACATGGTCTGTCCCCGGACGAGCTTCCTGCTGACGAGCTTGCCGCCGTTGATGAAGTTCCACTGCTGCTCAACGTCGTTGCCGCCGCGGGCGAAGCGGCTGAACACCTTGCCCTTACCGCTGCCGCCGACGTCGCCGACCTCCAACGTCAGGCTCGTCTTGCGGTTTCTGATGCTCAGAGTGCCGGTTGGAGGTGCAGCGGCCGCGGCTGTGACGGCGCCGGCGGAGGCTGCGGTGGAAGCAGCAGCGGGCGAGGCGATGGCCGTGGCGACCAGAGCTGCGTTCACGGCGCCGATCATCGCGCGACGCAAGGGGATAGGGGTGGCACCAGCCAGCGGGGCACGCTTCAAGGTCTTCTCCTTGTTCCGACGGGTTGCTTCGACAAGCCGCGGCAAGGCATTCGCCATACGCGGCACGGCCCAGCCCGCATCATGAGCGGGCCCAGGCAAGGCCGAACCTAGGCACGGGCACAGTCCACATCCCAGGCCATTTCTGGGCCGGTCGCTGCTCACGCGCCACCCCGCCTGTCCGCAAGGTGCCCGACGCCCGGAACCTGTCAAACCTGATGAGACATCAGGTTGCTTCTGTGGTTTGTAGTGGAGTGTCCGGTAGTGCTGTGGGCGGCTGGTTGATCCATACCTTGGTCGGCAGCGGCGGTGGGCCCGCCTGCCCCGCCGGGAGGATCCGTAGGGCGCCGCGCACTGACGCAGAGAACCCTCTGCCCCGTCGTGCAGAAATCGACGCGAGAACGCGACCTCACATGGTCCCGGTGCCTAGGCCTGAGGCCGCTGTTGAATGACGGCGGCTCCAGCGGGTTCGAGCGTGAGGTCATAGCCGAGGGCGAACCGGCACGGCCGCGATGGCCTCGGCGTCGCCGAGATGGGGAGCGGCGCTGCGCCGGAGTCGGTGGAGGTCGAGTCCGGCGTACTTGGGGTGCCACCGGAATACGGCTGGCATGGGCCGCCGAGCGGCAGGGACTTCTCGGACACAGGTTTTCGGACGGCATTCGTGCAGGTGGGCTCGCCGTCCGAGAACGTGCACCTGGACAGCGAGCGACCGGCCTTGCAACGTCCCAGGTCAGAGGCTCGGCGGCCTGAATCTTCCCTATTCCGGTGGCACCCGAAGAACGCGAACACACTGCCGCGGGAATCAGCTTCCGGCAGGTCTGCCCAAGGCGCGCAGCCTCTCCTCGCCGCCATGAGGGAGTGAACTTGTCTCGATCACGGTGCCCCGCTGCTGTCGTGGAGAATCATTGGCCTGGGGGTGCAGGTGTTCTCATCGGCAGTTCTTGGCGGGCGGTGAGCAGAATTGGACCTCGGGGTAGCGCGGGGAGGGCTTGTCGAGCAGGGGTTGAGGCTTGCCGCGCAGGTGCAGGTCGAGGAAGGCTGCGACGTACTTGCGGGTGATGTCCATCGAGCGGGTTTCCTTCAGGCCGCTGCCGAGGTCCGCGCCGAGCTGCTGGATCAGCATGTCGTAGTCGGTGAAGGACGGGTGCAGCGCCCCCTTCACCACCAGCCAGCGTTTCCACCCGGTCATGTGCTGCCAGTCACGTTTCCATGTGTCGTCCTTGCCTTCGGGGGTGTGCAGCTTCGGCTCGCCCATGAGCATGAACGGGCGTGCCAGTCCGCTCTTGGGGATCGGGAGGAAGAACCTGCCGTCCATGTTGATCCCGGCGCGCACTCGGGAGTCCTTCAGCATGGTCTCGGGGGCGGCGGCGCCTCCGAGGGACTGGCCCGCCATCGCGATCCGGGCCGGATCGATCAGGGCGCCGCCCTTCCACTTGGGGCGGGGACCGGTCAGCTGGTCGAGCACGAAGGAGATGTCGATCGCCCGGCTCCGGATCATCGTTCGACCGAAGGCGTCGGGGTGGGCGTTGTCGTCGGTTTCGATCTCGCAGGCGGCGCAACTGGTGACTCGGCCGTCGGGGAAGGTGGTGGCGAAGTTCTCGTAGGTGTGGTCGATGCTCGCCACCACGTACCCTCTGCTGGCCAGGTCCTCGGCCAGACCCGTCATCGAGGTGCGCAGCCAGGTGAAGCCTGGTGACAGCACCACGAGCGGCAGGCTGCGCCGGCGTCCGGCCGGTTCGGCGTCGGTGAAGGCGTTCGTCCGCGTCCGGCTCAGCGCTGTGGGCGGTATCTTCTCCAGTTCCGGCTTCGCCACGCCCTTTATGAGCAGCTCCGACTCCTTGGGCGTCACGTACGGCGCGCGCCGTCCGTCACGCGCGGCCGTCGGGTACCACAGGGAGACCATGAGCTCGCGGGTCTTGGCGGAGGGAACCCACGGGTCACGGCGGGAGGCGTCGGTCAGGTGCAGAGAGGTCGTGCCGACCCGGTGCGGGCCGGTCGGCTTGGGCAGGAACGGCGTACCGGCTGCCGCGGCCGCGCCCGGCGCGCACAGGGCGGAGGCGGTGAGGGCGAGCAGCCCTGCGACGGTGGCCAGAAGCGCCGGCCATTTCCGTGCTGGGCGGGTGTTGTCATGTGGCATGGGTTGATCTTGCAGCTCGGGATCGGCGCCCGGCACCGGCCGCAGGTACCGTTGCCGCCGTTCCCAGCCGTACTTTCGACCGATTCCAGGCGGGGACGGAGGTGATCATGGCTGGGTTGCGGAGTTTCGTGTGGGCCCGTATGTGATCCAACGGCGCGCGGAGTGGGCCAAGCGGCTTGGCATGAGGTGGCCGCTCAGCTGATGTCTGCGACACCAGCCGTCTCGCGGCGGGTAGACCTGAACAACTCCGCTCGAAACCGTCCGGAACAACATGTCGTCCCACGGGGCAGCATGTGTCCGCGAGCCGACAGTGGGCGATGAGGACAACCTCGCCGACTGGCTGGCCACCAAGATCTGCCCGGTGGAGATGTCGCGGGATCGGCTGCGCGGCGCGCTACTGGCGCGTTGCCGCGAACACAGGATCGAGCCGCCGAAGACGACCCGGATGGAACGCGTGCTGGGCGCGCGGAGGAGATGTTCAAGCAGAACTTCACCGTCACGACCATGGAGCGCTTGTCGTTCGACGGGCCGGGCCGGGGTGGGCTCGGGTTCGGCTGTGACTTGGATCGTTTGATGACGTGATTTTGGGATCGCTATTTGTCGTGGTCCATCCTGGCTGGAACCGTTGTACCTCACGCCCTATGTCGACCCACTGGTCTTCAGGGTGCTCGAGCCTTGCGGTCATAGGCCTTCGACGTAGCCAGCGGCGATGTCGTCGGGTGGGTTGGTATATAGGCGCAGGTAGCGGTCATTGGCGTGACCGAGGCGGCGTTCGAGTTCGGCGCGGTTGTGGTCGGAGGTTTGCGACAGCGCGTAGGCGAAGGTGTGACGGGCGTCGTGCGGGTGCAGGGTGCCCAGGTTGCGGTCGGGATCCATGGTCTGGGCGTCGTGCAGGCGGCCGATCTCGCCGACGATGGTGTTGATCGAGCGGGCTGAGAGGCGGCCGTCGGGGCGGCGGGCGACGATCGAGGCGGCCGACAGGAACAGCGCGGCCGCCTCGATGCTGGCGGCGGCGTCGCCGGGCCGTTCGCCGCGCAGGTAGTCGGCCAGCGCCTGGCGGGCGTCGTGGCCGAGGAACACGGTCCGGCTGGTGCGGCCCTTGCCTCGCACGCCGGTCAGGCGCGCCTTCTTGGCCTGGCGCAACCGGTCCGGGTCGGCCGGTTCCAGTTGGGCAAGGTCCAGGCCGACCACCTCTGCGCGGCGAAGCCCGGTGCCGAACTGCAGGTAGACGATGGCCCGGTCGCGCAGCGGGCGCGCATGGGCGTGTGCACGCGCGCCAGCGCCGCGGCGACGGCGGCCCTTGAGCTCGTGAAAGACCTCGATCCGGTCCACGACGTTCTTGAGGGTGCGCACCTGGGCGGCAGCCAGCGCTCGCGGCTGCGGGGCGGGCAGCGGCAACAGTGCCACCTGCTTGGTCGGATCGCCGTGGCGCAGCAGGGCGGCCGGGGCGACGCGGTGATCCAGGAGAACAGCGCCGACAGGTGCGCGAGATGGTTATTGACGGTCGCGGCGGCCATCGGCGCCACCTTGCCGTCGCGGCCGAGGTTGCCGGCGGCGAACAGGTGGTCGCGCCAGGCGGTGACCTCGCGCACGGTGACGGAAGAGAGCCGGTCGTGCCCGAGCCCGTCGACAATCCAAACGCCGAAGCGCTCCAGATGACGGGAGATCTTGGCGGTGACCTCCGCCGAGCGGACTCCGCGCACGGCCAGATCGAGGTAGCGCTCCACCCACGCGAGGAGGCTGTCGTCGGCCGGATCGAGCCGCTCGGGAAGCCCAACCACCTTTCGTGAAGTGATTTCGGCGCGGTCCAACCCGGGGGACGGATCAGTCGACCTGGGCGTCCGGTGAGGCATGCCACCAGGTCACTTCATGGAAGGGCTGTTTCCTGAAGAGAACCGGCGCCGGATGGGGTCGGCCACACTCATGAAGAGGAAAGCACGCGCCGTTAAATGGACACGTCCTATTGCCGCAACGGTGAGGGCGCCTTGGGACGCCCTCACCGTTGCGGATCAGCCGACGGCGTAGGCACGGGTGATCAACTGGGTCACCCCGTCGCCAGCGGTGTCGGTGACTGCCGCGCGGAGGGAGATGAACCCGGCCGTACGGGGGTTCGTCAGCGTGGCGGTCCAGCCGGAGCCGGTGCGGGTGACCGGGACGGGACGCCAGGTGGCGCCGTCGTCGGCGGACACCTCCAGCCGGATCGATCTCGTCTCTGCCTTCGTGGAGCCGGGGTTGCGCTCGACCCACATGGGCATGCGGGTTGTGCTGCCGGGCTTGGCGCGGTTGGAGTCGTCCAGGCCCTCGGGGCTGTAGCGGACGGCCATCAGGGGCAGCGGCTGTCGCTTGGCGGTGGTCGTGGACGGGAACGTCCAGACCGATTTCACCTCCGTGGAGAGCGTGGCCTGCCGGCGCATCGACGTGGTCAGCGTGTAGGCGCCGGATCCGGCGGGCAGGTCGGCGCGCAGTCCGCAGCTCTGCGGTTGGTGGGCGTCGCAGTCGGCGAGGTCGGCGGTGGCCAGCGCCTTGCCGTCCTTGGCGAGGGTGGCGGTGCCGGTGGCGGCGGTGTCGGAGCCGGTCCTGCCCGGCTGCCCGTCGGCGAACATCGCCGTCGCGGCGAAGGTCAGGCTGTCGCCGGTGCGGTGGCCGGCCGGCAGCAGGAACGACGGCCCGGTGACGGCTGCGTTCCAGACTTCGCTGGTGTGACCGCGTTTCATGAGCTTGCCGCCGTCGGAGGTCAGCGCGGTGCCGACCTGGAGGCTGCTGTCGTAGACCAGACCCGGAGTCCGATAGTGGACGAGCGTGCCGGGCAGCGCGATGTCACCTACCGACGAAACCGGGAACTCAACCATCGAATCGCCGACGTGCAGGCTGACCAGGGGTGAGCCCGTGGCGGCCGCTCCGGAGGCTCGGTAGGTCGCGGTGACCTTGGCCAGTTCCTTCTTTCTGGCGTGGTAGGTGGGATCGTCCGGAAGACCGCCGCTGCGCCGGTCGACCAGGGTGTAGACGTACGGGCTGGGCGAGAGGTCCTTGCTGAGCCACGTGGTCGCCAGGGTGTAGGTCAGACCTGGTGACGCGGCGGGGATGACGAAGACCTGGGAGTTGGCGTCAAGGCCGAACATGCGGCTCCAGAGGTTCCACGCGCCGTGGTCCAGCCCGAGGGAGGAGACGCGCTGGAGTTGGGCGCTCGGGTCGTCGACGGTGATTTTCACCGGCTTGCCCTGACGTGTGTCCACGGTGAGCCGCTGGTCGCTGCCGTCAACCTTCAGCGGGGAGTCGGCGATCGTCAGCACAGGCTGCCCGTCGATCTTCTCTCTGATGCTGGTGTAGAGGTTCCAGTCTCCTTTGGGCAGTCGTACGGTGGCCGTCCCGTTCTGGAAGGACAGCGCGTGGACGGTCCCGGACTCGGCCTCGTAGATCTCGCCTGCCTGGGGGTTGACCGGCAGGCCCTGCCTGCCGACGACGGTGATGGTGACGTCGTAGGACTCCGGCTCGACGTACGCGCCGGCCAGCGTGCGGATCACCGTCTCGCCCGACCTGGCGGTGACCGTTCCCGGGTACTCGTCCGGGGCCTTCCCGCTCGCGTCGATGGTGAGCGTGACCGACGCCTCGCCCTTGGCCGGGACCGTGACCTGGTCGGACGGCAGTTTCAGCACCTCGCTGTCCGCCGACAGGCTGAGGGCGACCGGGGTGTCGCCCGCGTTGGCGTAGGTGATCGTCTTGGTCGCGGTCCGGCCGCCGGTGCCGTTCCAGGGAAAAGCCGCCCACACGTTGGCCTGCTTGGGCACGACCTGCTGCCGCAGCGCGCGTACCAGGTCGATCGTCCCGGCGCCCTGCTGATAGATCGTCGCGTCCTGGACCGGGGCGGCGCTGCCGATCAGCGCGGACTTGATCTGCGCGCCCGTCCAGTCCGGGTGGCGCTGAGCCAGGATCGCCGCCGCTCCCGCCATGTGCGGGGCGGCCATCGAGGTGCCGCTCATCGATCGGTAGCCGCCCCCGACGGCGGCGGCCATGATGTCGACCCCGGGCGCGGCCACGTCCGGTTTGATCGCGTGGTCGCCCACGCGCGGCCCCTGGCTGGAGAAGTCGGCCATCCGGCCCTGCTTGTCCACCGCGCCCACAGTGAGTGCCGCCTCGGCGCTGGCGGGACTGATCACACTGCCCTTGACGCCGTCGTTCCCCGCCGCCGCGACGAACAGTGCGCCGGTCTGTTCCGACAGCGTGTTGACCGCCTGCTCCAGCGGATCCAGCTCCGGGCCGTCAGGACCGCCCCAGCTCATGTTGACGATCTTGGCCTTCACCTCGACGGCGGCCCACTCCATGCCGGCAAGGCCTTCAGACTCGGTCAGGCTATTGCCTTCGCCCACCTTTCCGATGGCCAGGCTCGCCTCCGGGGCCACGCCCCGGAACTTCTCGCCTCTGCCGGCCACGATCGAGGCGACGTGGGTGCCGTGGCCATTGTTGTCGCGCATATCCGGTTCCTTGCTGAATTTCCCCTCATGCGTCACTGCGTCCTTAAGGTCCGGATGGTCAGGGTCGTAGCCGGAGTCGAGGACCGCGACCGTGACGCCCTTGCCCGTCAGGCCCTGCTGCCACGCCTGCGGCGCGCCGATTTGCTTGACGCTCTCGTCCAACGAGAAGCTCCTGCGGCCGTCCAGCCACAACTTGGTACGGCCCGCCACCAGAGTGCGAGCTCCCGTGAGAGTCCGCCAGGTCTGCGAGGCGTTCGCCTTGGACACACGTGCCGCGCTCATGCCCAGACTGGACAGCCGCCGCACCTGCGAGGAACCCAGTGGTGTGGTGATGCCCTGCTCGATGACGGGGATGTCGGGGGTGTCGGCGTCGCCGTACCGCCAGGCCAGCAGCTGGGTGATGTCGAACAACCGCCGGTCCAGCACACCCTGCGCGAGCAACGGCGCGGCGTCGGACGGGATTACATACAGGTGGCCCCCGCGCACCTGGCTGGAGAAGTCGACATGCCTGCCAGGCCCTGGCTCCACGCGATGCCCCTGGGCGGTGACCACCACCCGATCACCGGTGATCAGCGTCACCCCGTTCACCGGTGGGGATGGAGCCTGTGATGCCGGTGCCTGTGTGGGTGTGACACCGATCGTCCCCGCCAGCAAAGCGGCGAGGAGCGACTTGCCTAAAGTCATGATCTACCTCACGTACGAAGGAGAAGGCCCTTACCGGGGAAGCTCGTCCGTCCAACCTGTGGTCAGCTTGATGAACAACCCGTGGTTCGTACCCGTCAGCCCTCCCGTAGCGGTGGGGAGCCAACTGGTGCGGATCACCTGGGACGTCTCGGGATCGACGACCAGCTTGCTCTCATGCCTCCCGCCCTGGATCATCAGCTCCTCGCCGCCTTCGACCGCGCCCAGCCGCTGCACGCCCGGCAGCTCGGCGAGCGCGCGGAACGCCGCCGATCGGACGCCCGCGGGCGCGGGGAGCTCCGAGATCAGCGAGGCCAGCGGCAGGAGGGCGATGTCGTGCTCGCCGACGGGACCACCCTTCTGCATCGCGGTGACCTTCTGCCGCAACGCCTCGGGGTCGGTCGGCAACGCCTCGAGATCTTCCATGGAGACCTCGGTGCCGCTGTCGGCGGGTCCGAGCCAGAACGTGCCCGAGGGCTCCTTCACCACGCCGGGCCCGTTGCCTGGCTCCCCTCTGCTCCACCGCTGCCCGTCGCGCGTGGTCCAGCTCTCGCCCCAGAAGTGCCGGCCGTCCTCGCTCTCCCGTTTGATGTGCCAGTAGGTCCCAGAACCCTGTGGCGTACGCTCCGCGCTGATGGCGGCCACGAGCAGGACGTTCTTGGCAGAGGTCAGGGGCAGGACGTCACGGGCGGAGGCAGGTGGCTTGACGGGCACGGCGGCCGGACCGGTGGTGATCACGATGGCGGCGGCGGCCGCGACCGCGGCGGCGGCGGAAAGGCCCGTGACCCGCATGGTCAGTGGCCGCCGGGAGCGCCGAGGAGCTGGCGTGCGGGCCATCACGGCCAGCAGTTGCCCCCGCGCGCCGGTCAAGGCGTCCGGGTCGGTTTCCGCTACCTCCGATCGCAGTTGCTTGATCAGCTCAAGGTCGTTCATGGTCTTCTTCTCTCGTCTCGATGGGATTGGCGCCGCCCAGAGCGTGCGCGACCTTGCGGCGGGCACGCGACAGGCGCGAGCGAACCGTGCCGATGGGCACCTGCAACGCTTGGGCCGTCTCCTCGTACGTCAGATCGCCCCAGGCGATCAGCAGCAGCACGTCCCGCTCACCGCGGCCGAGTTTCGCCAGCGCGGCGGCCAGGCGCTGCCGGGTGGCCGATGCGGAGACCCGGGCGGCCACCCGCTCGTCGAACGCCGCGACCACCGGATCCTCGCCCGTACGGGCTATGGCCCGGTAACCGCGCACTTCGGCACGCCGGTGCAGGCCGATGACGTTCGTGGTGATGCCGTACAGCCAGGGCAACGCCTCTGCGCAGCCGAACTCGTACCGGTGGCGCGTCTCGAAAGCCCTGGTGAACGCCTCGGCCACCACGTCCTCGGCGTGGTCGGGCCCGAGGCGCCGCGCGGCGTAGCGGTGCAGGACGGTGGCGTGCCGGTCGAAGAGCGCCGCGAAGCGCTCGGGTACGTCCAGGGATGCCGCGATGATGGCGGAGTCGTCCTGGCAATCCGCCAACTCCGCCTGGCCGCGCACCGATGGCCGGTGGTCGTCGGGAGGCGGGGGATCCGTCAAGACGAGCTCCCGTTCTGAGGTGGTTGTCACGACCGTCTTTATCCGTAGGGCGTTTTGGAGTTCCCAGTAGATGTTCCGAACGGGTAGAGGCCGTCCCCGATCAGGCCGCGAGTTCGTCGGCCTAGGCGGCCAGAGACCGGCCCGCCCGGTGGCGCCGGCAGCAGTCACGGGGATCTCGCCGGGGATGGGCCAAGGACAGGCCGAGGCACATCGGCGTCGCGCCACAACCCATGCCCCTCACCGACAACAAGACCTGAACGAGTCCACCCGAAACCGTCTGTCTCAACATGGCGGGCCACCGGTCAGCACGTGCCCCCTCCCACCGACTCCATTGGGAAGTGATAGTCCGCAGGTCCCCGGTGTGTGGAGGTTGCCGTAAACCGTGGCCTTCACGGGTGTGGTGGGCATCGGTTGTGGGAACGGACGATGACAGGGTGAGCACTGAGCGCGAACGCCATGCGCGGGCCAAGCCTGACAGCGGGCGCTCTGGCGGCGTGCCCGGGCGATGAGCCGGTATGAGGTGCTCGGGCGCAGCGGCGGCCCTGGTCGCGCAGCGGGTTCGTGACAGACGTGATGCCGGCGCCGCGGCCGTCCAGGGAGGCGTCCCCGCCGAGGTAGGCGGCGTCCGGGTGGACGTCGTAGAGAGCCTGGCGGGCTCCCAAGGCGAGTTCGTCGCTCATTGCGATGACGAGAGGGCGCGGGGCGAGCCGGGCGTCCGGCCGTCGCGCAGCCCCGTGGGCGGCGACGGCGCGGGCGGCCTCGTGGTCGTCCTGGGTGACGCAGGTGATGCCCTCGCGGGCCGGGCCGCCCTGGACGACGGCGGGCCTGGGGTCCTCCTCGCCGCAGACCTCCGCGATCCCCGCCAGGAACCGGGCCGCCTGCGGATCGTCGAAGGCGTACGTCAGGTGCTCGCTGAACACCATGCCGAGCTGCCGCGTCCGGCCGGACTTCGGCGCGCGGCCCACGGCGCCTCAATGGTCGGGATAGCAGATTATAGTTCCGCCGCCGTTCTCCGCTCCTCGGCCTGCACGGCGTCCGCCTGGCGACGCTGTCGAGTCCACTGAAGCTGTAAGGGATCGACGCGGGACATAGTTGGGCCTGCAGTTGCACCACTCGACCTGACTGGATGGCGAGGCCGGGGCGGGGGTGGCATGCTGTGGCCGGTGAGGATGATCAAAATAGCGGTCGCGGTCTTAGCGGTCGCGGCGCTGTTCTTCACCCTGGCCTACGGGTACGCGGCGGTGGATCTGACAATGTGCAAGATACGCGTGGCGCAGCAGCATCCTGTGCTGGAGCGGAACGTGACCCCGTTGCTGACCCGGTTGTTCCCCGCGGACTCGGTCACAGCCATCGACCGTGAGGATAACTGCCAGTTCGAACCGGACCCTGACTTGACTCCCTCACCGAGCGCCAGCGTGGTCGTAACAGTGGCGGGTGTCCAGCATGTGCGGGATGCGCTGGCGGTGATGCACCGGGAAGGCTGGCGATTTGATGAGACCTTCGAGGAACTCGATCTGTTCGGCCAGATTCCGGAGCTGACGAAGAAGTTCTCGCACGGCACCATCGATGCGGTCGTTGAGGTGATGTCGGACGGCGCCCCTGTGTCCGGCGGTTCCGGGGTGCCCACCTGGGAATTCGAGTTCAGCTATTTATGAGCCTCGAAAGCTCGGTGTGCTGTTGAGTCCCTTTCTTGGCGCCAACGCCGCGCACCAGCTTCGGCTGGAGCGAGGTCGTGCTGTCCGGGTTATGCGGCGGTGGCACTTGTGCTGATGGTGGTACGTCGATCTTTTGAAGGCGACGCTCATTCTGCCTCCCTTCGCCGCTTTGCTCTTCGCCTGCTCCTGCTTGTTCTCCCGGACGGGAATGGCCGGCAGGCAGTTCCGGGTCCAGGTCTCGGTGGTCGTGATCGTATGGGTCGTCGCGTTGAAAGCCTCAGATACGTCGAGGATGTCGCCCGCTTCTGACAATGTCTTGGCCGTCACCGGCGGCCGCCCGCAGGTCGTGGTGAGACGCTGACCCGCCTGCGCACCAAACTGGGAGACGGCGCTCTGCTGACCGACCTGGCGGCCGAGCCGACGGCAGCGGTATTCACCGCGGCGTGGGGGGACGCGGCCGCCCGCACCCGGAACCGCCACCGCTCCGCCTTGCGCTCCTTCACCACCTGGGCCGCCGCGCGGTGGAGCATGACCGACCTGGCCGCGCTGATCGAGCGGCGCCGGGAAGACTCCGACGCCACGAAGGTCATCGACCGGCACCTGATCGAGGCCCTGTGGCAGCGCCGTGACCTGCCGCTGCGGGACAATCGTCACCAAGGAGGTCGTCGAAGCCGCCCGCAAGAACCTCGTCATCGGCACGATGTGACCCCGGTCGCCCAAAACCCGAGACCCACCAGGGCGCGTCTTCTGGAAGAGCTGTTGTTCTCGTGCTTCGGCTCTCACCGAGCAAGAGAACAACGGCCCTTCTCGCGTACGCCGACCAACCCATCTTCCCCATGCCGCACCACGACAAATAGCGATCCCAAAATCACGTCATCAAGAGATCCAAGTCACAGGTTCGGCGTGGGGCGAACCAGTGCCGTCTGGCCGTGCACGGTGAGTAGGTGGAGGCGGATGTGGCCCTCATGAGAGCGACGGGCGATCTCCTCGATCTCCGCTACAGGACGCCGTCCGAGGGCCTGGCCACACAGGACACCGGGGTTTGAGCGTCAGCCGCGTCGGATCCGCTGGAGGGTCTTCCCGTTCGCGTCAGTGAAGACGAGCGCTGCCGTTGTGACGTCGGAAGGGAATTTCACCGCCCAAACCCCGTACCCCGCTCCGACGCTCCGCGCGACGCTTCCGGCAATTTTGCGCCCATCCGTGGTGACCGCCATGATGCCGTGAACCTCGGCCCTGGCGATGCCGAAGAAGATCTTTCCGAGGGCGTTCACGCGCTCCTGTTCATCAATGAGCCTGCGCAGTTGCTCCGAGGTGGCATCGGGATGGAGGGCTCGCATCTGCTTCGCGTCCAGAATGCCCGACGTGGAGCCCTGCGTGCGAGCGAACTCCTTGGCATTGAGCGGAGGAAACCCGGCGCAGGTGGCGCCGCGCGAATCCCACGCGTTGCACAGGACAACACCTTTCGCGTCGACGGTTGACCGCCGGCCCAGCCACATCCAGATCGGTATCTCCGGCATGGAGGCGATCTTCCCGACGGGTGGGTACTTCTCCTTCAACTTCTTGAACCCCGCACCGGACGGCTCCGTCTTGGCCACCGCAGACGGTTCAGTGGGCGGGGCACCGGCGGGCACGGCGAGGGTAACGCCATCGCGCTGTCCCGGTTGCGGGAGAGCGAGCCAGGTCACTGTGACGGCCAGGCACACCGACAGCGCCGAGATCGCAGCGGCGCCTGTCCGGCGGCGGCGGCGTGTCGCGCGTCCGGCGGCGATGGCCTGGTCCACCCGCACCGACATGGGCGGCTGCTCCTGGTGTGCCAGCCCGTCGAACAGGTTCCTGGTGTCCATCAGTACTCCTCCGTTTTCGCTACACGGGTGTCCTGCGCGCCGAGTGTCGAGCGCAGGGTGGCTAAGCCGCGGGCGGTCTGGCTTTTGACGGTTCCGGTGGAGCAGCCGAGTGTGCGGGCGGTCTGCTCGACACTCAGGTCGCAGTGAAAACGCAGCACGAGGGTCGCACGCTGGCGCGGCGGAACCGCGGCCAGTGCGCGGCGCAGGTCCATGGCCGTGTCGCGGTCGTTGCCCTCGAAGGAGGAAGGGGGCGGCGTGGACGTCAGCCGTACCCGGGAGAACCAGCCTCCTCGCTGCTCGGCGAGAAAGACCCGGATCAGGATCACCCGGACGTAGGCGTCGAGGTCGTCTGCCAGGCGCGCGTGGCGCCACTTGACGTACAGCCTTGTGATCGCCGTCTGCACCAGATCGTCGGCACGGTGCCAGTCCTGGCACAGCGGGTAGGCGATCTGCCGCAACCATGGCAGCCGCCCACGTACATAGGCGGTGTACTCCTCATCGAGGCTCATCGGTCTCCAAGAAAGATTGCTTCACACAGACGGGATGCGTCGAGCCCGTTCAGGGGTTGCATCGAGGGCCGATCAGTGAACGGGGTGACAGGGGAGTCGTCATGGCTCCCAGAACCGGACTGATCTTGTGTTGTGGCTCAAGTGCGCGCGCCGCATGGCGCTCAGAAGGATTCCGGAGCGATGTGGAACGGGTTCCGGCGTCAGCCGGGCCGTTGCCCGGCCTTGTCGACGACAGCGGCCTTGATCAGGGCGTCCCAGTTGCGGATTTCGCCCTTCTTCATGGTGTCAAAGGGCCCGTCCTTGTGGTCCTTGACCACGATGGTGCGGTAGCCCAGGTACTCATAGGTCTTCGGATTGATGAAGATCTCGTCGCGCAGGTAGCCGTCCAGGACGTGGTAGAGGGTGATGCCCCGGCGGTTGAGCAGATCGGAGGACTTGGCTTCGTATCGGACGCCCGGGATCTTGGCCATGGCGCCGTACATGGCGGCGCGGAGCCTGGGTGGGAGGGCGGCGTCCCCCATGCCCATCGCGATCATCTGGAACGCCCACCTGTCGCGCTGTACGGAGGTGAGAGGGGGGAATGATTCCTCGGCCAGCCGCTTCGCCTCCTCGGGGGTCTTGCCGCTGTTCTCCGCCCGTTCCTGAGCGGAGCGCAGGGAGGAGGCGCGATGCCTGGCGTTCTCCGTGTCGACGGTCTCGTAGATCCGGGCCAGCAACTGATCGGCGTCGGTCGGCAGGGCCAGCAGGTAGGGGTAGGTCACCTCGAACTCCGACCCCTTGGAGATCTCGAGCTTGCCCTTCTCGACGGTGGCGAACGCCTTGTCGTTGAGCTGCCGCCACTGTTCGCGGGTGTTCGTCACCGCCGGCTTGCCGCGCAGCCATTCCCCGCCGTCCACCCGCGTCTGGGCGCGCAGGCTCTTCACGTAGCCCCACTGCGTGGGCCCGGCACTCCATTCGGGCTCGTCGGAGGCCAGCACCGCCGCGTTGTCGGCCAGGTCCTGGGCATTTGCCACCGGGCGCAGCCGCAGCTCGGTAACGGCGGCGGAGGGCCGCACCCGGGGAACCTCGACGCCCTTTTCCCGAGTGACGTCCGGAGCTTCCCGAGTGACGTCCGGGACGACCGTCGTGGCCACGGCGAGCAGCGCGGCGGCGGCCGCCCCGGCCAGGCTCAGCCCCCACACCGGCCGGATGCGGCGGGCCCGCCGACGCCTGCTCCCGCGCATGTGACCCGCCAGGCGGGACCGGGCCGCGCCGATGGACTCCGGAGCGGCCCCCGGCAGCGCGTCGTGGTAGCGGCGCAGCTCCTGCAGTTCTTCCATGATTCAGACCCCCCTCGCCGCGTGACCCAGTGTCTTGCGTAGTTTGGTTCTGGCCCGGTGCACCCGGGAGCTGACAGTGCCGATCGGGATCCCCAGGGCGAAGGCCACCTCCGCGTAGCTGAGGTCGGCGCAGGCCACGAGCATCAGCGCGTCGCGGTCGCCCCGGGACAGGCTCTCCAGGCCGCGTGCCAGCCGAGGGCTGAGCTGCTCGGCGGTCACCCGGTCGGTGACCCGGTCGGCGTGGCCCTCCACGTCGTCGCGGGCAGCCGAGCGGCTGAGGGCCCGGTAGAGGCGGAGCTCGCCGCGGCGATGACGGCCAATGAGATTGGTGGCGATGCCGTACAGCCAGGCCTTGGCCTCCGGGCGGGTCAGGTCGTAGCGGTCGCGCTGGTCGAACGCCGCCAGGAACGTCTCCGCGGCCACGTCGTCGGCGGCGCCGGGCCCGAGCCGGGCGGCGGCGTAGCGGTGGATCGTGGTGAAGTACCGGTCGAAGATCATCGAGAACCACTCCGGATCGTGCCGCGAGTTCGCGATGACCGACGCGTCGTCCGGCTCCGCGGCCAGCCGTGTGGCGGGATATGAAGCAGGGTCATGCATCCGGCGCCTTTCTCGAAAGAGGGTCGGCGCTGATTGCCCGATGCGGGCGTCCTTGTTCGCGGTTATTTCGCGGAGCCCGCCGGAGAGCGATGACGATCAGCGTCCCGCCATGGCCCGTAGCGCCCCACGCCGATCAGCCAGGGCAGGTCACTGTACCCGGCGTACCGCTACGCGGGCGGACCAGAGATCGGCGGCCGCTGTTGGGCGGTGTGCTGAAGATCACATCTAAGCAGGAGCAGGAGGTGTTCGCTCATCTGTCAACTACGGCCGACGTGGCTGTCATGACCGGCGCTTCCGAACGCCCGCCATGGCGTTGACCGAAGGTTGGCGCAGCCGCAGAGTCGCGACCACCAGCAGGCAAGCGTGCCCGCGGTGAGGCTGGGCCGGGAGGCCTTGGCGCCACTGGCCTTGTCTAGGGATGTCATCGCGGTCCGACGCCCGCGCGCAGCAGCGCGTCGATTGTCCGTGGCCATGTAAAAGTCCCCGCAGGTGGCCAGTTCGAGGTCACCACTGGCGGCCGGTTTAGGTCCCCACTTCTCCTTCGTGCTGTTCGCGTGTCGCGAGGAGGGGTGTGCCCTGAGCGGTGATCGTGACGGTGTCAGCCAGTCACGAGATCACCGCTCAGGGGGTCTGCCCGGCCATGAAGTCTGCGGGGGAAGTCATGGACATCATCGCCGCCTACCGGGAGGTAGGCACCTATCGCGGAGCCGCCGAGATGTGCGGCACCACGCACAAGACCGTCAAACGCATCATCAACAAGGCGCTGGCCGGGGACAAGGCGCCGAGCCGTAAGCGGCGCGAGCACAACTTCGACGAGGTCACCGATCTGGTCGTCGAGAAGGTGAAGGCCACCGCGGGGAAGATCTCGGCCAAGCGGCTGCTGCCACTGGCGCAAGCCGCGGGATATGCCGGGTCGGCGCGCAACTTCCGCCGCCTGGTGGCCGAGGTGAAGAAGAACTGGCGGCGCGAGCACCCGCGCGGCCGGCGGCCGGCAGTCTGGACACCGGGCGAGATGCTGGTCATCGATTGGGGAGATGCCGGGCGCGGGCTGCACGTGTTCTGCGCGGTGCTGGCCTGGTCACGGGTGCGGTTCGTCCGCTTCGCCGACAACGAGCGCGCCGAGACCACGCTCGCCTTCCTGGCCGAGTGCTTTGAGGAACTCCGTGGCGTGCCCAAGGTGGTGCTCGCCGATCGGATGGGCTGCCTAAAAGGCGGCGTGGTGGCCAACAAGGTCATCCCGACCGCCGACTACGTGCGCTTCGCCACGCACTACGCCTTCCGGCCGGACTGGTGCGAGGCCGCCGACCCGGAATCGAAGGGCATCGTGGAGAACCTGGTCGGCTATGCCAAGCGGGACCTGGTCGTGCCGCAGGCGCCGTTCGATGACCTGACGATGGCCAACCTCGCGGCCCGCCGATGGTGCGCCGAGGTCAACTCCGTGGTGCATTCGGAGATCTGCGCGGTTCCGGCCGAACGGCTGGTCAGCGAGCGGCAGGTGTTGACCGCGCTGCCCTCACTGCGTCCGACGATCGGCAAGCCGCCGGCGACGCGCAAGGTCGACCGGCTGTCGTGCGTGCGGTTCGGCTCGGCCCGCTACTCGGTGCCCACCCGGCTGATCGGCACGCGGGTCGCCGTGGTGGAGACGGCCGGACGGCTGCTGATCACGGACCTGGCCACCGGACAGATCGTCGCCGATCACGCCCCGGTCCCGCCCGGCGAGGCGTCGGTCATCGATGAGCATTACGGCGGCCCTCGGCCCACGCCGCGCCGGGCCGCCCGCGCCCGCACCGAGACCGAGAAGGCGTTCCTGGCACTCGGCCCGATCGCCGAGACGTTCTTGACCGGCTCAGCCGCCTCCGGCAACACCCGCCTGGCCGCTGATCTGGTCGAGCTGGCCGCGCTGCAAGCGGCTCACGGCCAGGCGGCGCTGCTGACCGCGCTGGAGCGGGCTATCGCCTTTCGCCGCTGGCGCGCCGATGACGTGCGCGCCATCCTGGCCGCCGGAGCCGGCACGGCGCAGGTCCGCCCGCCTGGAGACGCCCTGGTCCTGGAGTTGCCGCACGTCCCGACCCGCTCCCTGGCGGACTACACCCTGGACAAGCTCGACCGGATCGGAGACGCCTCATGACCGCCGCGAGCGTCCCCGCTCTGGCCGCCGATCTCGATAGCGGGCTGCGCCGGTTGAAGCTGTCCACGATCCGCAGGCTGGCGCCCGAGCTGCTGGTCACCGCCCGCACCCAGCGCTGGAATCCCGAAGAGTTCCTGCGCACCCTCATCGATGCCGAGCTGGCCGCCCGTGATGAGTCCAACGCCCGGGCGCGGATGAAGGCCGCCGCCTTCCCGGTGATCAAAACGATCGAGGAGTTCGACATCGCCGCTTCCTCGATCCCTCAGGCGAGTTTCGACTACCTGGCCAGCTTGGAGTGGATCCGCGCGGCGGAAAACTACTGCGCGGTCGGCCCGGCCGGCACCGGCAAGTCCCATAGCCTCATCGCCTTCGGCGTTGCCGCCATTCAGGCCGGGCATAAGGTCCGCTACTTCACCGCCGCCGAACTCGTCGAGACCCTCTATCGAGGGCTGGCCGACAACTCCGTCGGCCGCGTGATCGAGAACCTGCTGCGCGCCGACCTGGTCATCATCGACGAAGTGGGGTTCGCCCCACTCGATGACACCGGCACCCAGCTGCTGTTCCGGTTCGTCGCGGCCGCCTACGAGCGGCGCGCCTTGGGGATCGGCTCGCACTGGCCCTTCGACCAGTGGGGCCGCTTCCTGCCCGAACACACCACTGCTGTCAGCCTGCTTGATCGGCTGCTGCACCACAGCATCGTCGTGGTCACCGAGGGTGAGTCGTTTCGCATGCGGCAGGCCCGCAGCCGGGGCCCAGAACGCCTCCCCAAGAAGTAGTCAACTCCGCGACCCTGGGGACATTTACGTGGCCACCAGCGGCGACACGCACTTGGCCGTTGACATCGATCCGGTGGTCGGGGGTTTGGCCGACGGTACTGATCCTCGCGTAGCCGAAGAGCACTGTCGAAATCTAGTCCACGCACCGTTCACCGACATTGATTTTCGGCACGAGTTATCGACAGTGCTCACCTGCGGTTCCGTGATCGGCCCGGTGACTGTCGACAGACGGCCGTTATCCGACACTGAGATGACCAACCTCGCGACCGCAGAGGGTAACGATAGTTACTCAGCGCTACTTTGAGGCTGGTGACGCGGACCCGAGTGGGGCCCTGAGGGGCGGGCGGCGGCCCCAGGTGGCCCAGCGCCAGAGCCACTCGATCGGGCCCTGGCGGAAGCGGCGCAACCAGAGGGCGGACCACAGCCACTGGACGGCGAGGACGGGACCGGCGATCAGCAGCACCGTCGTCGAGGACCAGGTGTCCGGCGAGCCGCCGATGACGTGGGCGGTCACCAGGACCAGGACGGTGGCGGTCAGGTAGTTGGTCAGCGTCATCCGGCCCAGCGGTGCGAACACCGCCTGCAATGCCGGCCGGAGCGGCGTCCTGAGCAGGACCAGGAGGGTGCACACGTACAGGCCCGCCATGAGCAATCCGGCGGGGGCGAACCAGGAGGTGGAACGGCCCGCGCCGGCGGCCTCTGAGTCGACCTGCAGCCACACCGCGGGCACTGCTCCCGCTGCGAAGGCCAGGCCCAGCCCGGCCGGTACCAGCGTGGATCGCTCGATCCGGTCGATCAGGCCGTAGCGGGCCAGTGTGGAGCCCAGCAGGAACAGCCCGGGCGCCAGTGACGGGCCGCTGTGGCCGAGAACCAGCGGCGTCACGATGAGGACGGCGGCGAGCCCGGCGACGGCCCAGCGCGGCAGCCAGGTCGAGGGCAGCAGCACCAGCAGGCCGACGACGGCGTAGGTGGTCAGGATGTCGCCCGGCCACAGCAGGAACATGTGGGCCAGGCCGATGGCGAGCAGCACCAGGAGGCGGCGCAGCAGGAGCAGTCGCGGACGGGGGACGCGACGTCTCGCGGAGTTCAGCAGCAGCGTGAAGCCGATCCCGAACAGCGTGGAGAAGATCGGGAAGAAGCGCTGGTGGACCAGCAGCCCGAACCAGTCGCCGTCGGAGCTGCCGGTTGTGGCCTTCAGGGCATCGCCGACGGCGGCGATCGACGGGACGCTGCTCAGCACGATTCCGCACAGCGCGAACCCGCGCAACACGTCGAGCGCGATGATGCGGGGCCGACCGGAGGAGAGCGCAGCGGTCTGGGGCTGGCCGGACGCGGGCGCGGCGCTCTGGGGCCGATCGGGGGAGGCGGTGGCGAATCCGTCGTGCGCGAGACGGTGGCCGGGATGGCTGGCCGCGCCCTTGCCGGGGGGTTGCTGGGGGAGATCTTCGCGTGGCATGAGGCCTCATCCTGCGAGGGCCGCCCGGGGGAGGGCACCGGTTGAAAGCAGGGTTCACGGCGTCCGAGACCGTACTTTCGGCCGGTTGATCGGGCGAGGGCGACCGCCTCGCCTGAACGGCGTGAAGGTCCGGCTGGCCGGGGCGCTGCACCTGGTGATGGCTACTCTCAGGCCAGGAAATCCACGGTTTCGGGCGTTTCCCAGGATTTCAGGTCGGCGATCATCTGGCCAGCAGGCTGGTGTTCTCGTGCCGGACCGCCTGCGGGCCGACCGTGTCGATGTCGGCGACTCTCGTGATGCACTCATCGGCCGCTTTGGCCATCGCTGCGAACTCCTTGCAGGCGATCGAGCGGGGGTTTCCGGCCTCGAAGGTGGTGGCGCGGTGCATCTCCTTCATCGCCGTCATCGCCGTTCGTGCGGTGGACATCGCGTCGCGGGCGCAGGGCGACACGGACGGCCCGCCGCAGCCGGTGGCTGACCTTGATCCCGATTCCGGCAGCGATGTCGGCGTTGCTGACCTCGCGCCCGTGGTTGCTCTGCAGCCAGATCATCACCTCCGCGACGTCGGTCTCGGCCTGCGTCCAGCCCATCGCGTCGCGCCGCGGGGTCACCGCAGTTTCCCGTTCTCGTCCAGGAACGCCGCCAGCGCGGCGTCGTCCAGGGCTGAGCCGGTGGCGAGGTCGCGGACGGCGCTGATGGCCGCTCGGCGCCGTCGCAGAACTCGGCGATGGCCTGGGCGGCGAAGGCCTCCCGTTTCCTGCGCAGGGCGTCGTCGTATTCGCTCTGCCGCTGCCTGGTGACCTCGGCGGCCTTGGCCCGATCGGCGGCGGCTTGGGCGGGCGTCGATCTCCTCAAGGGCCTCCCGCGCCGCCGATCGGGTCGCTTCGTCGCCTAGTAGTTCAGGAAGGGGCCGGACCAGAACGGCGTCCCAGGGGGAGAACCGGATCGTCTCCCGGCACCCGGCCTCGACCAACTCGATCGCGAACGGGAGCGAGAACACCACCGCGCCCACGGGAAATATCCCGGCCCCTGCCCCACGCGTGTCGGTGTACTTCTTGAAGTGCACAGCCACGTACACGTAAAGGGCGTAAGGGTGCAGAGATGATCAGCGAGTCAGTCCTGGCGCCGAAGAGTCCACCGAACGGTGGATGCCGCCGTTCAGGAGGAGGTGACCAGGTCGTGAGCGGCCTCGGCGAAGGCGTGGACCCGAACGGTGGCGCCGTCGGTCCGCCACAGCAGGCCCCATCGCAGTGGCGGGGCGTCGCTGATGGGGATGTAGGCGATGTCGGGGCGTGCGTAGTAGTGCCTGGCCTGGGCGCCGACGGGGAAGGCGCCGTGGCCGGCGCCGATGAGGGTGAGCATCTCGTTGAACGTCGAGGCCGAGGGGCCGGGCTCGATCGGCCGTCCCGCAGGAGTGGCACGCGGGGTGCGGTCTTCTCGCAGCGAGACGGGCAGGGTGTCCGGTAGCTGGAGGAGCTTCACCCTGGCCAGATCGTCGAGCGAGACCGACGTACGGCGGGCGAATGGATGCTGGGACGGTACGGCGAGCATGCGCATTTCGGACACCAGCACCGGACCGGTGACGATGTCCGGCTCGTCGATGGGGAACGTGCCGAGCGCAAGATCGACCTGGCCATCGCGCACCCAGGGCATCAGATCGACCATCTGCGCTTCGCGGAGCCGAACCTCGCAGTCCGGCAGGCGACGGCGGAACAATTCGGCGGCCCCGGCGAGCAGCTGCCCGCCCGCCGCGCCGACGAAGGCCACCCGCAGGGTGCCGGTCAGGCCGCGCCCGGTGTCGATCGCCCGCGCGAACGCCGCGGCGATCTGGTCCCAGGCGGGCCGGACCTCCTCGTACAGCTGCCGGCCCACTGCGGTCAGCTCCACCCGGCGGCTGGTGCGGGTGAACAACGGCATCCCAGTGCGGCGCTCCAGCTTGGCGATCGTTTGGCTGATCCGGGCAGTGGACACGCGCAGGCGCTCGGCGGTGCGGCCGAAGTGCAACTCCTCGGCCAGGATCAAGAACGCCTCCAGTTCGTGGCGCTCCAGCATGACACCCCCAGATCGTTAACTCCAGCTTCACGATTCTTGCACAGGGCAGCATTGATCGGCCCCTCACCCCAGACGAGAGTGGAACCCCCTCCCTCCACCCAAGATCGGAAGAAAGATGATCAACAAGGTCAACGACCTGCGCACCCTCGTCCGCGGACGGGTTCTGCTCCCCGGAGACGACGGCTTCGACCAGGCCCGGCGCCCCTGGAACCTCGCAGTCGAACAGGCTGTTCCCGCCGTGGTCGAAGCGGCCGACGCCGCCGACGTCGCGGCCGTGGTCCGCTTCGCCCGCGCCCGCGGAATGGCCGTCTCGGCCCAGCCCAACGGCCATGGCGCCACCACGAACCTGGACGGCGCCATTCTGCTGCGCACCCGCCGTCTGGATTCCCTCCAGATCGATCCGGCCGCCCGGCGCGCCCGCGTCGGCGCGGGCGTGTCCTCGGGCAGCCTCCAGGCCGCCGCAGCGCCGCACGGCCTGACCGGCCTGCCCGGCAGCTCACCGGTCGTCAGCGTCAACGGTGTCGCCCTCGGCGGCGGGCTGAGCTGGTTCGGCCGCAAGTACGGCTGGGTCGCCGACAGCGTCACCGCATTCGACATCGTGGACGCCGAAGGGCGGCAGCGGCGCCTCACTGCCGACACCGACCCCGACCTGTTCTGGGCCATGCGCGGTGGTGGCGGCTCCTTCGCGATCGTCACCGCCCTGGAGCTCTCCCTCCACCACGCGCCGCACCTGTACGGCGGCCGGCTACTGTGGCCCACCAAGCATGCCCCGGACGTGATGGACGCCTACCGCCAGATCACCGCCACCGCCCCCGACGACCTGACTGTCTGGCTGGACCTGCTGCACTTCCCCGGCTCCGACCCCATGATCGCCCTTGATGCCGCCTACCTCGGCCAGGCCGCCGCGGCCCGCGACCTGCTCAGCCCCCTGGACCGCCTGCCCCACCCCCTCGCCGACAGCAGACGAACCATGACGGTCGCCGAACTCGGCACCATCACCGCCGAACCCACCGACCCCAGCGCGGGCTCCTCACGCGCCGAACTGCTCACCGACCTGGACGACACCGCGGCCAAGACCCTGCTGGCCGATCCGATCGCCCCGCTGATGAGCGTGCAGATACGCCACCTGGGCGGCGCGTTCACCCGCCCGTCCGACAGCCCCCACGGCCCACTGGCCGAGCCCTACGCGCTCTACCTGTTCGGCGTGCCGGCCGACCCGGCGACGGGCGAGGCCATCACCGCCAAACAACGCGCGCTCGCCGACGCTCTCCCGGTGAGCGGACGCAAACCCTTCACCTTTCTCAGCCCCGGCGAGACAGCGGCCGACGCCTTCCCTCCCGCTGCGCTCCATCGCCTTCGCGACCTCGAACGCCACCACAACCCGCACAACACCTTCCGCGCCAACTTCCCCATCTCCGGCTGAATGCATTTCGTTTATGCCCGAGAGCTTGTCACCTGAAGTGTGTAAAGATCGTTTCTGGGTGATGGAGAACCCTCTTTACCTGATCCGTCCTGGATAGGCGAGGTCGAGTTCGTTGAGGGCTTCACGCCATCCCATGGTGCGCTGGCCTTCGATGAGGCGGGCGGGCTGGTCGGCGCGTTTGCCGGTCTTCTCCTTCCTGAGCGCGCGTTCGCGGGCGCGTTTGTCCTCGATGTTGATGATGGCCAGCCAGAGCAGTTTGATCACGGCGTCGTCGCCGGGGAAGTGCCCGCGGGCTTTGGTGACCTTGCGCAGCTGGTAGTTCAGGCTTTCGATGCCGTTGGTGGTGTAGAGCAGCTTGCGCACCGGGCCGGTGAAGGCGAAGAAGGGAGTGAAGCGGTCCCAGGCGCTCTCGAAAACGCGGACGGCTTGGGGGTATTTGCGGCCCCATTGGCCGTCGGCGAAGGCGGCCAGCGCGTCGAAGGCGGCTTCGGCGTTGGCCGCGGTGTAGATGGTGCGCAGTTCGGCGGCCACCGCGGCGGCATCCTTGCGGGCGACCGGGCGCAGTGCGTTGCGGATCAGATGGACGACGCAGGTCTGGACGGTGGTGTGCGGGAAGGCTTGGTGCACCGCGTCTTCGAAGCCGGCCAGGCCGTCGGTGCAGGCGATGAGGATGTCGCGCACGCCGCGGTTCTTCAGGTCGGTCATGACCGAGGCCCAAAACCGGGCGCCTTCGCCGGCGGTTGCGGCATCGAGCGGGGTCTTGGCCAGCCAGATGCCCAGCACGTGTTTTTCGCCGTCGGTGTCGATGCCGACCGCCAGATACGCGGGCTTGGCTTGCACGGTGTTGTTGTCGCGAACCTTGACCACGATCGCGTCCAGGAACACCACCGGGTAGACCGCCTCCAGCGGGCGTGACTGCCAGGCGCGGGCCTCGCTCAGCACCGCGTCGGTGATGTTGGAGATGGCCTCATGAGACAGTTCGGTGTCGTAGATCTGGCGCAGGTGGTGCTGGATGTCGCGCACGCTCATGCCGTGCGCGTACAGACTGATGATCATGTCGTCCAGGCCGCCGGAGACGCGCCCGGCCCGCTTGGGCACCAGCACCGGCTCGAAGCTGCCCTCCCGGTCCCGTGGCACGGCCAGCCGGACCGGCCCCACCCCGGTCTGCACGGTCTTGCCGATTTTGCCGTTGCGGGAGTTGCCCGAGCCATGGCCGGCCGGATCGTGCTTGCCATAGCCCAGATGCGCCGACAGTTCGGCCTCCAGCGCCCGCTCCAGCACCGCCTTGACCAGCTCGCCGAGCATCGAGCCCTGGCCGGTCAGCCGCAGCCCGCCCGCCCCGTCTCTCGAGCGCTCCAGCAGCAGGTCCAGCACCTCATCGCCGAGCAATTCCCGCAGCGGCACCTTCCCTTGGTGAAGGGGGGATTTTTCCCCGCCATGATGAGCAGCCCGTGCCAAGCCTCCCGCCCGTTCATGTTCCTGCGCGAAAGCAGTGGTCAGAGCCGATGTTCCTCGTGTGTTCGACATGATTGACGCTCCCCCGAAGCGTTAGATGATCTACCTTGATTCATCTACCCTTAGTGATCACTTCCACACTTAGAGTGATACCCCCATGCCCGTCAGACAGCTGGAACCAGTTCCGGGTCTCGACGAGCGTCATCAGCTCCAGCAGGGGGTAGCCGCCGTGGCCGGGGTTGCACAGCCACGCCCGGTTGCGGGGCGGTGTCAGGGGTCTTGAGCGAGCTGCAGCATCGAAGGAGACCTTGCGGTAGGCCCCGAACCGCGCTGCGGGAGTGTGGGGCTAGGAAGTAGACCCCGACACGCGAGGGGAGACCGCGCAGGCGTCGCTGCACGTTGCGGTCTCCTCAAGGACCGCATCGACGAGCTCGAACGGCACGAGCGAGGTCAGCTCACCCAAGTGTCCGGGAGCGAACAATCTCCCGGACACCCAGCGGGGTGAAGAGTCCGTCTGGACGGCGTGGGAAACAGCAGAGCTGGCATACTCGGCAATCAACGGAGATCCAGTTCTTCGACGGCTGGTTGTGGAAGATCACCGTTCTACTGGATCTCCGTCCCTATGTCCTGAGAACTCACGTGCTTGACAGCTCCACGAAAGCCCTGGTGCCTGTTCCTGAACCGGCGATCTTCCGTCACGATCATGTCGAAGGACCGGACGTTGTGTGAACCGCCCCGGCGCGGTGCGAGGGGTATGAGGGCGAACTGTCGCACCTCACGCTCGGGGCGCGTGATCTTGTTGCCCGTGCTTGGTACCAGGTACGGCCGGAAGGCGCAGTAAGAGATCGCGTCCCGGTTGGAGTCGTTCAGCGCGGCGTTCGTCCGGAACGTCCACCAGTACTCGGTCTGCTGATTGGCCTCCCACTCCTCAGCCGAATGTCCCGGGGATGGCGCGCCACGCCTACCCCGTCGTCGCGCCGTGTTCGCCTGCCGGCCTTCGGCATGGGCGTTGATGACGACGCTGGCCGTGATGTTGACGCTTCCGACCTCGTGCCTCCTGCTGGGAGAGACGATGGACCATTTGGGGTGGCGGCTGGAGCAGTACGTGCAGACCCTCCAGTACGAATTGATGCCCGTCTTCGTACGGCCGACTGGAGTCGGACATGAGTCGGCACCTGGATCTGGACGCTCCAAGCGCCGTCTCGTGATCGTCTACGGTGGTGAAGTCGGCCTTCTTGAGCACAGGGTTGACCGCATTCGGCGAGGACTCGCGGGACCTGGTCAGCGGGAGTGTGCGGGGACGGGGTAGTGCTGGGGCTACCGGCCCTTTTCACCCCAGCGCCCGTGTGTCAAGATCCTCGTGCCGGTTGGATCGAGGCATGACATCGACAGATACCGTCCAGTTGTGGTCGGTGAGCAGGGTGTACGGCTCCGGAGATCAGGCGGTGGCGGCGCTGGACGGCGTGACCACGGGTTTCGCGCCGGGCACCTTCACCGCGGTGATGGGGCCGTCCGGCTCGGGCAAGTCCACGTTGCTGCACTGCGCCGCCGGGCTGGACCGGCCCAGCGACGGCAAAGTCGTCATTGACGGCACTGACCTCGGCACGCTGACGGAGGACGAGCTGACGCTGCTGCGCCGCGCGCGGGTCGGGTTCGTCTTCCAGTCCTTCAACCTGGTCTCCGCCCTGACCGCGGAGCAGAACGTCGCCCTCCCGCTTCGCTTGGCGGGGCGGCGGCCCGATGCGACGAAGGTACGTGCTGCCCTGGCCGAGGTCGGGCTGGCCGAGCGAGCCGGGCACCGGCCCAGCGAGCTGTCCGGTGGCCAGCAGCAGCGCGTGGCGATCGCCCGCGCGCTCGTCACCAAGCCCGCGGTGATCTTCGCCGACGAGCCGACCGGCGCCCTGGACACCACGACCTCCCGGGCCGTGCTGAAGTTGCTGCGAGGGCTCGTGGATCATCAGGGCCAGACCGTAATCATGGTGACGCATGATCCGGTCGCAGCCGCGTACGCCCACCGGGTGCTGTTCCTGGCCGACGGCCGTGTGGTGGACGAGCTCACCGGCGGCCCCGGGCCGGAGACGATTGCGGCCCGTATGGCGAGCCTGGAGGTGACGGCATGCTGAAGCGAACCACAAAGTCTGTCTCAGCGCCGCGCGAAGCCTGGCAGGTCCGGGGCGCGACAGGCAGCCGGGGGCGCGCTGACGGTTCACTCTCCCTGGCCTGGGATCTTGCGCGCGGCCGCTGGGGCAGCCTGATCGGCACCTTTTCGCTCTCGAACAGCCGGTGGTAGGCCTCGATCACGAACGGGGGTGTGACGCCGGGCAGGTTGGTGATGTAGCCCTTGAGCCCGGCCAGTTCCCGCGCTTTGGCCTCCAGGTCCCGGTTGACGCTCTTGGCGCGCCGTCGAGCCGGATGAACCTGTTGCGTTTGACCGGCGCCTGGCCGTCGACGGCGCGTTCGGCCTTGGCGACCTGCTCGTCGATCCCGCGCAGGGTGCGTCGGGCGCGGTCGGCCCGGTACTGGTAGTAGATCATCTGGTCCCGGCGGACTGCGTGGCCGCGGCGGGCCAGGGCTGGATGAAAATGTGCCCGTCGGGAATCTGAGTGTCGGGGTGTTCGCGCCGCCACGGCTTGACCACGTAGGGGACCTCGGGAATGCGCATGCCGAGGATGAACGACAGGCCTGCCTCCTCGATCGCCCGCTTGTTCGCCTCGCAGATCATCCCCGCGTCGAAAACGACGGTGACGTCGGCGAGCCGGTGGGCGGTCATGAACGCCCGGATCACCGGGAGCATGGTGTGCGTCTCGGCCTTGTTGCCTTCGAAGGCCTGCACCATGAGGGGGAACCCGGAGGCGTCGGTCAGCAGCCCGATCGTGATCTGCGGGTCCAGCCGCCGCTCCTTGGAGAAGCCGGGTTCGCGGAAGCCGTCCCCCGGCGTCGGTCTCGAAATACAGGGTGGAGACGTCGTAGAGCACCAGCGAGGCCGGTCTCAGCCGGGCGTGCGCCGCGCACGCCTCGGCCAGGGCCGTGCGCCAGCGGTCTGCCGCATACAGCGGCAGCCGGCGTTTCACCGTCGCATACGACACCGGGGTCATGCCCGCTTCGTCCAGCACGCGCAGGCTGTCCTGCTTGCTGGTCGGTTCGATCACCCGGGCCAGCACCAGCTGCCGAAACACCTCATCACCCTCGGACGCGGCGTCGAACCCGAGCGCGGCATAGGCGCGGGACAGGGCATCCCACATATGTTCCATCCGGGAACTGGCGATCTCCAGCGGACCACCCGCGGCCGGGTGGTCATCCAGCCCGAGGTCCAGCTCTTCCTGCCCGGCAGCGAGCCGCTGACGCGCGACGGCCTTGAGCATCTCCAGTTCGGCGTCGTCGTGGGCGGATCCGATTTGCTCGATCTCCCGGGACCCGCGGCGCGAGGAGTGCACGATCTGCACCGCCCGCGCACCTGAGGCTATTTTCACCGTCCGCACGTACGGGGACACGGCCTACAGGGTAGAGATGCTGCCGGTTTAGTGCGCACTTTTCGCCATCCTCGACGGCGAATCCCAAGGTCAGCGACCTACGACTCGAATTCGATCTTGAACGTGAGCCAAGTCAGGTAATACGTAGCGCCAGGTAGCTGAACATGCTGGGTTCCTTGAAGGTCTCCACCAGACTCGGCGCGTTCAGGAGGCCCTGCGGCAATGATCGCCCCATCCGCGTGTGGAGCCAATCCCACACCGGCGATCATACGGCGGAGCTGTCTGCGGGGCTAGGGCCGGAACCTATTTCAGGAGCTAGAAGTTGATCAGTATCCTCGGCCTGCGGAAGGTCTCCGTGACCAAGAATTGCTCCCGCATTGCGGCGCAGGCCGAAATGGCGTTCATACATGTCCTGCCAGAGCGCGATATCCTTCTTCACCGTAGCTGAGAGAAGCGCCATCGCCGGCAAGTGTTGCGTGATGATGCAGGGCACTAATCATCGGTAAGGCGTCGTGATCGGGATATCGTCTCAGCTCGGATGGCTTCAAGGATCTTCTGGAAGAAGCCAGGTGTATTGTCGTCCCCTACGACGAGCACCCTGTCCAAGAGGACGTTGGACCGTTCGCATGACGTCTCGGCGACAAGTGAACAACCGTGACAGGCAGCACGATTGAGGCTGTTCATTCCTTGTCCGCGACTCTCCCTGCAGAGAGGGTCGGAGGAGCACCATGCGGCCCCCTCTATCGCCGCGACGAGTGTACGGGCGAGCCTGGGCGCTTCCCCTTCGCGTACGAGTCCTCCGAGAGTGCCCTCAGCATCGCCAGAGGCGGTGTAGACGAGAAGCCCCGCTTCAGCACGCGGTGTGGTCTCAGCGTAGACACGTTCTCGTAGCGAAGCGGAGGAGTATCCGCATGAGAAGGCGAGTCGACGCATCAGGAGGTGCGCCAATGTGTGGAGCAGCACTGCTCGAGGTGTCGCCTCGAAGAGGCGGGAGCCCATGATGCTGCGGCGGCGTCGTGACTCGAGCACGGCGACCCGAGCCTGGACCTCCTCCTGCTGCTCCCACTCGTTGAGAAGCTCCTGGTCAAGTGAGAGGAACACTCCTTCCCCGAAGGACTCGACGGCAGGAAGCCAGCGTCCGCGTCCTCTTCTTCCCAGATTCACGTCGACCAGGTCGGCATCCCCGGTGTAGCGGCGGAACCCGTGCAGCACTCGGATTTCACGCAGTCGGTGAGCCAGGACCACGGCGTCGATGTACTCGCTCAGTTGAGCAGTCACCGGCGAGGTATCGAGGTCTGGGCGCGTAAATGGCGTCGCGCTGATGACGAAGTCCGGCGTTCCGACAGGTCCATCGGTCGACCCAGTGGCCTCAAGAAATGCGTCCCACTCATCGCTGAGCAAACCTCGCCGCGATTCGCGAAGAACCTCATTCGGGTCGCCATCCAAGGCCTGGCGGACCTGGCTCTCATCTATACCGAGGTCCTCAGCGATGAGCTCGATGAGGACTGCCGCTCTGGGACCGTGGGGTGCACTTTGTACGTCCTCAAAGTTGCGGTGTTGGTGAACCTCTGCAGCGATGTCCCGGGCAGCACCCGATGGCTCGGGTATGTCAAGTGCGGTGGTCGTGTCGGCCAGTGTGACGTTGGTTGCCCCACGTTGCAGAACTTCGAGCGGGTCGTCGCAGGGTGGTGTGTTGTGCTGCCATGGCTGTCCGCCGGTGCAGGTCACTCCGATCCGGTGGAGCGCCTTTCTGGATGGGAGGTCACCGAGATCTCGGGAGGCACCGCAGGTCAGACAGCGTACGACCAAGCCGGAGAGCCCTTCGTTGCCGCGGACAGCTGTGTCGAAGTTGAGCACGTGGTCGTGGCAACGTCGCTGGGCCTCTGACTCGGGTGCGGAGTGCGCCCATTTGTCCCAGGGTATGTCTCGGGCGTGGCCTTTCGTTGCGCACACTGCAATGAATCGCATTGGCACCAACTTTCCCCTACACTGGCCGCACTGGGGAGGCTGACCGGTTTCTTGCTGGGTGCGGTAATGGTGCATTCGGCGGCAGTCCTGACAGAACAGCCAGCGGGGGAAACGCTGATACAGGATCCCCGGGCTGTTGGTCGACGGCTTTGCCGGGACACTCGGCGGCGAGCGTAGTTCCTGGACTCCGAGACGTTCCTCGAGCCTCTTCGATTCCACCCTTACGGTTCGTTCGTAGGGCCATTGGCTGATGTCGACGCCCATGAGTGACTCGCCCATGACATCCACGATGGCCCCTACGCCGAATGGAGAGATGGTCTGGCTCAGCCGCACGGTTCTCATCGAGGTCCCTCCCCAACGGCGATGATGCGAACTTGGCGATCAACAGATCGCATGGAATGGGCAGTCGGCCAGCCCTCGCCGCCTGCCCCGAAATCCTTCAGCAAGGAGGCATGGTCCCTGGATCTGTAGTACAGCTTTTCTCCGCGCGCGGTGATTGCTTGCGCTCGTTCGTGCCACTCGCCGGCGATTCGCCGCAGTTCTCGCTCGCTTGCCTCGGCCTCATCAGGATCGGCCCGGCGAGCAGCCTGGATCATGCGGTCAAGAGCCAGTTGCACGAGCGGATCTTCGATGAGGAACTCTCCGGCCTGGTCCTTTCGGCGAAGTCCGACCCCATGGCGCACAAGCAGGACGAACGCGGCACGCAGTGATCTCTCGCGCGAAGCCAGCGACCAGGGCGTGACACTCGTGGGCTCGACATGCCGGTATAGGGACTCGTGGTAGGCGCGGAAGGATTCGTAGTGGGAGCGGTCGCGTGGCTTGTTGGCCCGAAGCAGTGTGATCACCAGACCAGGCACCGCGGATCGACCGACTCGGCTGGTGGCCTGGATGTACTCGGACGTCGTCTTCGGTTGGCCGTTCATGAGCATCACTCCCAGCCTGCCGATGTCTATGCCCACCGAGAGCATGTTGGTGGTGGCCAACACGTCGACGGCATCGCCCTGATCGACTTTTCGCTCGAGACGCCTGATGATCTCGGGCAATTGGTCTGCAGGAACGTTGCTGGTGAGTTCTACGACCCCGTCGCCACGTAGCCCTCGGAAGGTTGCAGCATCGGTTCTACGCGCCTGCAGCATGGCATCGACGTCGTCGCGGACCTGAGTCACCGTTCGTCCCAGCTCCCGAAGACTGTTGTGGTACACGACCAGTGTCCAGTAGGCATCCCGATCATCGCCTGACAACCCCAGCACGGAAGGTGCCTGCAGAATCGCTACGCTGCTCAGGATCGTGGCCGAAGCCTGGGTGAACGCCTGGGGCATCAGGCCGAGATACAGTCGGCCCGGGCTTGTCTGGTCGGTGCGCGCGAAGTAGCTGTCGTCCGCATCGAGTCCGCTGGGTGGGAAAAGCTCTACGGCCGTGCCGTAGAGACCGCGCACCTGCTCGTCTGCTGCGCGAATGGTGGCTGTCGATGCGACAATTTTGGGATTGCCCCCGTCCCAGCCCAACAAGGAGTGTACCGCCGCCTCGTACAGCGCGACGGTTGTCCCCAACGGACCGGACAACAGGTGCAGCTCATCCTGGATAACCAGACTAGGTGCGTCATAAGGCACGGAGCCTCGCCCGAACAGCCGGCCCGCCTCCTGGACCCAGGGCAAGCGGGCTAGTTTGTCCACAGTCGCCAATACCAGTGTCGGAGGCTCGGCAAAGATATGGTCGTCGACCACACTTACCGGTAGAAAATCGTGGAACGCGCAATCCGGATGCGGGCAGAAGAGCTCAAAAGTGTTCTTCGTGGACCTGACGCCGTATGCAGGGCTGGGTCCCCCGTCGGGAGCGCTCGGCTGGCGTCGCTCCGGGACGATCAAAGTGCCACACCACGGGCAGTTCTGAAGCTGAAAAGGGTTCTCCGGTTTCTGTGCGAGGAAGAGATCCTTGGTTCTGTCGAGGGCGTCCTTGTAGGTGTTCGGGGTTGTGTCGCCGCCGACCCACAGACCGATGGTGAAAGGCGGGGAGTCCTGCAGATCGGGATGCTTTTCTCTGAGACGTTCGAGGGCACAGATCAGTGTGGCCGCACGCTGAAACTGCTGACTGGTCAGAAGTCGAAGGGTATAGCGGGTAAGGATCGCGGTTCCGCCGCCGCGTAGGCCGTCCACGAGCCGCCGGCGGATCATTTCGAAGGCAGCGAGCCCAAGATAGGCCTCGGTTTTTCCGCCGCCCGTGGGAAACCAGATGAGATCGACAACGCCGCGGTCGGGATGCATTCTGTCGGCGGTCGATGCCAGGCTGAGCAGTTGGAACGCAAGTTGGAAGTGCCGCCAGCGAGGTTCGCTGGGCGTGCCCCTCTCGGTCAGCGGTACACCCAATGTGCCTGGGTGATCCTTCATGTGTCGCGTCTGGCAGATCTGTTCGTACATGGCCGCATTGGCGAGACGGAACGCCAGCATGCATTTAGGATCTCGACGTAGGAGGTTGATTCCCTCGTGCATCCGTTTTACTGCCCGCCGCATGCGTTCGAGGAGCCGCTGTGCAGCGGATCGGTGGAACTGCTCGAGAGTGCGAGCCTCTTGTGCGCGATCCGAAATCCAAGTTTCGTATTCGTTGACGAATTCTGTGAGCTCTCGGCAGAGAACATCGACGTGCACCGACTCGTCGGCGAGGTGAGCCAGTCGGAGCACATCACCTCCGTCGGCCGGCGGGGCGACACCCAGTACGACAGTGCTGGGCAGCATTTCAGTCCGCACGGTGCAGATTTCCCCGTCCGAATCCTTGACCCAGTCGACCGAGCAGCCGTGCCCGATGCCGTAGACGCGCCGGTGCCGGTAAAGCAGCCGTAGCTCTTGATCCTCGGGATCGTCGGACAAGTCCGCACTGCTGGGGTACGGAAGGATATGGCCACCCTGGACGTGGCAGGAAAAGGCCGCCTGGAAAAGGCACATCTCAGTCGGTGGGGGGGATTCCGCCTCGTCGTGCTCGGCAAGATTCTCCAAGGCGACGGTGACGAGCCAGGCCGTGCCTTCTTTGCGCCAGACGCAGATCAATCTGGCTCGGCCCTCGAAGAGGTCGACCTTGTTTTCGTCCGGAGTACCATTGGCGTGCAGGATCACCTCGTCGCGCCAGTCGCGTCTTACCCAGTGGTCACGGTGGCTGTGCGCTTCCTTTCTGTGAGCCTTCTCGTAGGTTCCGGCCGTGATCCGGCAGTTTAATTGTGGGGCATCGTGCAGGAAAGAGATGGCTGCCGAAGCCGGGTGCCAATTGTTGGCCATCTCGATGGGCTCATCCAGTTCCTCGTCATGAGCATCCGCGCCGAGACTGTCGCCGAAGTGCCGTTCTGCTGCCAGACCCTGCGGATAGAGCGTGCCAACAAGGTAGGTGTGTTCTGGCCTGGTATGGATGACCTCTTCTGGTCCGGAGGCCGGGCCCAGGTATTGGCTACGCAGGTAAGTGAGCAGATCGTCGCGTACATCGATCGGATCGCGTTGGCTCATTGCGTGATCCCTTCGCTGTGGCCCTGCTCGATCTGCTGCCAGGCAACAGTGCTGACGGCGAGCCAGAGACTGATGCGTGGTCGGGTCATGGCCACATAGAGGCGCGCCGACCCGATGGTGTCATTGATGTCTTCGACGTCGATCAGGCAGACGTGGGCTGCTTCCAGCCCTTTGATCTGCGCAGTCGTAACAAGCTGAGCGGTACCGGGCCGCCGTGCTCTCGGATCAGGGTGATCCTTGAGTCTGCCGGAGCGAAATGCTTTGGAGTGAATGGCAGAGCTGTCCTGCGCTCGGTCTCGAAGGGTGATGACGGCCACGTCGGCCAGGTCGACCTCTTCTTGCCGTAGCCTGCTGAGATGCGCGTCCAGCAGTCGGGCCGCGTGCAGGTCGTCATCGTAACGCTTGTATTCGACAGCGGGACCAGCCCCTGCCCTGGGAACTCCGAGGTCTGCACCAGTGACAAGTTGGGTCTGCAGAACCACCGGCGCGGTGTTGCGACAGTTGTACGGCAGGTTGATGGACACGGCGGTGGCTGTGAGCTCTCGGAAAGCACCTTGGTCGAACACACCATCGACGTTGGCCTGGTTGTTGGGATCGCAAAAGATTCGCCAGCGACCGTTCGCCCATCCGCCTTGGACCAGCCCGTCCAACTGCAGCAGGGAGTCGACGTCCATGAGGTCCTGGGCTTCATCGACGATCAGGACGTCGGCCGGTGGTGTCCCGTTCAGCTCGGCCAACGCACCGCAGACGACGCCGCAGTTTGCGAGGGCGTCGCCAAGGACGCCGGCGAGCAGCACGGAACGACACGTCAGTATGACCTTGCAGCCGGAGGCCGCAGCGCGACGCGCCGTTTCCACAGCAAGCAGGGTCTTTCCTGACCCTGCACCGCCGTTGCACACGATCCGGTCGTTGCTTTCGAGGCCGATGATCAGGTCGTACTGCCGTTCGGCCAGCTGGACGTACTCCTGCTCGAGCCCGACGACTCGCGCGGCTAAGGTAGGCACTCGGTCGAAATCCGGTCGCAGGACGTTCAGCAATGGCCTGTAGGCGCCACCTCGTACTCGACGCCCAAGGCGTTGGTGCCAGAAGGTGCGGGCACGTCGCAGCGCCTGTTCCAGGCCATGGACACTCATGGCACGAGGGCCGGCGTGCTGGGATGGTTCCCACTCCAGATCCTGGGCGAGTTCCTGGTCCGGAGTGAGCACCATAAACCCGAAGGCAACATTGAGATTCGGCAAACGATCTCTGAGCCGGCTCTCCAGCGCGAACATGGCAGAGCTTGCCTGTTCAAAAGGGCCTTCGCGTTTCTGGTGGGCCTGCCCGTAGCGATCCGTGAAGGTCCAGAGTCCATCTCGGCGGTGGATGCGTCCGCCTTTGACTTCGATGACCAGGACTGTGTCGTCCCACACCACAAGGAAGTCCACCTCGGACATCCGCTTGTATTCGTGGACCGGCAATCGCAACGAATACAGACAAGCCGTAGGCACGCCCAAGTCCACCTGAGCGAGAAGTTCTGCCACCCGCCGCTCCGCAGCACTGTCGACACGGCCGAAGCTCTCGATGGCCGGGATCATCCTCATGTGTGCTGTCCGCCCTGTCGGTCCCAGAGGTGATCAAATTCTCTGTACGCGAGACGTTCGCCGAACTGCCCGAACGTATCGGCCACGTTGACCACCAGACAATGAGATTTGCCGCCGTTGGCCGGGCCGCGCAAGCCGCGTCCGACCATCTGGATGTACGCGTTGGGGCTGAAGGTGGGGCGGGCGATGTACAGCGCTCTGACCCCCGGGACGTCGAAACCTTGGGTCAGGACGTTACAGTTCGTGAGAACCCTGATGTTCTTGCTTCGAAACCCTTCGATGTTCCGGCGCCGCTCGTGGATGCGTGTGGAGCCGCTGATCGAAGCCGCGGAGATTCCCCGCACCCGGAGGAGAGCGGCCAGGACTTGGGCCGACAACACAGAAGCAGCGAACACCAGGACTGGCCAGTCCGACGGCAGGCTCTCGATGTGGTCCAACAGCCGCAACGTTCTGGCCTCGTCACGCCCGAGGAGCTCCAGGACTCGAGACGGCAACAGTCGTGTGCGTTGGGTGATCTCGGCTTCCTCGGCGTCGAGCGACACGGCTCCACCGTCGAGGATCTGGTGCTCGACTTGAGACAAGACTCCCAGACGCTGCAGCACTCCGTAGGGGTCCTCGCCGAGAACGTCGATCAGATTGTTGCCGAACCGTCCCGCCAGCCGCCGGGTTTTCTCTTCGCTCGTCCCCTTGAACGGTGTCGCGGTCAACCCGAGCAGCGGCCTGTTCATGTGACGATCGTCCAGGCCGAGCCAGGCAAGAAGCTGGGTGTAGTCCTTGCCGGTTGCTTCGTGTGCCTCATCGATCACGACCGCAGTGGGGCGCGCGAGCCATGTGTAGTCCGGATTGTCACGACAGACAGCGAGTTTCTTATCGGTGGCCACGACCACCATGAGTTCGTTCTCGCCCTCGGCGATCTCGTTGCGATCCCAGAGTCGACAGATCCGAAGTGCACGACCGTCCCCGATGTCACGCCAGACGGCAGACCACGTCTGCACGGCCTGCTCGCACAACTCCTCGCTCTGGGCAACCCACAACAGGTGGCCGACCAAACCGTCCTCGATGAACGCCGTCGCCAGTGCCTGGACAGTCACCCTTGTCTTGCCGGCACCGGTCGGCAGGAACATCAGGCCCCGCTCGCGCTCAGTGACAAGGTGTCGAATCCTGTCCGCAAGTTCCTGCTGATAGGGGTGGAGAGGGCCGAGGCGAGGTGGACCGAACACAGTCAAGTCGGGTTCGAGGTACGAACCGCGTTCCCCGGCGTACTCGGTAGGGAAGCCGAGTCTACGAACGAAACCCACGGCGGGCGGACTTCCGGCCCAGCGGTCGGGTACCGGGAAGCCTGCAGCCTCCAGGTCGTGACGGCATTCCCTCAGCACGTCGTAACCGTGGACATCCAGCAACAACCGGGCAACCTGTAGAGGCCCTTTGTTGTCATCGATCTTGCGCACTGTCTCCAGCAGCCCTGTCGGAAGCCTTGCTTCGAGCTTGCTCACTTCGAGGAGACACAGCAGTTTTCTGGCATGGTCACGTTCAGCCCGGCAAAGCGCGATGCTTCTCTCGACCGCCTCGTCCTGCGCATCGTTGAGGATGCGGCTGACGGAACTCGAGGTCAGTTCGACGTCGAACTCCTCCGCGAGCCGCAAGAGGAGATCCTCATCCCTCAGGTCCGAGCGGTGGTAGACCACGTTGCCGTCGCGCAACAGATTCGTTGGTTCCCGATCCACACCGTCAGGTCCAGTGATCTGCCGGAAGAGCTCCCCGCATTCGATGAGTTCCACGTGGTTGAAAGCCCCGGCCGCCAGCGGACGGAGGCCTCTGTATCGGTCCAACACGACGACTGGCTCGGCGGGACTCTCCGCCAGCACCTCCACCCGCAGTCGGGAGGAAGCAAGAGCACATCCCCACCTGTCGACCAGTAGTGCGGCAAGTGCCTCGTCGGAGACCGCGAGGTAGGGAGGCCGACGTTCGGCCAGAACTCGCTTCTCCTCCTCCGTTCTGGCGATCAAGAGTTCCTCGCGCAGAACTCGGCATCCCGAGGAGCCGCTGACTGCGGGAACATACTCGGGAACCTGATCCTCGGACAGACTGCGAGCTGCCTCGGCGACCAATGTGCCGAGCGTCCACGGATCTCCGGTAGCAGGCAGACGATCGAGGAACTCCCGCCAGATACCTGGAGCGATTCCCTCAAGAGACTCGGTCAGCGACAGCTTGTCGGCCGCTTGACACTCGGCGACAGGCAGGAGCGGCGCGTACTTCGAGAGCGACCTGGCCACGCTCAGTGCTGCTGGACGTGGCCCCCAAGAAGTGGCCAGTAGGCCGTATTCGCGGGCTGCCCACACAGAGGGGGCGGGCACCTGGATTTGTGGAAGGGACTTGCGGGTGAAGTGCCCGAACAGCCACGTGTCGGGGACATCCATTCGAAGGAGTGCCTGAGTCCAACCCACGCATGCATCGAGGTCGCCGGAATCGCGGAATCTGCGGAGTACGTGCAGAGGACCCACCGGATCGTGGTCGAGGAATCCGAGCTCCTTGTCCGATGGTCGTCCTCGCGCCGGTAGCTTCGCCAGATAGTCCGTCCGGGTCAGCCGGAGATACTCCAAATATGTCGAGTCTTGAGTCAGAGCACGGCTGATCAGAGGGCGGGCAGCGATGCCTATTCGTCGCAGCAGGTCGGCATGCAGGTCGTAATGGAAGTCCTCGTTGAGGACCATCACCGGATTTTGCGGCGAGATCTCGCCGGCAACCACCACTTCGTCGGAGTAATGCCACCAGCCGTCTTGGCACTTGACCTTGAGCCGGCGCCCCTCGGCGAGATAGTCCTCCAGATGTTGCTCCGCCACGGATTTAGGTACCTCGGAGACCAGCCGCCAGAACTCGGCCCATTCGACCCCTGTCCACTTCTTGGTGACCGCACGTGTGAGCTTGGCAAGCTCGTGACCGGGATCGACGTCCTTGAAGCCGAGGTCGCGTAGGAAACGTTCGACATCGGAGTGCGCCAGCAGAGACTGTCGTACCAGGGCTATTTCGGCCTGCCGGGTCAGAACGTTCCCATGGAGGAAGACGTCCCGAGTCGCATTCAGCGGCCACAGGCGACCGCTGTCGTCGGGAAGGATCTTGGCGGAGAGAAAACCGCGGCGGGTGTTCCCATCTTTCGTGACCGCGACAACCCGGAGTGCAGACGCGCATTCCTCGTCGGTCGCGTTACCGATGATCTGTTGTAGCCACTCTGCGGCCCCCAGTTCAACATCCGTCGCACGCGCGTCGTCCGCTCGGATGAGGCTACGCAGACGCGCCTGTCGAACCGCATTGCGGAAGCATTGGACATGGGGCACCGAGCGAGGGCACCCGGGTGACGAATACCAGGCATGGAGCAAGGCGGGATCGAGTCGTACCTGCTCTTGATGCGGAAAGCGCAGCGCGTCGATGCGGCGGAGCACCCCTTCACGGTCAGGAATGCAGGCTTCCGCCGAGACCAACTGTGGCACGCGTTCAGCGAGGAACCGGTCGGCGAAATTCGGCGCCTCACGACCTCGCGCGGGCAGGTAGTCGAAGTGGCGAGCAGGATCTGTCGCACTCCCGAGGGTAGGTAGACCCTCCGCCACCAGGATGGCGATCCGCTCGAGAATCTCCTGATTGAACCGTCCGCGGAGGAGGCTCGTACGGTCGTCATTGACCTGCCAAGGGGCGTTCAGAATCCCCCGCAGCGAGGTTGTCTCAGTCAGCGGGTAGTAAGCCCAGAACTGCCCCAGCGCCGAGACGTCGCCGGTCAACGGCGCTGCCCAGGTCACGGTGATACTCGTGCGCCTGATCGCCTCCCCGACCTCTTGGAGGGCCTGAGGCGAGGGACTGTGCAAGTCGTGCCACACACGCCAGTCCGATGGCTCACGATCTCGAGTCTGCAGCCGGCGTACTCCGTCGGAGAGCACAACGCACTCGTGTTCCAGCTCGAGTCGTTCGGATCCAGGGTGGTCGACCACAATCCGCAGTACCGACACCCTGGGCACGAACAGTAGGAACTCCACGGGAAACTTTTTGAGTTCCTTCTCCAAACGAGCCGCATCTCCCGACAGAGGCAAACGGACGACTGTGGTCGCCCAAGCCGTCAGTTCGGCGAGTACCGCGTCGCGGCTGATCTCCTCCATCACGTCGAGGTGGGCAGGCATACGGAGGACGGGAAACCGCGTGGCACCGGGATCGAGAGGTCGCAATGCCTGCGCCGCTCGTTCAGCGTCGAAGGAGAAGCTGATCGACCGGCTGAATACGGCTGGTGACCTGGTGATGCCCAAGACGGACTTGAAGCCGAGGCCGAACCGGCCGATCGCTTCGTCTCGCTTGTCGCTGAGGAAAGCGTGGCAGATAGCCTCAAGGCCCTCACGGGAGAAGGCCTTGCCCTCGTTCGCGCAGTAAAGGGTGCCGTTGACCAGGCGCACCTCGACTTGCCCACGATGGTCTTCGTACTGCGCATCAGCGGCATTTTGGACTAATTCGAGAATCTGTCGCCGCGAGTAGCCGCCAGTCCTGTAGCTGTCCTCTTGGTTGGCGTGCTCGCCGAGAAGGAGCCTATCCGCTTCGTATGCTCTGAGTGTGTTCGCGCGGTGCTGCTTGAGCCAGTGAACCAGATCCGGGTCTTCCTGACCCCAGCTGCCATCGGCGGTCACCAATACCCCCGTCCCGTGTTCACCATTGTGTCCCTCTATGAACGTGTCTGGATCGGATTTGGAGTACTTGCGCGTGTGGTCCCATGTCGCTGATCCTGAGCCGTGCGGACGGTAGATCATCATAGGGTCCCCGGGACTGCCGTCCAGTCCACTGGAAGCGCAATGTACAGCCAGATATCGCGAGCGTACAGAATATCGTGCGTGTCAGACTATGCCCATGCGTTCGGACGACCAGCTACGATCTGAAATAGCCAGCGCGCGTGATGCCTTGAAGGTTGCTGTCGACCATCTGGACAAGATCGCTAGAGTCGACAGAGTGATGGAGGACGACTGGCAGGACGTCAGCGCGGCTGTGGGGCTCAGCATGGCGCTTCACCGTGAACATATGGCGCGAGTCGGCGTTCTCCTGGGGTTGGGCGGAGCGCAGCAGCGTCTGCTTCGGTTTCTGCTGAGACACGTAGGCCAGATCGTCTCCGGCCCGGAGCTGTCCGGCGTCGCTGGGATCGCTGAGTGGGCGCGGCGAGTCCGGGAGTTACGCGTGGAGCATGGCTGGCCTATCGAGAGCGGGGTCCAGTCACCTGATCTTCGCTCCGACCAGTACATCCTCCTCCGACCGGAACCGGATGAAGATCTGGCAAGGAGATGGCGGCTGGCCGCCGATATCCGGAGGCACGGTGGCGCGGTCCCCGACCGCATCCTCGCCTACCTGAAGGCCATCAGCCCTGAGGCTGCTGATCGGGAGGATCTTGACTACGTCACCAAGACCGGCACCTGGAAATCGTCGATCGATGACCTAAGGGCCGATGGCTGGGATATCCGATCTTCCGATGAGGATCCGCAACTGGCTCCGGGTAGCTACCGCCTGCTGCTATGACTCACGCAAGTCGCAGCTTCCTACCGGCCGTACCGCCCCCTCTGCATTCCCCACAAGAGTCAGTGCCATGCGAACAGGACGGTCTGTGTGGGACCGCAAATGTTCCAGGTTGTCCGCTTGAAGTGCAGCGAGAAGGCACTGGAGGATTGTCAGTGATACGTCCGGCGGGCATCAGGCATATTCCACGTGGGGCTCAGCCGCGATGTCGGCGGTTGCCGGCTCTGAAGCCTTCTCGGGTCTCCACGTCTTGAGACTCTTCAACAGCTCTTCATCTGGAGTGCCCCAGCCGAATGCAGCACAAAGGACGTGCATGGCCAGTCGAGGGGGGACAGCATTCCCGATCTGCTGGCCCACATCGCGCCCTGACCACGGATAGTCGACAGGGAAGGTCTGAAGGCAGCCTGCTTCTGCGAGGGAAAAGCGTTTCAATTCGGCGCCGTCCAGTGAGACGACACGGTTACGGGAGATCTTTCCGGTTACCGTAGCGGACGGTTCCCAGGAGGCGCGTCGACCGCGAGCTTTGGGGTCACCGCCGGTTCCGTAATTCGAGATGACGCGGAACGGCGACTGTCGATCAAGCACGTCTGCCATCCTCGTCCATGGCCGACGTGCCTGGTCTCCGGCCTCGCGTGGGACGCCCTTCCGGTAGGGCCGATGCGTAGGCTCGGGCAGGGTCACCTCTTCTATGCCCTTACGAGCGATGAGCACTGCCCTTTTGCGGGTCTGCGGGACGCCGTATTCCTCTGTGCGTAGGATGCCGCATTCCGCAGAATAACCCTCAGCACGCAGAGCCACTGCGTAAGCCTCCCATACCGGGAGCACCGCCGGGACCTGCTCAAGAATGATCGCCCGATAGGGGGTGTTGTTCTCGTCGTCGATCGCTTCAAGGGCCCAGCGGAGAGGCTCCAGCACCAGCCCGGTTCGCTCGTCCTCCAGTTTGGACAGGTCCTGGTCGATTTCATCTCGGTCTTCTCGGGCGACCATACGTTTGACGAAGCGCAGCACCTCGTCGAGTGCCCTGCGGCCGGCCCCGCTGCCGGCGACGGTGAAGGTCTGACACGGTGGTCCTCCCGCCAGTACGTCTGCGTCAGGGAAGTCGGAAGGGCCGTACTTACGTACGTCCCCCTCCACCGTGACCAGGCCTGCGGCCCGGCGCGTCTCACAAGCTGAGGCATCCCATTCCACACCCACCGTCGCGACGCCGAGCTTCTCCGCTGCCACGTCGAGCCCGCCGGGACCGGCGAACAAGTCAACAATCTTGACAGGGTGCACTTGATCTCCAGGGGTGTCATTCGGGACGATGCTGCCACAGTTTCTGTGGCCAGTAGGCCCAGAGGTGGCAAGCTGGTGGACGACCACACAGCGTACTGGGGGCCACCGACAGTATCAGGGGTCACGGATGGCACGTTGAGCACTGTCTGAGGTCGAAGTATCTGCTTCCGGCAGAGGTGGAATACGACCCGGTAATGGGGGTTGTTCTGCCAGTGCAGCCGTGGCAGTGGGAGGAAGCGCTAAGGAGTGGATGATCCATCCGTCTATGGCCGCAAGAGATCTGGCTCCTCCTCTGGATGAAGCAACTCGTCCTTTGGTGAGCTGCCCATCAGAGCGTGTCTCCCTCCATGGCAGTTGTAGCAGAGGGTCACCAGGTTGCGCTCGTCGTTGTCACCGCCTTGGTGCACGGGCAGGACATGGTGAACCTGGAGCGCAACGCCTTGACCGGGTACGGCGCCGCAGTCCTGGCACGTCTTGTTGTCCCGCTCGAGGATCTTGTGGCGAAGCTTGATGGCCTGGCGTACACGAGCCGGACGCTTGATCAGAGTGGGAAGCCGATATGAACCTGGTGGCAGGCTCGGATCGTCGATGTTCGAGACGATCTGCCAGCCCTCTTCCTCCAGTTCACGCATCCGGCGAGGCCATTCTTGGATGTTCGCGACATAACCCAGCTGTTCCTTGTCGGCGGGGCGAGGTGAGATCTCCTTGAGGTAGTGAAGGAGTCTGTCCTTCCCGGACTTCTTCCCGCCTCCTGGCTTCTTGAGGTTGCGTGCGGCCTTGGCGACTCGCCAGCGCTCCGCGAGGTCGGTGTCGGGCTTGTCCGCGGCGAGTCTGTAGTGGTCGTGAGGCAAGTCGTCGCGGTTTGTGCCCGACTCGATCGGCCAACCGGACTCGACCCGGAGCTCGCGTACTCGCCGTGCCCACTCAGATATTCCTGCGACGCCGCCCAGGGCATCGGCTGGCACAGGTGTGCCGACGTGGTTCCGCAGGTACCGCAAGATGGCGTCCTGGCCGGACCTGATCCCGAGTGCCCGGTTCACTCGTGAGACAGCGTCCCGCATGTCAGCCGACAGACAGCCGAGCTGCGCGGCGGATTCCAACCATGAGTCATGACTGAGCGATACCGCCTGAACACGGTCGATGGCGTCCAGGTAATTCTGCACGGTGGTTTTCAGATCCGACAGAGCCTGCCCAGGTAACACGCCCGTCTTCTTCGCCACAGCGCCCTCCCGCGAGACTACATGATCGAGTGGGCTAGTTTAGCCGGGTTTATCCTGGCAATCGGTCGTGGTGGCGGGACGGCCAACCTTGCTCATTTGGCGGGGACTGGTGTTTCAGGACTTCGAACGGACAGTGAGGGGAGCCCGACACAGGGGCGTGGCCGGGTTCTCCGTGTCGGTCGTGACCATGTCGGTCTCTGACGATGCAAGTCGACCCCTACCTGAACGTGTTCCCCATCGGGAGTGCGGTTCAGAGAGCCCTCGCGGCTCGGTCATCCAGAGCAATCCTTTGCATCAGGCGTTGCAGACGGGATATACCGTTTTCCTGTGGCCTCCATGCCTTTCCCCAGTTCGGCCGGCGTGTCGGCGCGGATGAGCAAGCAGCGACGCAGGGACACCGCGCCTGAGATCTCCGTACGAAAACTCCTGCACGCCCGTGGTCTGCGGTACCGGGTTGCGTGGCCGATACCTGGTATGAAGCGCCGGACGGTCGACATAGCCTTCACACGAGCGAAGGTCGCGGTCTTCATAGACGGGTGTTTCTGGCACTCCTGCCCCGAGCACGCCACACGCCCTGCCGCGAACGACACGTGGTGGTCCGAGAAGCTGGCGAAGAACATCGCCCGCGACCTTGCCACCAACGAGCACCTGCATCGGGCAGGATGGCGGGTCATCCGTATCTGGGAGCACGAGGATCCGTCCGAGGCAGTCGATCGCATCGTCGACGAAGTCATGCGATTGCGGGCAGAGCACTGATGCGTTCCACGCCAATGTTCGACCGCTGGCCTGAGGTGGTCTCGCACATCTCCCGGGTCGGGTTTGGATCCTCCAGGTGATCCGGATTCGCCTGTCCTCAGAGGGCGGTTCGCGAGTTGATGTCCCTTTGATCGCTTGTGCTGCATGAGGAGGGCTGGTCATTGGCTCGTTGCCGGGCTATGGACGCGGCTCAGCGGACAATCCCGGCTCGATCTCCACGAGAATGCCCAGGCTGACCAGGCGCTTGAGCTTGGCGCGGGTGTTCTCGATGTTCTTACGCGCCAGGGGCAGGTCCAGGGCCAAGCAGAGGTCACGCGCTCGTGAGGGCTGGCCGGTGTCGGCCATGAGGGTGAGAATCTGCTGGTAGGCGGGATGGTCGGGCACTGCGGGAGCCGGGGGCGGCGGGGATGCCGGACCGGGCTCGCGGGCGAGGACGAGCAAGGTCTTGCGGGTGATCCGCAGATGGTCGAGGTCCTGGTCGAGGTCCCGCAGGCGGGCGGTCAACTCCTCGATCTGAGCTTGGATCTGTTCGATGTGGCCGGTCAGCGCCTTCTCGCGGGAGTCGATCCGGTCCAGCAGCCACGCGCCGGGGGTCCGGGGTGCTCACGTGTCGCGCCAGGCGGGGGTGGAAGGGCCGGTCAGCCGGCGGGACATCACGTCGGTCATCGCCCAGTACACCCGTGACTCGGAACTGGCCTGATCGTGTTCGTAGTCGCGTACCAGGCGCCGGTGCAGGGACATCGTGCCGTAGGTCTGCTCCACCCCCCACCGCTTGGGCTGAGGGACGAACCCGGCCTCGGCGGGGTTCCGCTCGACGATCTTCACGTTGATGCCGTGGGTGGCACCTCGGGCGACCACCGCGTTCTTGAACCCCTGGTCGACCAGGGCGGTCTGGACGCTCCCGGGCGCAGTGGCGGCAGCGACCCGGTCCAGCAGAGCGTTACCTATGGCGTTGTCGTGGATCGAAGCCGCCGCGACCACCACCGCGATGACCAGGCCCAGCACATCCACGGCCAGCCCACGCTTGCGACCCGGTACCTTCTTGGCCGCATCCCGTCCGGTCGTGGCCTTGGGGACGCCGGCCGCGGCGCGCGCTCTGGGTGTCGAGCACCACCAGGCTGGGGTCGGCTAATCGTCCCTTCTTCTCCCGCACCTGCAAGCGCAGCAGGTCGTGGATGGCCTTGTCGGTGCCGTCCTTACGCCAGGCGGTGTAGTAGTACATGACCGCGCTGCGAGGTGGCAGGTCATGAGGCAGCAAGCTCCACTGGCAGCCGGTCCGGCTCTGATACAGGATCGCGTTAACGATCTCCCGCATCTCGTATTTGCCCTGATGGCCGCTGACCGAGGGGTGCGCAGCCTTCCACGCCGTGATCACCGGCTCGATCAAGGCCCACCGCTCATCGGATAAGTCCGTCGCGTACGGCTTGCGTTCACTCACCCTGCCATCCCAGCACAGCCGAGTCCACCAGGCAGGAATAACGCTACAGATTCACTCGATCACACTACGACATCAGGGGCATAGGCCCGCGGACCGCCCTCTCGGGCGCATGACCGTCTCGTTGGTCAACGAACGACACGGGCCTCGGACCCTGCTTATGGGAGAGGGCCTAGACGTCCGGGCCTGCCAGGTAACCGTCGCAGCGGGGCCGTGACGTCGCGGATCACTGCTCTGTGAGAAGCATTTGTGGGGTGCTCGGTGACGGTTTGCGCGGTCTCCCGAACGAGAGAGGGATCATCGCAGACGCTGTGGCGTTCCAGAAGCTGGTTGAGATCGCTCTCGCTCAGCGCGGCCAGGATGTGCTCGTGACCGGCGAACACCACCGCCTGCCATGACACTCGGGCCCACGTGTGCCGGGTGGTCGGTCGCGATCCACCGTTCCTTGTTGGGGCCTTCCCCCACAGAAGTGGACACGCGGTGGGGTGTGTCATGCGGCCAGTGTCAGGCTACTCGATCTTTGCCGGTGTAGGTGCTCGTAGGCGATGGGGCTGAGGTGCCCGTTGGCCGAATGCCTTCTGCGCGTGTTGTAGCAGGTCAGCCATCGAAACACCGCGCGTCGCCAGGTGGCGGCGTCGCCGTAGTGGGGTGCGCCCTGAAGCGTTTCGCGTTTGAGGGAGGCGTGGAAGCTTTCGCAGGCGGCGTTGTCGGCGCTGGTCCCGACGGCTCCCATGGACTGGGTGACGCCCAGCCGGCGGCACAGGGCGGCGTAGTCCTTGGAGGTGTATTGCTTGGGTTCAAGGGGTCGTCGCAACACTGCTGTTCAGCAGCCAGTTTAGATGATCGCTGAAGGCTTCTGCCGGTGTCTTCCATCCGAGGGTCTTTCGGGGCCTGCTGTTGAGTGCGAACGCAACGGCCGCCAACTCCTCGGCATTCCACCGCGACAGGTCAGTGCCCTTGGGAAAGTACTGGCGCAGCAGGCCGTTGATGCTTCTATGTCAAGCGACGAGCTGGTGGCGGGCGATGTGGTGCTGCCAGGTGAACACCTCGGCGTCGTCGATGACGACCCCGTCCAGCAACTGGTAGAACTCTTCGGCGTCGATGCGGTGTGAGCGTTCGACCTTGCCGTTCAACCGGGGCGTACGGGGCTTGATGTAGACGTGGTTGATGCCCTTGTCCAGGACGTGCCAGTGGAAGGCCGACTGGAATTCCGCGCCATTGTCGGTCTGGATGACCTCCACCTGGAACGGCAGGCGTTGTAGGACGTAGTCGACGAACTGGATGGCGGTCTTCTGGTTGACCTGCGGGTAGATGCGTAGCACGCGCAGCCGGGTGCAGTCGTCGATGGCGGTGAACTGGTAGTACTTGTTGCGTCCGCCCCGGCGGCCAGCGGTGCCGGCGATCGGCTCGATGAACTTGACGTCGATCTGGACGCGGTGGCCGGGCAGTTGCTTCTCGTACCGCTTCCAGCGCTTGTCGTGGCGCTTGTAGCGCTGCGAGGCCGGCAGCCGGCTCATGTCCAGGCGCTTGAGGATGCGCCACACCCCGGAACGGCTGATGGTGATGTCGTGGTACCGCTTGAGGTACATGGCGATCTTCTCCGGGCCGAAGTGGTAGTTCTTCCGCAGGTAGATGATCTTTTCGACGACTTCGACATGGGTGGCGTTCGGGCTCGTCTTCGGCGCTCGAGAGCGAGTGCGCAGGCCGTCGACGCCCTCGGCGAGATAGCGGCGGTACCAGATGTAGTAGGCCTGGCGGCTGATCCCGTAGTAGCGGCAGGTCAGCGCGACGTTGCCGGTGACCTCCTCGACGTGGCGGATGATGGCCAGGCGCCGCTTGGCCTCACGATCGAGCGGGGGACTCGGGTTCGACATAGAGGATCTCCGTAGTGGCCGGAGACCCGGGTGTCAACGATGTTCGTCAGTTTTAGATGTGACCGGAAACGATCATCGGGTTGGGTAACAGGTTTCAGGCTGCTGGTGCGAGGGGTCGGCCGCCCCAGCGGATGCCCTTCTCGCTTCGGACGCGGGCGCGTTCGCGGCGTTGGGCGGCCAGCACGTCGGGGTGGCGGGCGTGGGCGTTGCGCCAGCGCAGGTAGGCGTGCAGGGCCCGGGTCTGGACGGTGTGGTTGGGATGGTCGGAGTTGGCCAGGGTGAACTGGCGCAGCGGTCCGAAGTGGGCTTCGATCGGGTTGGCCCAGGAGGCGTACGTGGGTGTGAACAGCAGCATGACCTTGTGTTTGTGTTTCCTGGCCCATGCGCGAATGCGCCGGTTTTTGTGCGCGGACAGGTTGTCCAGGGTCACGTAGATCGGGGCGCCGTCCGGCCGGGCGGCGCGGATGGACTTCAGGGCGGCCCAGGTGTGGTCGCTGCCCTTGCGCCGGTGGTTGACGCCCCACAGCAGGTCATCGCCGACGGAGTAGCAGCCGTGGAAGTACCTCACGCCGTGGGTGCGGTGGTAGGTGGCCGGGAGCCGGTCAGGCTCGCCCGCGGGTGCCCAGCCCGTTCCGGCGGTGGGGCGGATGCCGAGCGGCCCGAACTCGTCGAAGGCGGAGGTGCGCTCGGGCCGCTGGGTCAGGGCGTACTCGATCTGGTCCAGCTTGGTCTCGAAGTCGGGGTCCGGGGACTCTTTCCAGGTCTTGGTGCGTTGGAAGGTGATCCCGCGGCGGGCCAGCAGGGTGCGTAAGGCTTCCCGGCCGATGGTGATGGTTCGGCCGGACAGGCGGTGCAGATAGTCGAGGAGCTTACGGATGGACCAGCGGGTGAACGGCTGGCCGAGCTTGGTCGGTCGCGTGGTGGCCGTCGCCGCGACGAAGTCTTCGTCGTCAGAACTCAGCAGGCGGGGACGGCCTCCCGCCCACTGAGGGTCCAGGCAGGCCAGCCCGATCTCGTTGAAACGGTGAATCACGTCGCGCACGGTGTCCTCATCGGCCTGGACCAGGCGCGCGATGACCGGGACGGTGTTGCCGCCGGCCGAGGCGAGCAGGATCATCGCCCGCCGATAGCGGACCGTGCTCATCGTGCCGCGCCGCACGATGCGCTGCAGCTTCTGCCCTTCTTGGTCCGTGAGCCTGCGAACCTTGACCGGTTGCGTCACCAGGCCTCCCGAGTGTCGATCGAACGTGATCAGCACCATCCAACTGGCAGGAGCGTCCTACGCGCCAACCCGGTGATCGTTTCCGGTCACAGCACTAGACACGATCTAGCGCCTTTGTCGGGTCTCATGACATCGATCTAGCGCCTTGCACCTGACCAATGGGCACATCCCGCTGCGCACCCTGCCCAACCCACTCACCAGCGACGAGATAGCCCGCCTCCGGGACGCCCGCCCCGCCGGACCCGAACCCCACGTGGCCCCCGAACACCTCGGCGTGCCGCGGCGCGTCAGCAGCCGCGGCCAGCTCTCCATCGCCGGACAGCGCATCCGCGTCGGCATCGGCCACGCTGGAGCGACCGTGACCTTCGAAGACACCGACGGGACCTTCCGGATCACCCACGCAGGCCAGATCATCGCCGGGTCGCCCGCACGACCACCAAGCCGATCGCCCGGTTCAAAGTTCGAAAGCCGCAGCCACAGATGCATTGTAGTGACAGTACGTGACCGGTTTCCGCTGCTTGGCAGCCGCAGAACGCTTTCTGTTGGCGATCGCGTGGGACACGAATGTCGGGGCGCTGGCGTACCTTCCACACCATGATCTCTTACGTGACCGGCGACGCGACCCATCCCCACGGCCAAGGACCAAAGGTCATCTGCCACGTGTGCAACGACATCGGCGGCTGGGGCAAGGGCTTCGTCCTTGCCCTCTCCCGGCGCTGGCCGCAGCCGGAAGCCGACTATCGAGCCTGGCACCGCTCTGGTAACGACTTCCAGCTGGGTGCAATCCGGCTGGTGCAGGTCGAGCCCGAGCTATGGGTCGCGAACATGATCGGCCAGCACGGCATCCGGCCCACCAAGGACGGCCCGCCTATCCGCTACGACGCCCTGGACCGTTGCCTGTCCACTCTGGGCGACGAAGCTCTGAGCCTCCACGCGAGTGTCCACATGCCTCGGATCGGCGCTGGTCTCGCGGGCGGCTCTTGGGAGCAGATCGAACCGCTTATCCTCAAGCAGCTGACCGAGCGCGGTATCGCGGTCACGGTCTACGACCTGCCCTAACCGTCTTGGCCTTACTGAGATCCAAGCCCTTAACATCCCTGCTCGCACCAACCCGCGGTACTGTCGTCTACAGGACAAACCGAAGATCATCTAGTTGGAGTGTCACTCACCTCTAGGGCCGGATCTGTCGCGCAGGTCCTGAGACCTGACATCGATCTAGCGCCTCTGTCGCCTCGATCTAGCACCTCGTGGCGCAGGGAATAGTCAAGACCTGTGGATCGCCGTGCCACGCTCTTCTTCCGGCCCGCCGCGTCGCCGATCACGCTGACCTTCCACCTTCTTGGCCAAGGCCGATGAGTTTCGCCGTGGTTGCCAGTCTGTATCCCCGACACGCGATCAACCGCACTCGAGGAGAGCATCATGGCCGCTACCTACACATTCGACGTCTTTTCCAGCCTTGACGGCTTCGGCGCCGCCAGCGGCAACTGGACGGGCTACTGGGGCAAGCAAGGCCCCGAACTCCTGAACCACCGCCTCTCGCTGTACGGCGAGGAGCAGCGGATGGTCTTCGGGGCCAACACGTATCGGGCGTTCGCGCGGATGCTGGCCTCGAGCACCGAGGATTCCGAGGTGCGTGACCCATGGGTCACCCGGATGAGGAACCTGCCGGCAACGGTGGTGTCGACCACACTGGAAGGACCCCTCGACTGGCCGGACGCGACCCTCGTGAGCGGTGACGCCGTCGACGTCGTCGCCCGGCTCAAGGAGGAGTCCGAGGTGCCGTTGCGCTCGCACGGCAGCCTGTCGATGAACCGGGCGCTGATGGCCGCCGGCCTGGTCGACCGCGTCCAGGTGACGCTCTTCCCTGTGATCACCGGTCAGACCGGACTGGACCCGATCTTCCAGGGTGCGGCCGACTTCGACCTCGAGCTGATCGAGAGCCGGACGCTCGACGGCAACATCCAAGAGCTCATCTACCGGCCCACCCTGCATGTCTGAGTCCATCCATGCACCCCACCCCGTCAAGCAGCCGAACCTGACCCGGAAGTTCCCGCTGACCGACATGCCGACCGGTCTCATGGTCGCCCTGATCGCGCGGCTTGCTGATCACCTCCCGATTCATCGGGTCGTTCGAGGAGCTAGCCGTTCTCGAACCTTGCCCAGCGCGGACCAGGGCGACCAGGTGGGGTGGGGTGACCGCGCCAGCGGGCTTGTGCGGACTCGATGAGCTTGAAGGCCATGGCGATGAACCACCTTGAGCATGAGCGCACTTTCCCGAACCAGCACGCCAACGCCGGCCCCGATCAGACTTGCTATCGGATTTCAGATCTTCCTCGGGAGGGTGCGTTCCTTGACGCCCTCGCCGAGGGCCATCCACAGGTTCTGATCATTGCTCCAGCATCGATCTAGCATGCCTCTGAGCTGCGGTTATGTACGCTGGTGACAGCCGATGTTGCGGTTGATGCTTGACGCCATTGGCCCAGGCTGGCTCAGCCGATGTGGGGACTGCCACCTTGGAGGTAGTGGTTGATCCTGAGCCGCATGGAGCGGTGCATGCTGTAGTTGCTGACCTCGTGCCGAGGTACCCAGCGCACTTCCCTCGACTCCGTACTCGGCGTTGGCTGGCCACTAACGGCCCGGGCCGTGAGGACCAGGGAGAACTCCTGCCGGACCTCGTCGTTGCTCGTGTAGTGGATGACGTGGCCGGGGTCGCTGTGGGTACCGATCAGGCCCGTGATCTCACAGGGGATCCCGGCCTCTTCGAGAGTCTCCCTGATGGCTGCCTGAGGGATGGATTCGCCGAGGTCGATGGCTCCGCCGGGTAGGGCCCAGTTGTCGTTGTCGGAGCGGCGGATGAGCAACAGCTCGCCGACCTCATTGGTGACCACGACGTTCACGGACGGGACGAGGCTGTTCGCGGCAGGCGCGCTCGGGTCGTTGTAGTAGTCGATCCGCTTGCTCACGCCCGGATCCTACGCTGCCGAGGGCCTGTCGTTGAGGGCATCGGCGGCCTTGGTCTATTCGGCTTCGGTGTCGGCCTTCACGAAGCTGCCCAGGTTGGGGACGGTGTAGACCTTGCCGGCGCCCCTGAGGCGAAGGTACTCGGCCCCGGTACCGCCAGAACGATCCCCTCTTCGAAGCTGGGATCGCCCAACGCGACTGGCGCTCATTGCTGGCTTCCTGGTGTGCGCAGGCATCGGCATCTGGTCGAGTTCATGGGGCACCAAGGGCTCCCCACCTCAAACGACGGTCGCCTCGATGCGGACGCCTCGCCCAATCGTTTCCCAGCGGACCGTGGTGCTCGCCGTGCCATCGACGTCCCCGTCCGTGCCTCGAACGCCGCCACCCTCGGCGAGGACCAGACAAAGTCCCAAGGTGTCGAAGAACAAGGCGATATCGTCGGCGAACCGTCATCGACCAGCGACTTCCAACGTGCCGCGTCCGCCTCAGCGTCGTGGGACCGTCCAGGTCCTGCGCAGGAATTCAACGACTCGCGCTGATCGTGTGAAAGAGCCCAGGCGTATTGATCGGCAAGATGAGGGCAAGAAGCGACAGGGATCGTTGATCGGCGCGAAGTGCGACGAGCTCTTTCCGCCTTCTCTTCCTGAATTCCGCATCCGTAACCGCGCATGCCATCTGGTCTTTGGATAGACGTCTTCACCGGCTGACGAAGGTCGGGGTCAGTGCGTGCGCCAGACGCCTCTTCCAGTCGTGCGCGTGGCCCTGGACCTGCGGATACTCGACCTGGAACTCATCCCAGTCCACGTCCCAGCTCCGAATCATGTCCAGGCCGAACCCCGCCGTCTCCCGCTCGCCCAGCGCCTCCTGCAGAACCTGCCGGAGCAGCTCATAGGGCAGCGTGACGCGCTCGGCCAGCAGTACGGCGTCGTAAAGGTCCTTGCCCTGAGCCCATATGTCGGAGGCCAGCCAGAGGACCTTCCAGGCCAGAGACAGCTCGGGGGTGGCGGCCTGGACGAGGGTTGGCTCGCCGCCACCCGCCCGCGGGATCAGCGCCGTGACAGGCGGGACCGGCAGCCGTTCGTTGAAGACGAAGTCGAGCTGAACGGTCCCGGACGGCAGGCCTGCGGCGTGCCAGGTGAACACCAGACGCTGCCCCGGAACGCGATCGTAGGTCCAGATGTCATCGACGCGGATGCCGGTGGCGTCGAGGGTCACCGTGCCGGACGCGTCGGGATTGTCCGCCACGGCGCCGATGAGTCCCTTGAACATCTCCGCCGTGAACGAGCTCTCGAGTTCGACGTCATGCGGCACCACCACCCAGTCGAGGTCGCCCGGATCCCGGGCTTCGGCCCCGATCCACGCCTCCAGCAGCAGGCTGCCGCGCAGCACGAGGTTCTCGGACCAGGGCGAGTGCGCGACGATGTCGACCAGGTGGTCGATCGCCTCCCGCCGCGCCCGCCGCCAGCGCCGCCCGGTCTCCTCGTCCTCGAAGACCGGCTCTCCAGCACGGAAGGCATAGGTGAACTGCTTCAGCGCCGGATCGAAGATCCGCGGCTGGCGGACGCCGTCACCGCGCGTGAGAGGCATGTACGTCACCGGAACGTCAGGTGATTGCTTCGCCGGCATGTCGTACCGGTCGGACACGGGCTGCTGCTTCTTCTGCTTCCGTCGCGACGTCATCGTTCCTCGATCCAGCCGTTGTCGATGCCGGGGTTGTCGTCGTGTACCACGAACTCCTGCTCGGCCTCGAGCACCGCGAAGCCGGCCGCGCTCAACTCCGACAGAAGCGCGTCGAACCGCCGTCTTGCCTCGGGCAGGCCGACGTTCCTGCAGCGCTGCGTCACGAACCGCTCGTGGGAGCCGTCGCCACGCAGCCGCCTGGCGTTCCGTGACACGTGCGCCGAATGGCGTGCGGCGATCGTGGCCAGCGCCGCCGGGTCGTCGCGGACCGACACCTTGGCGTGGTGCTCGAAATAGCACGCGGCCAGCGCGGCCGCCGCCTCTGCGCTCGCCGGCACGTCATCGTTCCACGGCGCGGCCTCGATCTTGACCCGGACGACGTCGAAGCCGTCGTCACGCAGCCGCGCCATGCTGATCGCGGCGGCGGCCCGCTGGCTGGCCAGGGTGCCGCGGCCGGTGAAGGTGAGCATGGGCTGGGAGGGGACCTCGCCGCGGGCGAGCATGATGTGGGTGAGTTTTCCGCCGTTGCGGGCCGCCCAGGGGGCCAGGCGCTCGAATGCGGTGTCGGCCGCGACGGTCACATGGATGTCGAAGACACCTGCGAACTCCAGGCCGGATGGCGATCGGTTCCCCGTGACCGCACATCGTTCCATCGGACGGCGCCCGGTTCGACCGGGTTTTCTCCTCGGTTAGTGCAGGACCGACGTGTACGTAGCATCATCAGGAGCGAAAGCGATCAGCGCTTGGCGATTCCTTAGGTCGTGGGTCTGACGTCCCGGGCAGACGCACCGAAGTTGTGTTTGGCATGGATGACTTCGCCCGAACAGTAGTAGCGGCCCAGGCGAGACCAAGATGCACGCCTTCGGCCAGAGGTCTTCCATTGCCGATCTCCCAGAGAAGGCCGGCGGCGAAGGCGTCGCCTGCTCCGGTGGCGTCTACTGCGTCTGTTGGGATGGCCGGGTAGTGGTCGCTCTTGCCCGGTGAGTAGACGGTGACGCCTTTGGCGCCTTCGGTCACGATGGCGGTGGCTTCCTCAGGGATCTCGGAGAAGTCGTTACGGGATCCGATCAGGTAGCGCATGGCGGGGGTGGTGCCCGGCGGGACGCTGGTGACCAGCGCTCCTGCGGCTGCCATGGCTTGGGCTGCGGCGGTGAAGGAGTGGTGCCAGGCGGCGAAATAGATGATGTCTTCTGGCGCCACGGCGTCGATCGGGATCGTGATGGTGTTCAGCAGGTCGGCGTGGATGCCGATGATGGTCCGTTCGCCGTTGGGTTCGATGAGCAGAACTACGGAGGACGTGTGCCCCGGCAGCACCTGCACGTGATCGACGTCGACCCCGGCGGCAGTGAGCGTCTTCGTCATGTTCTGGCCTGCGGCATCGGCCCCCACGTAGCCGACCATGTGGACACGGGCCCCGGCCTGGCTCAGTGCGACGGCGACATTGGCGCCGGTTCCGCCTGGACGCTCGGCGCTTTCGCCGGCTTGGACGAAGTGACCGCTGGCGGGGATGCGGTCCACGTACAGGGCGAGGTCCCAGGCGATGGGGCCGGTGATCCAGAAGTCACGCATACGCCGCCCGTCGCATGGCCCACAGCCCTTCGGCAAGCGCGTCCAGCCCTGCCGGGAGAGCGACTTGTGGTGCCCAGGGGATGTCCGCCGAGTCCTGGCGGCAACTCAGGATGCCTCCGATGATTGCAGCCACGGTGTCAGTGTCCCCACCAAGGCTGACCGCATACCGCATTGCCTAGACCGGTTCGTCGTGAAGGTGGAGTACATGCAGGATCGCGCCCAATGTGTCCATGACATCCAGCGACACTCCGCTCGAATCGGGCACCCATCCTGCAGTGAAGGGGACGTTGAAGTGGTCGAGTTCTTCTCGGGCGACGGAGATCAAGTCCTCGGCAGTGCAGGCCTCGAACGCCCACGATCCCATAGCGGCCACAGCGCAGGCGGTGGCTATGGCCTTCGGGTCAGCATGGGTCGTTTTCGTCATTCGTATGGCCAGCTCACGGCGGCGTTCGGCATCGGTGGCGGGCAGGGCCCAGCCGATGGGGAACACGCGCATCATGGCGCCGTTGGTCGCTCCGCCATCGGCGACCAGTGACCCGGTTGCCTCAAAGCGCGCCACCGCTCTCCGAGTGGTGGGGCCGGCTCCCCGCATGGTCGGCAGCGCCGCAGCGAGGGCGGTGAGAAACGCCGCCTCTGAGCCGCCCGTGTCGATCAGATTCCGGGCGAGCAAGATGAGCTGTTCGGTGTCGTCTGACGTGCTGCCGAGCGGCCAGCCCTCTCGCGTGGTGAGGGTGTCGGAGAGACGAATGTCCTGGGGAGGCTTGCCCTCCCAGGGGACGCCGAGCGCGTCGCCGCAGCAGAAACCGGTGAGCCCGTTGAGGAGGCGGACCGCAGATGGGATCGCCTGGTCGGGGAACAACTGGGCGAGGACACCGAAGCCACCCCGCTCGATGGCGCGCCGTCCGCGGTCAGCGTAGCGGACGCGTTCGCGACCTTGCGCCAGGCGGGCCAGTGAAAGGCAGGCGGAGGCCACGTCATAGGGAGTGCCGTGGTGCTCGAACTCTTTCAGGGCCTGGATGGTCAGTTGCCACGCGCCGATATGGTCGCCGTTGGCCTGGCGTACGTCGGCTTCGCTGTGGGTGACCTTCGCCGCGAGCAGGCCGTCGCCGAGATCTCGGGCTGCGCGTCCGGCCTGGGCGAGAGTCTGAGCGGCTTGTTGCACTAGGCCGAGACCGCATTGGGCCTTGCCCAGCCCGTGGAGGGACTGAGCGATTCCGCGGGCATCTTCTGACGCTTTACGGATGTCGAGGGCCTTGTTCTGGCTGTCCAACGCGATCTGCCAGGCGCCGGTGGCCTCGGCGACCAGCGCTGCGTCCTGCAGCAGGCCGGCGTACAGGGCCTGGTCGCGCAGGTGGGTGGGACGGGCAGCCACATCCTGCAGCGCCTGGCTGATGAGTGTGTCGGCACGATCGACGTTGCCGGAGAAGTATTCGATCTCGCCGAGAAGTTTGAGCCAGGGCGCCTGATCGGTCGTGGCGTTCATGCCCTCGGTGGCGTGCTGGCGTCCTTCCGCGAAGTGCCCTCGATACAGCTCGATCTCGGCCAACCGGAACAGGAAGCCTTCCCGAGCGTCCCCTTCAGTGAGCGCCAACGCCGCTTGGGCGAGATTGTCGGCCTTGGCGAAGTCGCCTCTGCAGAAGGCCACTTCGGCGCGGAGCAGCTCGGCGTGTGCTGACCGGTGAGGTAGCCCGTCCAGCAGGGCTTCGGCCTGGCTCCATCGGCCGAGTCCGAGGTAGGCGCGGGCCACGCGGTACAGGCAGCGGCCTTTGTCCTCGTCGCGGTCGATGCGGAGGTCGCTGAGCAGGCTTGCGAGGGCGCGGCATCGGTCGAAGCGGCCTGTGGCCAGGCTGCGATCCATGAGCGTGACCCAGGCCGTGACGCCTCGGGCGGTGTCGAGCTGGCTCAGGTGGTAGGCGGCCTCCAGCTCGGCGGTGAACTCCTGACGCCTGCTGTAGTGCCGGGCCAGTACCTCATGGGATCGGCGCACCTCCGCCAGGCGGACGTGTTGGAGTGACCGGCGCAGGATGTTGTGCATGGTGTACGCGCCGGATCCGCTGGCCGTACCTCCCCGTAGCGGCGAGATGAAGGAGAAGGCCGTCACTTTGCTGAAGGCGCTGCGATCGCACGGGAAGTCCAGCGCCTGGCCGAGGTGGTGGAAGGTCTCGGCGGTGAAGGCGCGGCAGGCACTCACGGCCAGGATGCCGTACTCGGCTTCGGCAGGCGTTCACTGCAGCAACCTGCGAGCCAAGTCCCGTTCCTTGTCCACCAACGTGGCGAAGTCGGCAGGATCCAGACGGGACCCGGCGGCCAGCGCCACGTCGGCGCACAAGCCCAGGAAGTAGGGGTGCACCTCATCGGGAGCGGTGGAGGCGTAGTTCACCAGCGCTGCCTGCATGGCTGGATCGGTAATGCCGGCCAGGGTGAGGTACTGCGTCGCATCCGCGGTGGTCAGGTGGCCGACCAGCCGATGGTCGATGTAGCGCTCCGGGATGGGGAAGACGGGCGCGGATGGCCATGGTGGACGGGTGCGGCCTGCCACGATGGCGATGATCCCGGCTCCTAGATCGAGGTGGCCGAGCAGGCAGCGTAGCCACTCATCGCGCATCAGCTTGTCAGCGTGGATCAGGCTGTCGGCATCCCCGATGGCCTCGCCGAAGAACGCCTCGTGGGTGTCGAAGAGCAACACGATCCGCGCATGGTCACCGGCAGCGTCGTTGAGATCCTTGGCGAACAGTCGCGGCAGCTCATGCAGGAGGTCCGGCTCAGGCACCAGGGCCAAGATGTTTGCCGCGTCCTGCTGGGAGGGACGGCGTTGCATCCGCCGGCGGGTGAAGGCCTTGTCCATGCGCGTGTTGAGCATCTGGAACAGTTGCTGCCCCACGCGTAGAACCGGCAGGGCCAGCACGGCATCGGCGATGTCCAACGCGATGTTGACCTCGCCGCGAGGGAACAGCTCGGGCACTCGATGTGCGATGTCGAAGCCGAGCTTGTGGAGGTAGGTGATGGCGGCGAAGTCGAAGCGTGGCGTGGCGATCCCGTGCAGGGCGAGTTGGCGTTTGAGCATGAACAACGCCGAGAACGCCTCCTGCGGACGATTCTCGCCCGCCGGCCTGGCTCCGAAGTCGATCCTGGCCACTGGCACCTGCCGACCGTGCTCGGCCAGCCGCTCCAGCAGTTCGGGGTCTGGGGCGTCGCGAACGTTCTCCCACCGGTCGGTACGCAGGCAGCAGTGCTTCTCCAGATGACGCAGCAGCAGGGACTTGCCGTTACCACCCAGTCCGTGCAGGTAGAGGATCCGCTCTGGTGGTGGGTCCTCGTTGAGAAGTGTGACGACATGCCGGGTCAGCTCGAAGCGGTTCGCGAACAGATCGAGCGAGCGGTCATGTGCCACTACAGATCGGGTTTCTCCCTCCTGAAAGATTGGCACAGTCAGCTCGATATGTGTGTGAGTCGCATGTGGTATCCCGTCCCGGGTAGACGAGCATCTCAACGGGGTTGTACGGCCCAGGCTGTTCGTCACGACCGATGTGGTGTGAAGCCGTCTCGATCGGCTTTACACCGGGCGTCGACCCGCTTCCCCCCACTTGGAAATGGGCCTCCTGTTCTACAGCTCCGCAGCGCCGAACATCTGCAATTGTAGATCTTGCGCATTCTCCCTCAGGGAGGCATGCGGAGAGTGCTATTGATCAACGTGTCATGACCGCCAAATGCGCCGACTCATGACTGATCTCCTGTAGAAGCCTGCCAGAGCGGACGTGCTCGGCTGCGCAGTTTTGGGGTCCCGGACACGCGCCCTCGTCCACGTATCTGTGGATGGATCATGCGCATTGGTAATACCTCGACATGCCAGACATTCGGCGTTCTTAGCCTCTTGCGTAGCGCAAGCCGTATACCGCGACAGGTGGGAGCGCATGGCCCCTCCCGAAGAAGCCCAGCTGATGCTGGTGACGATCGCGCGATTAGCCGAAGAGCAGGGAAACGCCTTGGAACAGACGTTCCGGCTCTTCGGCGACGGCGCACTGCTCGGACCCGGCGCCACGCGAATGCACGAGGGATTGACCGAGCGGCACGCGATCGTACGGCAGGCGTTTCTCCGCGCCTTCGACGCGGTCGAGCAGATCGCGACGGCCGAGGGACACCTGCCCAAGGTTGACGCTCCGCACCTTCGCCCGCCTCCGGCGGCTCTTCCGCCGCCGCCCGGCGGATATGTCGGTGGTTCTCCCGCTCTCATGCAGGCGTTGGACGCCGAATTCGGCCGTGTGGGAAGGGACTGGCAGGAGGCGGGCCATCAGCTTTCCGCCGTGCTGTCCCGGCTGGGCCTAGCCACCACCTCGGGTCAGGCCGTCACCATGGCCGGGAGTTGGATCCTCGACCAGCGGACCGACCTTCAGCGACGCCGCGCCGAACTCCTGAAGACCCCGTCCCAGCCGGTCATGGAGGGCACGCAGACAGCGTCGGGCACCGCCGGCGGGGCGCCACCCGCACCCATCCTCGGGTGGATCCCCACCCTCCTCGATCTACGGGGCCAAGTCAGCTCTCCCGTCGAAGAATTCACCGAGCAAGCGACCTCTTTCATCAACAAGGGAATCGCATGGTACGGCGACTTCTGGGCCGGCAATGTGGAGCGGCTCAGCGTGAAACTGGGCCAGCCGCAGATCGGCAAGGCCGCTCAGCAATACGTCGACACGGTGGCCGCGCCGTTCGTCCAGGGTGCGAACGAGGGCGCCTGGGGGCTGCTCAAGGGCGCGTGGAACTGGTCGCAGCTCGGCTTGATCACCGATCCGCTCGGCTATCTGAACCGTCTGCGCGGGGTCGGAGAGACGACCGTATTCGCTACGCAGCAGCCGGTCGAGTTCGGCAAGGCCCTCATCGATCTGGAAACTCTGCAGAAGGATCCGGCCCGCTGGTTCGGCCGTCTGCTTCCTGACGTCATCCTCTCCGTTGTCACTGCCGGGACGGGTAGCGGAGTCACCGCCGCCAACCGGCTCCGCAAGGGCTTCGATGACGGCAGCCGCCGCCAGGGACCAACAATTCCCGGGCTGCCTGTGAAGTCGCCATTCCAGGATCCGAATATCACGCGCCATGGCGGCAACGCTACGCAGCAGGAGTTCGACGCAAGGTTCTCTGACCTCAAGGGTGTGAACCCCCAGTTCTCTTCGCAAGCATGGGAATACACGAATAATTGCCAGAGCTGCGTGGTGGTCGTAGACCAGGTTCTATCGGGATCGGCGCCGATATCCGCAGTCCCGCACCACCCCACGCATCCGTTCAACTGGCCCAACAGCGTGACGGACAGCGTTGGCGGAGGAAGGTCGTTCCGCCCGGTCAAGGACTATGACGAAATAGTTGCAGAGTTGCTCAGGGCTGGAGACGGCGCGCGTGGGATCATCCACGGCATGCGCGTTGATCCACAAACGGGCCTGCCTCGGGCAGGCCACGTCTTCAATGTGGTGAACCGTGGCGGCAAGATATACTTCGTCGACGGCCAGACCGGCACCTGGGCAAGGCCCGAGCAGTTCGCTCAGCTGGAATTCCTCCGCACGAACTGATCAGGAGGGTGAATTGGAAATCGAGCAGGCCAAAGTGCTCGCCGAGCGGTATCTGGCGCGCTTCTCAACCGCCGAGGAGCCGTTGGCTTTTTATGACGACGAGTCCGTGGACGACCTAGGATGGTGTTTCGTTTTCCCATGGAACACAGTCCGATACATTGAGACGCGTGATATCTCTCACGTCCGCGGCCCGGGATATGGCCCGATCGTCGTGGTCAAGGACAGCGGCGATACGTGGATGATGGGCGGCTTTGCGCCAGAAGACGAACAGCTCTCCGCCTATGCCGCAAAACACGGCATATCTCCCGGCCCGAACCTTTGACCCCGAAGGGACGACAGCTACGGACACCCTATGGCTGTTCGGCCGTTTCGGTGTAGCTCTGTAGCCGATCGCGGAACACCTGGTGGGCGTGGTTGAAGCGCGCCTGTGCATCAGGGGCACCTTGTGTGATGTCCCACAGCGCTTCGTTGGCGTCCGAGACCGCGTCCTGGACGGGTTCCACCCTTGCAGTGATCGCTTCCGCTTTCGAGGAGGACCAGTCTGGCGCATCGGGCCAGCGGATCGTAGGCATCCCGCAGAGCGGTACATAAGTTCTGAGGCTTCTTCCGCCGCTCGTCCGGTTGCGTCAGCTGCATGTAGACGTCACCGAGCCTGTAGTAGAGCTCGCCTCTGATGTGGGCCTGCTCCAGGAATTCGAGGTAGGCCGTGCGACGTGCCTCGCGAATCTGAGCGTGACGCTGAGCTTTGGCCGACGCTTCGGCTTGGATTCGTGCTGTACGGGCGTTCCCCAGGCTGGTCACCCATCCTGCGCGCCGCCTGCTGTGCGACGGTGAAAACACAGGGCGCCATCATGGCAAAGATCGCGCTGCGCAACGACAGGTAGACGACCTGTGACGAAAATGAGAATTACCACTTCAGCGTGCACTTATAGCCATACTTATCGGCCAATACTTCGCGAGCGTTACGGGGTTGCGTGTTTTTTTCGCGTGATTTTTTTCACATTGCACAGCGATCTTGAATAAAGGTAAAGAATAGTTCGCTATTGTCATTCAACTAAAGTAGAGAGGTGTTAGCCTCAATTCGTCAGCGGGCTGTGTTGCGTGAGTGGCTCCGCAGTTTGCCCGTAATGTCCCCGAGGCGGTTGGGGTGGGCCGTCGCATGTCGCTGCGGGGGCGCCGGGTTCCACGGGCCCGGGGCTGGGCTCCTTCCTGATCGTTGCGGCGAGGTCCGGCCCTCAGGCGAGGGCGGGCAGGTCGGTGAGGCGCTGCCAGGCCAGGACGAACGCCTGGGCCCAGGGCCAGGTGCGTTCGATCCGCAGGTAGCGACGCCGGGCGTGGGCGCTCAGGCGGGCGGGCAGGTGGTAGAGCCGGTAGCGCATGGTGTCCGGTTCGGCGCGCTCAAGGCCGTCTTGATCGTGTAGAGCGAGTAGGCGTACCCAGCAGTCCAGATCGTGGCCGAGGTTGGCGGCCACGATCCAGCCTTGGTTGACGGTCCAGTCCTGGCTGGGCAGGTTGCGCAGGCCCATCGCCTTGCCGGCGCGCACCCGGTCTTCGACCACCGCGTGTGCGCGGGCCAGAGCGTCCAGCCACTGCGGATGGTGGGAGCCGGCGATGCCCCACATACGGCCGATGTTGGTGGCGATGATCGAGTACTTCCAGCCGGTGCGGGTCTCGAATGCGGTGAGGTTCTTGCGATGGCGGGCCGAGGGGCGGACCCGGCGTACCAGCAGCCGCATGCCCTCCGGCCAGCCGTTGCGCTGGTTCAGGCCGGTCAGCTCCGCCACGTGATAGCCCTGCTGGAGGCCGCCGTTCTGATCAAGGGAGTCGGCCCAGGCGGTGGCGGGCAGGCGGGCGATCGCCTGCTCGTCGAGTGTGGTGATGGTCCAGCCGACCAGGTAGCGCACGGTGCGGCGGGTGGTGTTCAACCCTTCCAGATGGGTCAGCAGGTCATGGGTGGCGCCCGCGCCGTCCACTCGGACGAGGATCTTGGCCCGGCAGGAGTTCGGGATCTGAGCCAGGGCCTCGCTCAGCACGCGCAGGTGGTCGGCGACGGTGTTACTGCCCGCGTTGCCCTCACGTAGCAGCATCGCCAGCGATTCTTGGGTGTTGGCGCACCAGCAGGCCAGCGGGTGAAAGCCATAGGTCTTCTTGAACGTGACGGCCGCCCCGTGCTTGTCGGAGACCGAGGTGATGATGGTGGCGTCGATGTCTATGACGATCCAGCCCAGCAGCCGTTTGCCGGCCACCTTCAGCCAGGGAAAGCCGCCGGGGCGCAGGTGCAGCAGCTGCCAGACCTGGCCTCGTACCCTTGCCCGGGCCTTGGCGATGCGGGCCAGCATCGGCTCGTCCAGGCTGGCCAGCGCACGGCGGGTGGTGGAGTCCGACGGCGCCACTCCGAACAGCGCCGCCTGGTGGGCTTGCAGTCGCTCGGCCTCTAGCAGGCTCCGCGCGCCGCACACGATCGCTGCGGCCAGGCTGACCAGCACGTGCGCGCGATCGCGCCAGGTTGCACTCTGTCCGTCGGGCCACAGGCCGCCGAGTGCCTCGGTCAGCCCCACCCGGTCAGCGATCTTGTGCAACAGCACCGCGCCCGCGTGACCGACCAGTCCCTTTCCATCGGCGGCAACAGACAACCGCCGGTCCCACCCGGTACGCTCACTCACCAGAAAGGTGCACCTGCTTCTGCAGTGGATATGGCTTCGACACCCGAATCCTTGCAGTTCAGGGGCACCTTTTCTCATGTTCTAGAGGACAGCTACCGCCTCGGTTGAATACCTGGGGTTAGTGGACAAGTTAGTTGACGCGGCGAGACGGGATTGGCCGCCTCGCCGACACCTCGCGATGGCGACGGTGCTCACGGTGGCAGCATCGCTGCTGGTAGCAGGTGTTTCAGGTGCGGCGAAGGCCGACCCGGAGCCAGCCCCAACTCTGCCTTCTCCTTCCGTAACCACCTTTCCGCGGCCCGAAGATCCTGACGCCCCGCTACGTGCGGCCATCGAGGAAGCGAAGAAGCAGGACAAAGCGGTGCCCGTCGAGGCGGCGTTCACCGAGACGTCGCGGGTTTGGGCTTATCCCGACGGGCATCTGACCACGCACTCTTATGGCGGTCCGGCTCAGTCGAAGCAGGCCGACGGCTCCTGGGCATGGCTGGACCCTACGCTCGTCGAGCAGGACGGAGTGCTCAGGCCCAAGCTGGCCAAGGCGAATGTGGAATTCTCACTCGGCGGTGACAAGCCGTTCGTCTCCATGGAGCACGCCAAAGGGCAGCGGTTCGCCCTGTCGTGGCCCACCCATTTGCCGCGTCCGGAAGTCAACGGCAATGTCGCCCGATACGTCGACGCAGCGGGCAAGGGCGCGGATCTGGTGGTGACCGCGTTGCCCACCGGGTTCCGGCACGACGTCGTGCTGCGTGAGCGGCCCACCGGTCCTCTAGAGTTCCGGATGCCGGTGCAGGCAGAGGGGCTCACGCTCAAGGTGACCAAGTCGGGTGGCCTTACGCTCACTGCTGGCAAGCGAACGCTGGCCTCCGCCCCGCCTCCTGTGATGTGGGACGCGGCTGCCAGCAAGCCGACCGCCGAGCACTTGGGACGTCAGACGAAGATCAAAACGTCGGTCGAGACCAGCAAGGGCTCGCCCCTGCTGGTGCTGAAGCCGGATGCGGCCTGGCTGGCTGACCCGGCCACGCGATACCCGGTGACTGTGGATCCCACCACCACGCTCGGGATCACTCAAGAGGTCGGGATCCGATCGCCCAACGCCCAGATCAGCCCCGGATACGTCGGACGACGCAACTACCAGACCTGCAATCCCTATCCGACCTGCACTAGAAAGGAGGACAACAGCCGGGCGTTGATGGCCTTTGACACCGCGACCATCACCGGCCGCCAGGTCGTTAAGGCCACCATGCAGCTGATGTTGCGTACCGATGTCACATCCTGCAGCGAGTTCCAGGGCATCAGCGCCCACCGGATCACTCAGTCCTGGGTGGCCGACGACACCTCCTGGAGCAACCAGCCCACCACCACCGCCGAGGGACGCTCCTCCATCGACCCCTGCTCCCTGCCCGGCACCGCAGGCTCCGTGTGGAGCTGGGACCTCACCCCGATGGCCCAGGCATGGGCCTCGGGGACGCAGAATCACGGCTTGATGCTCCGGCTGTCCCAGGAGAGTCCAGTGCCCCAGGATCTGTGGGAGGATTTCTCCTTCTGGGCGCAGCTGTGGGGCCAGAACGTGCCTAAGTTGAGCGTGGACTGGGTGCTGCCGCCGGAGATCCCCACCGTAACCGCCGAGTCGATCGACTCGATGGTGGGCAATGACGCCATCGCGCGAAGCACCAACGTGAAGGTGAGCTACAAGTCCAGCGTGCCCGAGGCGACGCCGCTGAACTACACGGTGACCGTCAACGACTCCACCATGGCGCCTCCGGCCACCCAGCTACCCGTGGGTGAGCAGGCGTACTGGAAGCTGGATGAGACCTCCGGCGCCACCGCCGCCGACTCCTCCGGCAAGAACTTCCCGGCCACCCTGACCGGGTCCTACACCCGGATTCCGGGGCAGCTCGGTCAGGCGGTGAAGTTCACCGACGGTGCGTACGCCGCCACCACCGGTCCGGTCATCAACACCAACCAGAGCTTTACCGCGACCGCCTGGGTGCGCCTGGACAACAGCACCACCGAGCAGGCAGTGCTGTCCCAGATGGGCGTCCACCTGCCCGGCTTCACGCTGTCCTACCGCACCTCCTCAGCGCCCGAGTACGACCAGCGCTGGCTGCTGTCCATGATCAAAGAGGACCGGGCAGACCGCATCTACGAAACCGTCGTGCAGTCCAAGGACCTGGCGAAGATCAACGAGTGGACGCATGTGGCCGCCCAGTACGACCACGCCGCCGGCAAGATCCGGCTGTATGTGGACGGCATTCTGGCCGGCGAACGCGACCACACCGCCACCTGGAACGCCCGGGGTGTCTTCGAGATCGGCCAGGGGCGCGCCCTGGCCGGGGATCTGGACGGTGCGGTGGACGATGTGCACGTCTACCAGCGGGTCCTTACCGCCCAGGACATCCGCGCCCTCGTCGGTGTGCCCGGCACCACCACGCACAACAACATCCCCTCCGGCCAGGTGCTGGATAAGGTGTTCACGCTGGACAACCCGGCCAGCTTCAAATTCGTCGTCAAAGCCTGCCGCACCGGCGTAATCCCGCCGTCCTGCAACGAAAGCCCGGCCTACCGGATCACTTCCGATGCGCCGATGCTCCCGACGGACACCGAGACCGGCATGGCTGAACCTTCTCAGCCGATTCTGTCCGGCATGGTCAACCGCCCCTCCGGCGGCCCGGTGACCACGAAGTACTACCTGTACGACAGCAACGGCACGCCCGTCGGCGCCGCACCGCTCGGCACGCGCAGCGTCAACGGCGGTGAGCGCGCTTCCTTCCAGATCCCCGCCAACACCGTCCAGCCCGGCACCACGTACAAGTGGCAGATGGTGGCCTGCGCCGTCGGGCAGGCCGGCGAGACCACGCCTCCGGACCCGACACCAACTCCCACACCAACCCCCACACCCACGCCGCTACCGGAGGGACTTGTCGCGGCCTACGGCATGGAAGAGGGCAGCGGGACCAGCATCGGCGACGCCTCCGGCAAGGCCGGCACCGGCACGACGGCCGACACCACCTGGGTCACGGGCAAGCACGGCAAGGCACTGTCCTTCAACGGCAGCACGAGCACGGTTACGATCCCCCACAGCAGCGTGCTCCGGCTCACCACAGGCATGACCCTCTCCGCTTGGGTCAACCCCACCACCGTGAGCAGCTGGCGAACCGTGGCGATGAAGGGCCATACCGCCGGATCCGCGTACGGTCTGTACGCCTCCAACGGAACGGTGCCATCGGCCTGGCTGCTCAAGCCCGACGCCACCGGTCACCAGACGGTCAACGGCACCACTGCCCTGCCGGTGACCGTCTGGAGTCACCTCGCCGTCACCTATGACGGCAGCATCGCCAAGCTGTACGTCAACGGCACTCAGACCGGACAACTCACAATGACCGGCAGCCTGGTCGACGACGGCGGCGCGCTCCGGATCGGCAGCAACGCCAAGTGGGGCGAGTACTTCAACGGCGCGATCGATGAAGTACGCGTCTACAACCGCGCCCAAAGCGCCGCCGAAATCACCACCGACATGAACACCCCACTCGGCGGAACGACAGCCGCGGCTACCGCGCAGCGAGGGCCGGTCAGTGGCGCTACCTCAGACGAATTTGTCGAGGAAGTTTGCACTTCCAAGACCGCTGCGGTTTCCTTCACGACCCCTGGCACACCTCCGCCGCCGCCCACTGGGGATGTCCGGCACCTGACACTGGGCAAAGACAGCTTCGTCATCAAGACGGCCAAGACCGACCCCACCGCCTGCGGCGGGTCACCATGTACAGTAACCGATGACTCGATGATACGGATCGGCGGTAGCGGTGCCGACAAGACCGCCGCGATGATCGGATTCAGGCTGGACGAACTTCCAGACGACGCTTTACCGGTCGAGGCACTGCTGGATCTCGGCACACCAACGTGTTCCGGCGGTTCGTGTCCTCAGGACACGCCGATAACGATCACGCGTCTGGACTCGTCGGTCACCACTGAGACCACGATCGGCACTGTCGTCGAGACCACGAACGATGCCTCAAAGTATTCCGTGACCATCGCTCAGCCCAAGGTTGACATCGTCGGAGATCAGTACTCATGGCTGTTGGTGAAGACCGACAATCCGACAACGGTCACATTTGCGGAGCCGACCGCTTCGACGCCGCCTAGCCTGAAGATTGGCTACACGCCCGCTGGTCCGCCGAGTAAGGTCCAAGATCTCTCCGGTCAGCCCGGTGATGGGGGAGTCATCGTCTCTTGGGCCATCCCGTCCAGCACCGGTTCTCTCGCGCTGCTGGAGGGCTACGAGGTAGAGGCGGTCTCGTCGACGGGCGAGAGCGTGCGCTCCGTCCAGACAACGATGCCCTCGGCTACTATCACCGGCTTGACGAATGGTGAGACTTACACGATCAAAGTCGCTGCGAAGACGCGTTTCGGCAGAGGAGAGTGGGAAAGCATCTCGCTGACTCCACGGGCTCTGCCGGCTCCCCCCGCAGAATGCGAATCAGCGGTCAGCCAGGGGTCTCTCAAAGTGACGGTGCAGGAATACTATTTGCGACAGAGCGGCGTCGTGGAAGGCACCTATCCGGATGTCTGGTCAAGCAGCGTGAGCACGGCGAACACACAAAACCAATCGGACGGCTTGGATCCGCGGAGCCCGGTCACCGCGAAGTTGTCGCTTACCAACCCCATTCTGGTTGAAGAGAAGGAAGGTCTGGAGAAGAGCAACACAGAGCGGACCGGCACGTCCGTTTCTCTCAGTAATACGCTTGCGTATACGTCGCCGGACGGAAGTCCCACACTTCGGGCTACCTTCAGTCGAAGTTGGACCGACGTCACGACGGATAAAGACGGCAATCAACTGTCGAAGCCGAGTGAGTTGACCGACACCTTGGACTATTCCTTCACGGACTGCGGCCACATTAGGCATATATCCGTGGTCGTCGACGTCGACGTTAGTGACATGGACATGATCCTCGAAGGCCCGGGGCCGGACGGGTGCGGAAGCACCCCCGCACTCGCACAAGGCGTGGCCGCGGCAGCGTCGGCGCAGAGTTTGTGCGGTAAGGGCAAGAACGGCGACACCGTTTTCGGCTACAGGGTCAACTGCGACTTCGGGCAGGACATCTGCCGTATCGACACTTACGGCAAGCAGAACGTTATGTCTGGTATGAGCTTCGAATCGGGCGGAGTCCTGCGCTGGTCGGGGGTGCACAATTACACGCTGGGTGGCCCGACAAGCGTGCGGGTCGAAGAACTTCAGGGCTGGAGTCATGTCAAGATGACGTCGGCCTTCAAAGCCGCGAACAAGAATCTAGTGAAGAACATCAAGGTTAAACTCGCCAGCACCGCAAAATTCTCAATGACGGTGGGAAGCATTAGCCTCGACACGGGAGTGGGTGGAGCCGGATTCAGTAAGACAAACGACTCGGCTTCTTACTCAGTAGACGGCGAAGCAGGAAACCTGTGGGTGCAAATACCGGTTCCCGGCAAGATCAGGCCGTTCACAGTGGACTGTGAGGGAATACTCGGTCTATGCTGGTTCGACAGCATCCGACACATAATGAATGTCACTGTACAATTCCCGATGAAGGGAGGGCCGCTGGCCTCCGACCCGATGAACCTGCAGAGTTGCTGGGTGAGGGCATCGACGAAGTACTTCTAAGCATGTAGGAGCCCGCCGGTGGCCTCGCAGGCCACCGGCGGCTTCGCGATTGGGAAAGGTATATCCAGTGAAGCTCACTGATCGCACAACACGGCGTGTCCGTGCTCTCATGCTGTTGCAATCCGCCATTGCACTGGTCGGTCTCGCGGTCAAGATCGGCCTGATTGTCAGTGGATATACAGTCGATCGGGAGATGAGCGTACTGCCGCCCCTGTCGATCTTCGTTTTAGCGAGCGGCTTTCTGCCGGCCATCCTGAGCTTCGTCGTCACACGGCGGATCCGATGGGGGGCGGGTGTTGTCATTGGCGTTGAGGTGATTGTATCGGCCTATTCGCTCCTTGTGAGCTTGAATAGACTAAATGTCTTCTTGATGGTGAATTTAGTCATAGCCGTATTAGTGGTGATTCTGTTAGTGCGCCGCTCTGGTGGCGATGTGACGCGGATACCTGCTGGTTAAATGGGAAAGTGAGCGAGAACTTTAAGGGAGGCCAGCTTTGCTGAAGGTTCAGAACGACAACCGTATTCTCACCGTAGTCCTTTCTACGTCGCGGTTGTCGTCATCTGAGCAGACCTCGGTGGCATCGAGAACATGACCTCCCTCCCCCGGCGTCCGGTGCCGAGAGCGCTTGCAGGTTGCCGGCGTGCTGGTGGGCCTTGCCTGAGTACCAGGCGTCGATGGGTTCGCCCTTGACGCTGACGGTCTGCTCGGCGCAGCGGTCGATGGAGATCAGGGTGCCATCGAGAATCACGTACGCCAGCCCCTCAGCGTGTGCGCGCTCGATGGCTTGGGACAGATCCGGCGCTTGAGCTGCGAGAACCTCGATTCCCTCGTGGATGTAGCGGTAGGCGGTGGCCCGGGAGACGCGGTGATCACGGCCGAGCTTGGGAACGTCATGCTCACCGCGGAACCAGCGCACCACCATGACCGCCTGCCGGAACGGGCTCAAGACCCGGCTGCCTTTCGGGGTGCCACGCAGGCGGCGTTCTTCGTGCAGGAGGCGGGCGACGTACTGAACGAGTGCGCGGGAGACGTCGAGCGTGGCACGATGAGCAATCACGTGGAGCCTTCCGGCCGGTTGAGCGTCTTGTGGTGAGAGCTCTTTTACCGGGGGCTCCATGCCTGTTTCCGGCCTTCGGCGACTCCTCCCGAAAGGCCCGGAACGTCGGCAACGACGTCCAAGAAATCCCAATCGTCCGAACAATTTCGCTGAGATCACCTCAATGGCTTGGTGGTTGGAGGTGTCGTCATTGCCGGCGTGCACACGGGCGTCGTCGGGGTAGTGGTCCAGCTGGCGGCGTACGAGCCGCCCCTGTCCAGCCAAGAGTGGGAGGAGGCCGAGGAGGTCACTGTGACCTCGACGACGGGCAGTCTCCTCGTGCGCGGCATGATGGCCGGCTCGTCGTCGGATCTGCCTAACCTGGCTCATCGCGGGGTGGGTCGCTACTCTTTGCGGGTCTAGGCCAGAGGCCGAAGCCATGGCCGAGACGCGACCGAAGAGCCTCTGGAGCGATTCCTGTTCACGGTGTGGCCGCTGTATGAGTCACCGGCTGCAGCAGAGGAGATGGCCCGAAAGCCAGGACAGGCCGCCTTAGCCGCCGGCCCAGAAGGCGAGATCGGCTACCGCGCGCAGGGGCGCGACCAATGGCCAGTTCCCCCTCCGGACGTGCTGGTCGGCCGGATCAGAGTGCGTGAAGGACGCGTCGTGATCTGCAATCTCAACCGGCAGCCGACCGGCTTGCCCGAAACTGAGGGAGGGCGGATGGATGGCCACGGCACCCGACGTGATCGTGATCATCTCCGCTGTCGCAGATGGCATCGCCGACATGCGGGTGAACTTCAGCTTCGAGGCGCCTCGGATGCCCGCTAAGAGCCGGCAGGCGTCCCAGGATGCCAATTCGTCACTACCACCGGCATTATGCAGCTGCCTGACTTCATCGCCATCGACGACGACCCGACCCCCTATCTCAACCTCGCCTACCAGGGCGCGGGCCGCTACGGCGTTCGGGTGCACGGCCGCTCCCACCGCCTGTCGCCGACGATGGTCGCCAGGGAGCGCGGCGAAAGCTACATGCTGGCCGTCTGGCCCATCGACACGGCCGGGACCGGTGGCGGCAACTGACATGGCTGCGCGGTGGGGCGACGTGATCCCTGCACTGCCTCCGCCGCGCACTCCCGGGCGGGGTGCGGCCTGCGGCTCTGCCGAATCGAAGCTCTCGCCGCTGGTCCAGCAGATACCCGCGAGTAGGAAATGCGTCCAAGATCATCCCGTATGTATCCCGTGATCAAGGTCCTACGGCTGCATACGGGTGCCCTCGGGGCATGGCAAGCAAAAGACCTGCGGCAGAGAAACCGCAGGTCAGAGGGCAAATAGCCTGGTGGAGATGAGTGCCCCCGGCAGGATTCGAACCTGCGGCACCCGCTTCAGTACAGCGGGTTCGCCCGGAAGGCTTCGAGCAGGTGAGCCCGCACCCTGGCCACGGCGGGCCTGGCCTGGGCACCTGAGCGGACGGCCAGGTATCCGGTGTTGATCGGCGGCTCCTCCGGGTCGGCCAGAGTGACCAGGGTGCCCGCGTCCAGGTCGCGGCGGCACAGGTACGCGGGCAGGACCGAGACCCCCATGCCGGCCCGGACCGCGCTGAGCACGCCGCGCAGGTCCGGGATGACGACCTGGGCCGCCATCGCCGGCCGCCTGCCGTACACGGTCCGCCAGTAGCGGCGCACGATGGGCAGGTCCTCCGCATAGGCCACCAGCGGGACGCCGGCCTTGGCGTCCCTCCACGTGGCGGCCAGCGGCGGCGCGGCGACCAGGAGGAACTCCTCGTCGTACACCGGGTCGGCCTGCACGCCGCGCACCCGGGGCCGGATCGTGGACAGCACCAGGTCCAGCCGCCCGGCCGCCAGGTCCGCCAGCAGGTCGTCGGTCAGGCCGAGCGTCGTACGCAGCCGCAGCCCGTCCTCGACCAGCGGCGCGAGCATCGGCATCACCACCTCGCACAGGAACTCGGCCGGCCCGCCCAGATGCACGGCCTCGTCCGAGGGCAGCTCCGACTCCACCACCTCGTCCAGTGCGTCGAGTGCGGCCGCCACCCGGCGGGCCAGCTCGTCGGCGGCCGGCGTGGGGGCGACGCCGCGCGGCAACCGGTCGAACAGCGGCCGGTCCAGCGCCGACTCCAGGGTCTTGACCTGCGCGGTCACCGCCGGTTGCGACAGGCCGAGCGTTTGCGCCGCGGCCGTGAGGGAGCCGGTCCTGTGCACCGCGAGGAAGGTCCGGAGCAGGTCCAGCGAGACAGGCGACATATCACTATTCTGATGGCTCGGGGGATGTTTGGTTATTTGTCGCTGATGGCAGGCGCAGGCCATGCTGTCAGGCATGAGCAAGCGCATTCTCATCGCACTGACCAGCCACGACGACCTCGGCGGGGTGGAGAAGACCGGATACTACGTGCCCGAGGCGGCCCACCCTTGGGAGATCTTCCGCCAGGCCGGGTACGAGGTGGACGTCGCCAGCGTGCGCGGTGGCGAGCCGCCCCAGGACGGCTTCGACCCGGACGACCCCGCCCAGGTGGCCTTCCTCGCCTCGCCGGAGTCCCGCGACACCGCGCGCCTGGCCGACGTCGACGCCTCCCGCTACGACGCCGTGCTCTACGCCGGCGGCCACGGCACCATGTGGGACTTCCCCGGCGATCCCGGCGTCCTCCGCGTCGGCAGGGAGGTGTACGAGCGGGGCGGCGTGGTGGCCGCCGTCTGCCACGGTCCTGCCGCGCTGGTGAACCTCACGCTGTCCGACGGGTCGTACCTGGTGGCGGGCAAGCGGGTGGCGGCCTTCACCAACGAGGAGGAGGAGCTGCGCGGCGTGGCGCAGGTGGTGCCGTTCCTGCTGGCGGACGAGCTGGTGGACCGGGGCGCCAAGCACGAGCCTGGCCCGAACTGGCAGGCCCAGGTCGTCGTGGACGACCGGCTCGTCACCGGCCAGAACCCCGCCAGCGCCGCCCCTCTCGCCGAGAGGGTCCTCGAGCTCCTCGCCGAACGGTGGGCGTGAGCTGAACAAACACCGCCGGATGGCGGTTGTGAGCACCGGGTGAGGGCTCGGACCATCGAGGAGTGACGCCCCGCGACCCGTGGAAGGTTAACCGCATGGCACACCACCCCAACCTCGACCCGGAAATCCGCATCGCGCTCGAGCAGACGCCGCTGCCGGTGTTCGACCTGCCCAGCGTGGCCCCCGAGGAGCTCGACGGGCTCCGAGCGCAGATCAACGCGTTCCTGGCGGCCGCGCCGCCCGCGGACACCGACGTGGTGATCGAGGACCGGCACGTGCCGGGACCCGACGGCGCGCCGGACGTCCGGGTACGGATCTACCGCCCGGCCGGCGAGGGCCGAGCCCCGACCAACCGGCCGGGGCTCTACTGGATCCACGGCGGTGGGATGGTCATCGGGGTGCCGGAGATCGACGACGCGATGATGATCGGCTACGCCGAGCAGCTCGGCGCCGTCGTGGTCTCCGTCGACTACCGCCTGGCGCCGGAGAACCCGTATCCCGCCCCGGTCGAGGACTGCTACGCGGGCCTGGTGTGGACCGCCAAGGCGGCCGGCGAGCTGGGCATCGACCCGGCCAGGATCGCCGTCGGCGGCGCCAGCGCGGGCGGCGGGCTCGCCGCGGGGACCGTGTTGCTGGCTCGCGACCGGGGCGGCCCCGACGTGGCGTTCCAGCTGCTGGTGTGCCCGATGCTGGACGACCGCAACATCACCCCGTCCAGCCACGAGTTCGCCGAGGCCATCGTCTGGGACAGGGCGGCGAACATCTTCGGCTGGACCGCGCTGCTCGGCGACCGGATCGGCACGGACGACGTGCCTCCGTACGCGGCCCCGGCCCGCGCCACCGACCTGTCCGGGCTGCCGCCGGCGTTCATCGACGTCGGTGAGCTGGAGGTGTTCAGGGATGAGGACATCGACTACGCGTTGCGGTTGTCGCAGGCCGGCGTGTCCACCGAGTTCCACCTCTACCCGGGCGCCTTCCACGGGTTCGACGGCATGGTGCCGGACGCCGAGCTCAGCAAGCGGGCCAAGGCGGCCCGCCTGGCCGCGCTCAAGCGGGCGTACGGCCTGTAGCGGGAAGGTTCGCGCGCAGGCGGGCGAGGGCGAGGGCCAGGTGGGCGCGCAGGCGCCCCGGCGCGTCGGCGAGCGAGAAGCCCAGCACCGACTCGGCGCGAGCGATGCGGGCGGCCATCGAGCTGTGGTGCAGGTGCATGGAGGTGGCCGCGCCGCGGATCGAGCCGGCCAGGCACAGCGCCCGCACCACGGCCGCCGCCTCCTCGCCGAGCCGTTCCACCGCCCGGACGTCGGCCAGCCCGGCGATCGCCGCCTCGGGCAGGTCGGCGAACAACGCCAGCGCGCCCAGCTCGGACCAGCGCATCACGGGGTCGTGCGGGCCGGTGAAGCGCAGCGCCGTACGCGCGCCGGCCCACGACTCGGCCGCCTGCGCGCCGGGCAGCGAGGGCCCGATCCCCACCCGCGCGCCGTCGGGCACGACGGAATCCGGCAGGTTGGTCGCCACCAGGACGGCCTCGGTGTCGCCGATCCTGGCCTCGCGCACCTGGTGACCCATCGTGCGCAGCCCGGCCGCCAGCCCCTGGTCGGACAGCGCGATCGCGAGGGCCTGCAGCGGAGCGGACGGGGCGAAGCCGAGCAGCCGCAGCGCCCTGGCCCGCTCCGCCTCGCCGGTCTCGGCCGACAACACCAGCTCGACCAGCGCCGGGTCCTGGCCCGCCTGCGCCAGGGCGGCGGCACGTTCCAGAGTGACCTCGGCGGCGGCCGCGTACCGTTCGAGCACGATCTCGTCGAGCCCGTGGGCGGCGCCCTCGCGTTCCATCCAGACCGACCCGAGCCCGGAGCTCAGCTCCCTGACCTGGGCGGGGGGCGTCGCCGGCCGGTCCGCGACCCCGCTGGGAGAGGTGCGGATGCGCCGGCCGGTTGCCGCGTCGAAGAGCCCCACCGGGCACTGCGCCAGCCGGGCCGTGGCGTGCACCAGGACGGGCACGCTCACGTGGTCGCGCACCAGCGAGTCGAAGTACGCGATGACCCGCACCGCGCTCTCCGCGTCGGCGTCCAGCGTGGACAGCCGGAGCAGTAGTCCCTGCACAACCATCAGAGTAGTTGGGTGCACGGCGGCCTGGCGAGCGAACCAAGCGTGCGCTAGGTTGGTGGTCGTGGATCTCGACTTCTCCCCGGCCGAGCGGGAATTCCGCGCCGAGGTTCGCGACTGGCTCAGCACGCACGCGCCGGGACCGCTCCCGTCCATGGACACCCCCGAGGGCTTCGCCGCGCACCGCGCGTGGGAGGCGCGGCTGGCCGGCGCTCGGCTGTCCGTCGTCTCCTGGCCCGAGGAGTACGGCGGCCGCGGCGCCTCCCTGATCGACTGGCTGATCTTCGAGGAGGAGTACTGGGCCGCCGGCGCCCCCGCCCGCGTCACCCAGAACGGGATCTTCCTGCTGGCGCCGTGCCTCATGCGGTTCGGCACGCCGGAGCAGCGCGAACGCTGGCTGCCGAGGATGGCCAGGGGCGACGACGTGTGGGCGCAGGCCTGGTCCGAGCCGGAGGCGGGCAGCGACCTCGCCGCGCTCATCTCCCGGGCCGAGCCCGCGCCCGGCGGCTGGCGGCTGTACGGGCACAAGACGTGGAGCTCGCGGGCCGCGTACGCCAGCCACGGATTCGGCCTGTTCCGCACGTCGGGGACGCGGCACAAGGGACTGACCTACTTCATGTTCCCGATGGACGACGTCGCGGTCCGGCCGATCGCGCAGCTCGACGGGCTGCCCGGCTTCGCCGAACTGCACTTCGACGGGGTGTTCGTCGACGATTCCACGGTGCTGGGCGAGGTCGGCGAGGGATGGCGGATCGCGATGGCCACCACCTCCTCCGAACGCGGCCTCACCCTGCGCAGCCCCGGCCGCTTCCTTGCCACGGCCGACCGGCTCGTCACGCTGGCCCGCCGGAGCTCGGCCGCCGGCGCCCCCGCGCTCGCCGATCGGGCCGCCCGGTGCTGGACGGAGGCGGAGGCGTACCGGCTGCACACCTTCGGGACCGCACGGAAGATCATGGCGGGGGAGGAGGTCGGGGCGGCGGCCAGCATGGGCAAGGTCTTCTGGTCGGAGCTGGACCTGCGCATGCACACGCTCGCCATGGAGCTGCTGGGGGAGCGGGCGGGGGAGACGCCCTGGCTGGACGGATTCCTGTTCTCGCTGGCCGGGCCCATTTACGCGGGCACGAACGAGATCCAGCGCAACATCATCGCCGAGCGGGTCCTGGGGCTGCCGAGATGAACTTCGCCTTCACCGACGAGCAGCTCGCGCTGGCCGCGACCGTGCGTGACGTGCTGCGGGCGCACTGCCCGCCGGCCGCGCTGCGCTCCGAGCGGCGGCCGGGGTGGGAGCAACTGGCCGCGCTGGGATTCTTCGGGCTGCTCCTGCCTCCCGAGAGCGACGGGCTGGGGCTCGGCCTGGCCGACGTGGTGCCCGCGCTGGAGGAGACCGGGCGGGCGTGCCTTCCCGGGCCGGTCGTGGAGACCGCCGTCGCGGCGCCGTACCTCGTGGCGGGCGCCCCGAAGCTCGCCTCGGGGACCGTGTGCGTGAGCGTGCTGCTGCCCGGGCAGGTGTACGCGCCCGACGCCGACCTGGCGAACGTGATCGTCGTGGCGGGCGCCGACGGCCTGCGGCTGGTCGCGCGGGAATCGGCCCGTCTCACGCCCCGGCCCGGCGCCGATCCGTGCCGGCCGCTGTTCGAGGTGGCGTTCGAGGAGTCCGAAAGGCTGGGCGGGTCGGCCGGTCCGGCGTTGCGGCGGGCCACGGTCGCGACCGCCGCCCAGCTCATCGGGGTCGCCAGGGAACTGCTCGCGGTCTCCGTCGCCTACGCCAAGGTGCGGACGCAGTTCGGCGCCGCGATCGGGTCGTTCCAGGCGGTCAAGCACCAGCTCGCCGACGTGGCCGTGGCCGTGGAGTTCGCGGCGCCGCTGGTGTACCGGGCGGCGCTTGCGGTGGACGGCGACGCCGCCACCGTCGAGCGGGACGTGAGCGCCGCCAAGGCCGCCGCCGGGGAGGCCGCCACGCTGGCGGCCAGGGTGGCGCTGCAGGTGCACGGGGCCATCGGGTACACCGAGGAGCTGGATCTCCGGTTCTGGATCGCCCGGGCCTGGTCGTTGTCGGCCGCCTACGGCACCACGGCCGCTCACCGCGAGCGCGTGCGCGCCGCTGTGCTGGGCGGCGATGTGCGGAGGTACCCGTGAGGCGGAGGCTGTGATGAAGTTCGGCGTGCCGCTCGGGCTGCTGCATCCCGCCGCGTGGAAGGACGTGGCGGTGGCCGCCGACGAGCTGGGGTTCGAGTCGGTGTGGCTGCCCGAGCACCTCGTCTTCGCCACCGACCTGTCACTGGCCGCCTACCCCGGCACCTCCGCGCCGGCGATCAAGCCTGCGACGCCGCTGTTCGACGCGCCCGCGTACCTGTGCTGGCTGGCCGCCTTCACCTCGCACGTCAGGCTCGGCACGGCAGTGCAGCTGCTCGCCCTGCGTCACCCGTTCGTGTCCGCGCGCGCCTTCGCCACCCTGGACGTGGTCTCGGGCGGGCGGGCCATCTGCGGGGTCGGGGCCGGCTGGTACCGGGGCGAGTGGGAGGCCGCCGGGATTCCGTTCGGCACGCGCGGGGCGCGGCTGGACGAGGCGATCGAGGTGGTCAGGCGGCTCTGGAGCGAGCCGGTCGTCACCCACTCCGGGACGTTCTACTCCTTCCCCGAGGTCGCCTTCGAGCCCAAGCCGGTGCAGCGGCGGTTGCCCATGCTCGCGGGCGGGGAGTCGCCGGCCGCGCTGCGCCGGGCGGCGCGGCTCTGCGACGGGTGGATCAGCATGCCGCACACCCTCGAATCGATCAAGCCGCAGCTCGACCGGTTGGCAGCGGGCGTGCCTGTGACGGCGCACGCCTACTCCCTGTCCTCGCCGGACGAGGTGCCCGCCTGGGCGGCGCTGGGCGTGGAACGCCTGATCGTCCGGCCGTGGACGCGCAGCCGCGACGCCGTGGCCGGTCTGACGGACTTCGCCGCCCGGTACGGGGTCGGCGGCCGAGCTCCGGCGGGCTGACAACGACCACGCCGCAGGCCCCGGCACCCGGGGGCGGACTCAGGCGCGGTGGCGGCCCCTTCTGGGCCGGCCCGTGGAGGTGGCGCTGATCGCGCCGACCAGCTCGCGGCCGCCCTGCCCGGGAAAGGGCGGCGGGGACCCGGCGGAGCGGTGACGACGGCCGCGCGGGGCGAGGTCAGTGGTGAAGGGGGCGAATCGCTCCTCGGCGAACCGCTCCTCGACAAACGGCTCCTGACGCCGGCGACGTCCCCGGTAGGCCGCCGTGCCGACGTCGGGGGAGTTGAGGATGTCCCCACCCGGGACGGCGCTCGCGACCGGGGCGAAGGCGTCGAACGCGCTGGTCGCCCCCGGGATGACGACACGCTGGAAAGGCCCGGTGTCGACGACGAGCGGCCCGGCGCCGTGGACGGGCTCGAACGGTCCGGTATCGCGGATGCGCGGCAACGGCCCGGTCTCGTCGGTGAACTCGAACCGGTTGCTGTCGAACTCGGCCTCGAAGGGGTCGCTGTCGCGGATGCGCCGCATGGGCCCGGTCTCCCAGCAGGGCTCGAAGGGGCCTGTGTCGAGGGGCGCTTCGAAGGAGCCTGTGTCGAAGGCAGGAGTGAAAGGACCCGTGTCGGCGGTGGTGCGGCGGTCCGAAGCGGCGGCGCGGCGCGGCGCGACGTCCGCGACCGGGTCGAAGGGCCGGCTGCCGAGCAGTCGCCGTACCTGCTCAGACGCCTGTCCGGCGGTTGCGGCGAGTTCGGCGCGGGCGGCGGTGGCAGGTCGTTCGGGGGTGGCGGCGGGTTCGAGGGGGTCTCGGAGTTGCGCGGTCCACAGCGGGGCGTCGGCGGGCTTGGGCGCGCCGCGCCGGCGACGGCGCCGGTGGGCAGGGCCGGAACGGGGCGGGCGGTCGGCGGTGGCGGTGGCCGGGCGGAGCCGGACTTGGCGGGTCTTGGCGACGGCCAGCAGGGCCAGTGCGGCGATCAGCGCCGAGCCGATCAGCGTCGGGGACTCGATGACCGGCAGCGGGCCCGTGGCCGAGGCATCGGCGTGCGTCGGGAGCGGCTCGGCGGTGACCGACGTCGTGTCGGCAGTGGACGGCTTGGCGTGCTTGCCCTTCGTGACACTCTTGCCCGCGGCGGCCGAGGAAGAGGTCGCGGCCGGGGCGGGAGCGGCCTCCTGGGTCTTCTCCGCGCTGGTCCGCTTGGGCTCGGGGCGGCCGGCGAGCGGAGGCTTGGCGGCTTCTTCCCGTTCGGTCTGGGGGATCAGCCCGGTAAGCGTCTCGCCCGGCATCTGCAGCACGCCCACGTCGGTGCCGGGGCCGGGCGGCAGGGACGCCTGCTCCTCGGCCTTCTTCTGGGCCTCCGCGGCCTCACGGGCGGCGTCCTCGTCCAGACGGGCCTTGATCTGCTCCGGGTACCCGTACCCGACGACCTTGCTTGTGTCACGTTCCTTACGTTTGGCGACGCCGCCGTCGATGTTCCCCTCGATGGTGAAGATCGTGTCGCCCTCGACCCTGGTGACGACGCCGACGTGGTCGATGTTGTCGACGTCGTTCGACCCGCTCCAGTCGTAGTAGACGAAAGCGCCGGGCTTGGGCTTCTTACCCCAGGCTCCCTGCTCCTTGAACCACTTGGCGTGCGCGACCGTCCACGCGAACTGCCCGACCCACTCCTCGTAGCCGAGCTTGTGAGCGGCCCAGGACAGGTACATCTCACACCAAGGGGCGCCGCTGTAGTCCGCGTCGAACTCGACGTTCTTGCCGTACCACTCGCCGAACTTGGTGTACCCGCTCGCCTTCTCGGCGTAGCCGAGCTGGCTCTCGAGCAACTCGATGAACTTCTGCATCTCTGGCGTCATGGAAGTATGGGGGAAACCTTCCGGGCAAGACCGGGTTTATCCATGCAGCCCTGGGTAAAGGGACGACCAGGGACGCACGTGACAAAACCGGAGGCTTGTCTTCTTACGTGATGAGTGAGGCTACCGTGCCGTAGCGCAGGTCAAGCACGTTCCAAGAAAGGGTCACGCCTTGGCCAGGCAGTGGAAGCCCAGGTCAAGATGCTGCCAGAAATGTCCAAACGCGGGTGGTTTAATGCAAAAAGATCTACCTTGAGTCCTTCAGTAGCCCGCGCCCGTCAGTAGCCCGCCGTCCACGGTGAACTCGCTCCCCGTGCAGTAGCTGGCCCGGTCAGAGGCCAGGAACGCCACCACGTGGGACACCTCCACCGGCTTGGCGAAGCGCTTGATGACCATGGACTTCACGAACGCCTCCGCGTCGACCTCCTTCGCGAGGTCCGGGTCCATGGCCATGGCCGTGTTGATCGCTCCGGGGTGCACGGAGTTGACCCGGATCTTGAACGGGGCCAGCTCCCGGGCCGCCGACTTGGTGATACCCCGGATCCCGAACTTCGAGGCCGCGTACGCCGACAACCCCTCGGCGCCGACGAAGCCCTCGATCGAGGAGATGTTCACGATCGCGCCCCGCCCGGCGGCCTTCATGGGCTCGATCGCCGACTTGATCCCCAGCCAGGCGCCCTTGAGGTTGACGTCGATCACCCGGTCGAATTCCTCAGGCGACATCTCGTGGATGCGCCGAAATTTCAAGATCCCGGCGTTGTTGACGAGAACGTCCAGCTTGCCGTGCTCCTCCACGGCAGTCGCCACCGCGCGCTCCCACTCGCCCAGGCTCCGCACGTCGTGATGGACGTACGTGGCGCCGGTCTCCTCCGCCAGCGCCTTGCCCTCCTCGTCCAGCACGTCCCCGAACACCACCCGCGCGCCTTCCTCGAGGAACAGCCGCACGTGCGCCGCGCCCATGCCCCGCGCCCCGCCCGTGATGAGCGCGACCTTCCCGTCAAGCAGCCCCATGACGACCTCCTGCCGCGACGGCCACCGCGGCCGCCTCCATGGTCCTGTACACGGGGATCCCGGCCGCCGCCGCGATCCGCCGTACCTCGTCCTCGACGCCCGCGGGCGCGCACTCGCCGTTCCTGGTGACCAGGGTGACCCGCGTGCGTGGCAGCGCGCCCTGAGCGCCGGCCAGCGCCCGCGTGTAGGCGTACAAGGGCTCGGCCGCGTTCCCGTACGTGAAGAACGCTTGGACGTTCACGTGGGCCACGACGTCGCGGCACGGCCGCCGCCGGACGATCGCGTCGATGACCTCGGGCACCAGCCCGGCCCTGCCGAGCGGGCCCACCGGCACCTCCAGGGGGTTGCCGGACGCCACAACCCCGAGTCCGCGGAGCTCGGCCGGCACGTCGGCGGGCAGCGGGTCCAGCCGCACCCCGGCCGCGTCGAACGCGTCCGCGGCCAGCACGCTCGCGCCCCCGCTCGGCCCCACCACCAGCACCCCGTCGCCCTCGGTGACCCGCGAGCCGTGCGCCTGGAAGAACGTCAGCACCCCGATCAGGTCGTCCTGGCTGGACACCAGCGCCGCACCGGCCTGCTCGGCCACCGTCTCCCAGATCCGCCGGTCGCTGACCATGCCGCCGGTGTGCGAGGCGGCCGCCTGCTGTCCCTGCCCGCTGCGCCCGCCCACCAGCAGCACCACGGGCAGGTCCGTCGCGCGCAGCGCCTCGTACAGCTCCCGCCCGTCGCGCGGATCCTCCAGGTACAGCCCGACGGCTCGTGTCTCCGGGTCCTTGGCGAGCCAGCGCAGCAACTCGGCGGGGGTCACGTCGGCCGCGTTGCCCACGGTGACGACCCGGCTGAAGGCCAGCCCGCGCCGCTCCCCGACCTTGATGACCTCTCCGGCGAGGCCGCCGCTCTGCGAGATCAGCGCCACCGATCCCGCCGGGCCGAGCCCGCCGCCCACGAAGGTCTGCCGGCCGCGCGGGCAGTAAACGCCCATGCAGTTGGGTCCGAGCAGGCGTGTCCCGGCCGCGCGGGCGGCTTCGACCAGCGTGTCCTCCAGCCCGGCGCGGTCCGCCTCCGCGAAGCCGCCGCTCATCACCTGCACGAACGACACGCCCACGGCCTGCCGCACCACGTCGGGGCAACGGTCGGCCGGTACGGCGACGAGCGCGTAATCGACGTCCGCGTGCGCCAGCGACGGCACCGCCCGCACCCCGGCCACCTCGTCCGCCTCGGGGTGCACGGCGACCAGCGGGATTCCGGCGCTCTTGTAGAAGTCGAGGAACATGTTCCCGAAGTTCGGCCTGGTGGTGGAGGCCCCGACCACGGCCACCGCCTTCGGCTCGAAGAGCGGCAGGAAGTCCGCGGTCCCCGGGCGCACCGCCGGAGACGCCTCCCCGGACTCGGCGGGGACGTAGCGGGCGTCGACCGCCACGACGCCGGACGGCCCTGCGATGACCGGGTTCAGCTCGAATTCGCCCAGCTCCAGACGCTCCCACAGCCCACCGGGACCGCCGACCGTCATGAGCAGCTTGACCAGGGCGTCCATGTCCACGGGGGGTGCGCCGCGGAGGCCGTACAGGAGCGGGGACCCACGCAGTGAGTCCAGCATGCGGCGCGCGTCCCGCTCGGAGACCGGGCAGAGCCCCAGCGCCGTGTCCCGCAACGCCTCCGTCCACACCCCGCCGAGACCGGCCAGCAGCACGGGGCCGAACGCGACGTCCCTGACCACGCCCACGATGAGCTCCACCCCGGCGTCCGCCTGCTCCTCGACGAGGAACCCCGCGACGTCGGGCAGCCTGGACCGCATCTCCGCGGCGGCCGCCGGCAGGTCGGCCGCGCGCAGGCCGAGGATCACGGCCCCGGCGTCCGACTTGTGCACCAGCCCAGGACCGAACGCCTTCAGCACCAGCGGCTCGGCCAGCTGCCCTGCGGCCGTGAAGTCCCGTTCATGGATGACGACGCCGCGCGGCACCGGCACCCCGGCCTCGCTCAGCAGCGCCTTGACCTCGTGCTCGTACACGCTCACGCCAGCAGGTGCCCGTACTGCTCACGGATCCCCCTGCGCAGCAGCTTGCCCGGCCCGCCCGAGGCATCCTGCGAGTGCGGCAACTGCTCGGCCACCACGATCTGATCGGGCCGCTGATGTGCGGGAAGGGAGTCGGCCAGGGCGAGCGCCAGCTTGGAGGCGTCCAGCGAATGCCCGGCGCGCGGCACGACAGCCAGCAGGATCCGCTGCTCGGAGGCGCCCTCGGGCACCCCGACCGCACCGGCCTCGGCCACCCCGTCCAGTGCCGAGGCGGCCTCCTCGATCGCGACCGGCTGCGACCACACGCCGGCCTTGAGTATCGAGTCCTCCCGCCGGCCCAGCACACGCAGCACGCCGTCGGCCGAGAGCGTGCCGAGGTCGCCGCCCACGTACCATTCGCCGCGCAGCACCTCCGCCGTCTTGTCCGGCAGCCCGTCGTACTCGGCCATCCGGTGCGGCCCGGCCAGGTTGATCTCCCCGACCTCGTCGATCACCCGGTTGCCCTGCGGGTCCGTGATCCGCACGGCGTTGCCGGTGCGGGCGCGCCCGGAGGATCCCAGCGGCGTCGAGCCGTCGTCCACCCGCCCCATGCACGTGTACGGAGCCTCGGTCTGCCCGTAGTACGAGAACACCCCCGCCTGCGGCAGCCTGGCTTTGATCCGGTCCAGCATGGTGGCGGTCAGCGGCTCCCCGCCCAGCATGATCACCTGGATCGACGACAGGTCCACGTCCTCGTGCTCCGCCGAGCCCAGCAGGGCCGCGTAGAACGACGGGATCTGCGACACATGCGTGACCCGCTCGCGCGGGACGACCCGCAGGAAGTTCGCCGGACCCCAGTCCTGCTCCAGCACCAGCCGCATCCCGGCGTAGAGCGCGGGCCCGACGATCGCGGGGAAGCCGATGCCCCAGATGATCGCGCCCGTCCCGAACACCGAGTCGGGTCCGCGCGGCACGTCCAGCCAGATCTGCGCGGTCGCCAGCGACGACGCGTGCGTGTGCACGACCGCCTTCGGCAGGCCCGTCGTGCCCGAGGTGTAGTATAGGGCCAGCGGATCGTCGGAGAACCCGGCCGGCGGCGGCTCCTCGTCGGAGTCTCCCACCAGCTCCCGCGCGTCGATCCACGTCGTCACGGCCGGCAGCGACCCCTTGATCTGCTCCACCACCTGCTCGACCGTCGCGTCATAGACGAACGCCGTGCATCCCGAGGCCGCCACGACGTCACGCAACGTCTCCACCGGCCAGTACGGGTTCAGCGCCGCCGTGATCGCGCCGATCTTGGCCTGCGCCAGGTAGACCTCGGCCACCAGCAGCGTCTCGTTGAGCAGCGCCGCCACCCGCTGCCCGGGCGTGATCCCCCGCGCCAGGAGGGCGCTGGCGCGGCGGTTGACGTTCCTGTTCAGCTCCTCGTAGGTGAAGCTCTGCTCGCCGCAGTACGTCAGCGCCACCCGGTCGGGCGTGCGCATCGCGCCGGCGGTCAAGATCGCGTGGCCGTAGTTGCCGTAGGGTGATCGCGCCATGGGGGGTGCCTCCAGTGTGCAGAGGGGCGAATGTTCAGTGAGGGGAATAGAGCACGAAGACGTTTCCTGAGGGATCACGCAGCACGGCGCGCGTCTCATGCGGTCCCGCCTCGGGTCCGCGCACCACCTCTGCCCCGCGCGCCGACATCTCCCGCATGGCCGTGGTCACGTCGTCCACCTTGTACGACGGCGCCGCCGACGCGGTGACGTGCTCGGCGGGACCGGCCAGCGCCACGGTGACCCCGCCACCGTCCAGCGCCGCGAACCTGTCGCCGTCCCTGAACTTCACCGGCAGCCCGTAGAAGGCGATCGCCTCGTCCAGGTCGGCGACGGGGATCAGCACGTTGCCGAGCTTCACGCCGGCCTCCAATGCGGTAAGTCGTCCACGAACGTGACCCGCACCGGCATCCCGATGCGTACGTCCTCCGGTGCGCACCCCACCACGTGCCCGAACACGCGGGCGCCCTCCGGCAGGTCCACCCAGGCCATCACGTACGGCTCCCGTCCCCGGTAGCCGGGCGCGAACGAGCGGTGCACGACCGTGAACGTGTGCACCACGCCCTCGCCGGAGACCGGCTCGAACACGAGGTCGCCGCCGCCACACCAGGGGCAGATCGCCTCCGGGAGGTGCACGCGCCCGTCACAGGCCGCACAACGCTGGATGACCAGCTCGCCGCGGCCGCAGGCCGCCCAATAGGCGGAGGTGTCGGCGCTCATCGCTTGCCAAGCTAGCGCACGCTTGGTTACCGGGCAAGGCCCCCTCGTCCCGGTGCTTGCCTGGATCGACTCCGTCGTGAACCGCGGGCATGATCAGCGGTCCGTAGGAGCCGGGAGGGGGTCTTCCGCAAGGGGGGCCGGTGGCTGCGTCGAGGGGTCGGTGGAGAGATGGGTCATCGGTGCGTTCGCAGGCTCCGGGGCCGACGGGGTGGGGGTGCCGATGGCGGACGTGCTCCGCTCCTCCGTCGGCGTGGGAGTCGGCACCGGCGGGGCGGAGCGGTCGGTCGGCGCCGGCGTGGGGCAGGCAGGACCGTCCACGGCGGCCTCGCTCACCTGCGGCCCGTTGCCCGACGCGGGCTCCGTCATCACCAGGATCCCGAAATACGCCCGCCGCCCGCACGCGACCTCTCCGGGATCGTGTGTGACGCTGCTGGTGTAGACCGTGTTGCCGCGCAGGGTCCGGCTCTCCTGCCGGACCGTCCTGGCCGCCCCGTCGTCCCCGTCCCGCTGCGTGTACGTGATCCGCAGCCGCACCGGCCCCGTCCCGTTCGCCGCGACCCTGATCGAGCCCGACGTGCCGCTCCACTGCACGATGCTGGCCGCCTGCACGACAGGTGACGGCACGCTGGTCGCGGCTTGCCCGGCCGTGGGCGGCGGCGGAGGAGGCGTACTGGCGGGAGGGGTGCCGGCGGGAGACTGTGGCGCCTGGGTCGCCGAGGGGGCGGCCGTCGTCCGTTGAGGCGTCCGGGAAGGCCCCGATGTGGTGACGTCGGCCGGGGAGGGCGCGGGCTCGCTCCGCTCCTCCGGCGGCGGCATCAGGATCGCGCCCGGCCCCGGCGGCAGCCGCCCGCCGGACAACACGAGCGCGATCGCCACGGCCACCACCGTCGCGCCCGCCACCCACAGGTGCGGCGGCAGCCTGGGCAGGCTCATGACGCGATCGCGCAGGGTGATCGTCGATCCGCCGGCGTCGCGGTCGGTCCTGGCCAGCGGGAAGCGGAGGGCGAGCAACGTGGCCAGCTCCGCCAGATGCCGCCGCCCGCGTTTCTCCCAGTCGGGGCCGTACCCGGCGACCGCGTCCTCCTCCAGCTCCGCCGCGAACTGCCTGGCGGAGGCGTACCTGGCGGCCGGGTCCTTGGCCATCCCCCGCCTGAGCAGGTCGCGCAGCGTGTCCGGCACGACCTCCAGCGGCACCGGCTCCACCAGGTGCTTGTCCCGGGTCGCGGGCACGTCGAGCTCGCCGTCCTCGCCTTCCTTGTACGCGCGGAAGGGCGGCCGCCCCTTGACGGCCTCGAACAGCACGCAGGCGGCCGCGTACAGATCGGCAGGCGGGCCGCTCTTGTGTTGCGTCCACAACTCGGGCGACATGTACGCCGGCGTGCCCGCGGGCACGCCGGGCTCCTCGGCGTGCACGACGACGCCGAAGTCGGCCAGTTTGGTCGTGCCGTCCGCCTGGACCAGCACGTTCTCCGGCTTGACGTCGCGGTGCGGCACGCCCTTGTCGTGGGCCGCGGCCAGGGCCAGGAGCGTGCTCTTGAGCACGGCCAGCGCGGCCTCGGGGCTGGTCCTGCCGTGTTCGGCCAGCAGGGTACGCAGTGACACGCCGTCGACCAGCTCCATGACCACGGCCGCGCGGGTCGAGGTCTCGATGTACTCGTAGAACTTGACGACGTTCGGCTCGTCGATCTCGACCAGGTGGTGGGTGTCCGACCGGAAGCGGTCCATGAACTCGGTGTCCCTGCGCAGGGTGGCGTTCAGGTACTTGATCGCCACGTAGGCGCCGGTCGACTGATAGGTAGCGAGGAACACGCGGCCGGTGTGGCCCGCGCCGAGCTGGCGTACTTCGCGGTAACCAGGGACCAAGTCCAACCCCCATAAGGCAGCCGTCCTGGATTCGACGGTCTCACCCCGGGTGCGGGTTGTCACGAGTGGACATATTTCGCCCTACGTTAACCGTGAATGACCCTATGTGGTGGATGATATGCTCCGCCATACCAAGCAAGCGCTCGGCTAATAAGGCGGGAGGCGCCGGTGGAAGGCGTGGCCGTGCTCGTGATGGAGATGCAGCGGGGCGTCGTCGGTGATCTCACGAAATTTCCGGACCTGGTGGCCGCCTGCGAGCGGCACGACGTCGTGGCCAACACCGCCCGGCTCCTCCATGCCGCCAGGGCGGCCGGGATCCCGGTGATCCACTGCACGGCCGCCTTCCGCCCCGACCGGGCCGGCTCGCACACCGCCAACTGCCCGTTCATCGTCTCCCTGCTCAAGGACCCGGAGCACATGCTGGAGGGCACGGCCGCGGTCGAGGTGCTTCCCGAGCTGCGGGATCCCGCCGATCTGGAAAGCCGGCGACACCACGGATTCTCGCCGTTCACCGGCACCTCGCTCGACATGACGTTGCGCTCGCTGGGGATCTCCTCCGTGGTCGCCGCCGGGGTCTCGCTCAACCTCGGCATCCCGGGGCTGACGCTGGAGGCCGTCAATCTGGGCTACCGGGTGACGGTGGTGACGGACGCGGTGGCGGGCATCCCGGAGGAGTACGCGCAGGCCGTACTGAAGAACACGATCGCCCTGCTCGCCGCCCGCGCCACCGCCGCCGACCTGATCGAGGCGTGGACATGATGGACGGGCTACGCCTGGACGGGCGTGTGGCCGTCGTCACCGGGGGAGCGGGCGCCATCGGCGCGGCCATCGCGACGGACCTGACCGGTCTCGGCGCGCAGGTGGTGCTCGCCGACCTCGACCTGCCGGGCGCGGAAAAGGTGGCCGCGGGCCTGCCGGGAGCGCGGGCGGCGGCCGTGGACCTGACCTCGCCGGCGTCCGTGGAAGCGTTCGGCGGGGCGGTGGGGGACGTGGACGTGCTGGTGCACAACGCCGGGGTGGCGATCGTGGAGCCGTTCACCGAGAGCGACCCGGCGGGCTGGGACCTCATGTGGCAGGTCAACCTGCGCGGGCCGATGTTGCTGACCAAGCTGCTGCTGCCCGGCATGATGGCCAGGCGGTGGGGGCGGCTGGTGTTCGTCTCCTCCGACGGCGCCAGAGCCGGGTCGGGCGGCGAGGGCGCGTACGCGGCCACCAAGAGCGGGCTGTTCGGGCTGGCCAAGACGCTCGCCCGCGAGGCCGCCAAGGCCCACGTCACCTCCAACGTGGTCTGCCCGGGCCCGACCGACACGCCCATGCTGCGGCGGGTGTCGGCGGCCGAGCCCGGACTGGTCGACAAGATCGCACGGAGCATCCCGCTGCGCCGCCTCGGCACCCCGGCCGACGTGGCGGGGCTGGTCGCCTACCTGTGCACGGACCGCGCCGCCTACATCACCGGCCAGACGTTGTCGGTCAGCGGCGGTGTCACCATGCACGGTTGACTGCTCCCCTCCCCGAAGGGAGGAGATTCCTGCTTCACCGCCGGCTGCCCGCCGAGGAGGATTCCTCTTGAGGTCTTACATCAGCTCCACAGGCGTTTTACCTCTCCGCCAGCCCGGCGGCGAGGATGTTGTTCGCGGCGTTGACATCCCGGTCGTGGACCGCCCCGCAGGCGCACTGCCAGGCGCGGACGCCCAGCGGCATCTTCTCGTGCAGGGCCCCGCAGGCCGAGCAGAGCTTGGAGGAGGGGAACCACCGATCGATCACGATCAACTCCCGCCCGTACCAAGCGGTCTTGTACTCCAGCATGCTGCGCAGCTCCCGCCAGGACGCATCCGAGATGGCGCGGGCCAGCGAGCCGTTCTTTACCATGTTGCGCACGGTCAGGTCCTCGATCACGACCGTTTGGTTCTCACGGACGAGTCGAGTGGTGAGCTTGTGCAGGACGTCGCGGCGGCGGTCGGTGATCCGCGCGTAGACCCTGGCGACGCGCAGGCGAGCCTTGGCCCGGTTGTTCGATCCCTGGGCCTTGCGGGCCAGGTTTCGCTGGGCCTTGGCCAGCCTGCGTCGGTCACGGCGTTCATGCCGGGGGTTGGTGACCTTCTTCCCCGTGGACAGGGTGACCAGGGCGGTGAGCCCGGCGTCCACCCCGACCTGGGCGGCCACCGGATCCAGGCGGCGGATCGTCTCCTCCACGAGGAGGGAGACGAACCAGCGCCCGGCCGCGTCCCTGCTCACTGTCACCGTGGACGGCTGCGCGCCGTCAGGCAGCGGACGCGACCAGACGATGTTCAGTGGGGTGTCCATTTTCGCCAGGATGAGCCGCCCATCGCGCCAGCGGAACGCCGATCGGGTGTACTCCGCCGACGCGCGGGACTTCTTGCGGGACTTGAACGTCGGGTACTTGGCCCGCTTGGCCAAGAAGTTGGAGAACGCCGCCTGAAGGTGGCGCAGCGCCTGCTGGAGCGGGACGGAGGAGACCTTCGACAGGAAGTCGTACTCTCCGCTGCGCTTCCACTGCGTCAGGCTGGCCGACGATTCCACGTAGGAGACGCGGCGGCCTTCCGTCATGTAGGCGCGGGTGCGCTCCTCCAGCGCCTTGTTGTAGACCAGGCGGACGCAGCCGAACGTCCGGGCAAGCTCTTCGGCCTGCTCGGGGGTCGGGTAGAAGCGGTACTTGTAGGCCCGCTTCACGATCTGCGCAATGCCTCACATCATACCGCACGATCAGTTAAGAATCGTATGCTTGTTCGAGATGATGCTGTGTCTGGCGGCAAAGCGCTTGCTCCTGCTTTGCTCCGCAGGAGTCCGATTCCTCCCTCGTCTGAAGGTGAGGGATTGCTCTGAAGTCTCCGATGAACGCTTCAAAGCGACTTGTAGACCGCCTCCACCAGGCGGATGCCGCGCAGGTTGCCGGAGACCGCGTTGGCCATCTTGTTCATGACGTACCCGACCGCCAGACCCCGCTCAGCGTCCCCCAGCCCGATGGATCCGCCCAGGCCCGAGTGGCCGAACGCCGTCTCCGACGGCATCAGGAAGGTGAGCGACGGCCGCATGAAACCGAGCCCGAACGCGCTGTCCAGGAACAGCACCCGGTCCGGGCCCTTCACCCGGGTGCGCAGGGCGTCCCGCAGCGTGCCCGGGCCGAGGAGCTCACCGGCGATCAGCGCGCGGTAGAAGCCCGCCAGGCCCCTGGCCGTGCTGACCATCCCGGCCGCCGGCCAGCCGGCCCGCAGGATGACGGGGTGGTTCGCGCCGCCTTTGAGCAGGTGCATGCCCGGGTTACCGAGTGCCCGGTTCATGAGGCTCTGGGGGTCGAGCGCCGCCCTGGCCATCGCGGCCAGCGCGTCCTCTGGCCGATCATCGGCCGTGGCCGCGGTGGACTTCGGGCCCGCGCCGGTCGGGGCCTCGGTGGCGGTGAGGAACCGCGGGCGGTCGCCGGCCTTGAGCCGGGCCGTCCGGGCGATCACCTCGTCAGGGGCTCCTACCCACAGCTCCAGGCCCAGCGGCCCGGCGATCTCCGCGGCCACCAGTTCGCCCACCGACGTCCCGGTCACCCGCCTGATCACCTCGCCCAGCAGGAACCCGTACGTCAGCGCGTGATAGCCGTGCGCCGACCCCGGCTCCCACAACGGCGCCTGACCGGCGAGCCGGGCCGCGATCGCCGCCTGGTCCTCGAACTCCTCCACCGGCACGGGCTCCTCCAGCACCGGCAGCCCGCACTGGTGGGTCAGCACCTGCTCAAGGGTGATCGCGCCCTTGCCGCGGGCCCCGAACTCCGGCCACGCGTCCGCGACCGGCGCCGTCACGTCGACCATTCCCCGCTCCACCAGCCGCAGCAGGACGGTGGCGGTGATCGCCTTGGTGCAGGAGTAGGCGAAGGCCGGTGTGTCGCGTTCCCAGCGCCGCCCCGTGTGCCGGTCGGCGACCCCGTCCCACAGGTCCACGACGAGCTCGCCGTCCAGGTAGACGGCGAAGGCCGCACCCAGCTCCTCACCTTCGGTGAAATGCCGCTCGAACACCTCTCGTACGCGGGAGAACCGAGGATCGCAGTGCATCAGACCTCCGCAGAGAAAGGAAGCGCTTACTTGGTTCACGAGCCTAACAACTGGGGGCGATTCGGCCCAGACGATCAGCGCGGCACCCTGAACCTCCTCACCCCGGACGTGGTCCTCGCCGCCCTGCGCGCCGCCACCACCGGCGAGGTGCTCAGCCTCGCCATGCCGATCAGGGGCGCCACCTCCTCACCCGCCCCCACGACCGTGCCGCACCTGCGGGGTCGCCCGCTGCCGCAACACTTCATGTCGGTGGACGGCGGCGACTACGCGGCCGGCGCCCGGCCCATCGGCGAGGGCCTGTACGTGGCCGACGACGCGCTGATCGTCACCCCGCACGGCACCACCACCCACATGGACGCGCTGTGCCACATGTGGTCCGGCGACCAGGTCTACAACGGCCACCCGGCGGCCCGGGTCCGCTCGTACGGCGCCACCCGGTGCGGCATCGAGCACGTGGGCGGCGTGGTGGCCAGGGGAGTGCTGTTCGACGTGCCGCGCCGGCTCGGCCTCGACCACCTGCCGGCCGATTTCCGCATCCCGGCCCAGCTGCTGGAGGAGATCGCCACGCCGCGGCCGGGGGATGTGGCGGTGATCCGTACTGGCTGGCCGCTGGTGTGGGAGCGGTCGAAGGAGGAGTACTGGTCGGGGCAGCCCGGCCTGTCGGCCGAGGCGGGAGGCTGGCTGGCGGCGCACGACGTGTCCGTGGTGGCCTGCGACAACGCCGCCATCGGCGGGCTCAACGCGCGGGGGATGGCCGACGAGGGGCTGCCGGACGACCTGCATCTGCTCCTGCTCCACCGGCACGGCATCCACCTGATCGAGATGCTCTGGCTGGAGGAGCTGGGGGCGTCCGGGCGGACGGAGTTCGTGTTCGTGGCGGCGCCGCTCAGGATCGAGGGCGGCACGGGGAGCCCGATCACCCCGCTGGCCATCCTTTGAGAGATTCGCGCACTTTTCCCGACCTGTTTGGATATTTTGCGATGATCCGTTAACCGCCTCCTCGAAGGTCGGTCCCATGCGTCCCCTCGCCCTCGTCGTCGCCGCCGCCATGGCCGCGCTCGCCGCCGTACCTGCCGCTGACGCTGCGACGGCGGGCCGCGCCTCGCTGCGGATCAATCACGTCCAGACCATCGCCACCCACAACAGCTACCACCGCGAGCTGACCGACGCCGAGAAGGACGTGCAGCGCAGGACCGACGCCAACTGGTGGAACCTGCAGTACTCGCACACCGCCCTGCCCAACCAGTTCGCCGCCCAGCGCGTGCGCGGCATCGAGCTGGACGTCTTCCCCGACCCCAAGGGCGGTCTCTACACCAACCCGCTGGTCCGCCGCGACGCCGGGCTCCCGGCGCTCAACGACCCCGCGCTCGCCCAGCCCGGCTTCAAGGTCCTGCACTGGGCCGACCACGACTACGGCACCAACTGCTCCACCCTCGTCACGTGCCTGCGCCAGGTACGCGAGTGGTCCGACAAGAACCCCGGTCACGTGCCGCTGACTGTGCTGACCGAGTTCAAGAGCACGGATCCGAAGAAGGAGGCCATGGGCGGGGCCAAGAGCCCGGCCTGGGACACCGCGCTCATGGACGCCCTGGACACCGAGATCCGCTCCGTCTTCCCTGACGACCGGCTCATCACGCCGGACGATGTCCGCAAGCCCGGCCTCACCCTGGAGCAGTCGGTGCTCAAGCACGGCTGGCCCGAGCTGAACGCGTCCCGCGGCAAGATCATGTTCTTCATGGACAACCAGGCGACCGCCATCCAGCAGCCCTACCTGGCGGGCCGGCCGAGCCTGGAAGGCCGCGTGTTGTTCACGAACTCCCGCCCCGGCCGGTCCGACGCCGCCTTCGTCGGCTGGAACGAGCCGCAGGGCGCCAACACCGCTCAGATCCAGGACCTCGTACGCAAGGGCTACTACGTGCGTACCCGGTCCGACGTGCCCTTCACCGAGGCCAGGTCGGGCGACACGGGACGGCTGAAGGCGGCCTTGGACAGCGGCGCGCAGATGATCAGCACCGACTTCCCGGTGATCGGGCTGTCGGCCAGGCACGGCAGCGACTACACGGCCGAGCTGCCGGGCGGCGCGACCGTCCGCTGCAACCCGGTGAACGCGCCCACCGGCTGCCGCGACCACACCCTGGAGCGGATCACGATCAAGTAGTCACCATCTCCATAAGTGGACGTGCGCGCAGGCAACCGCTCAGAATGCGGAGGCATGAGCGAGCGACCCGGCCTGCGGGAGCGGAAGAAGGCCAAGACCAGGGCGTTGATCCAGAAGGAGGCGCTACGGCTCTTCCGCGAGCAGGGGTACGCCGCGACGACGGTCGAGCAGATCGCGGAGGCGGCGGAGGTGGCGCCCAGCACCGTCTCCCGCTATTTCCCGACGAAGGAGGACCTGGTGCTGGTCGACCAGTTCCCGTCCTTCCTCGACGCGCTCAGGGCGGCGCCGCCTGAGCTCAATCCCGTGCAGGCCGTACGCGTCGCCATGCTTCAGGCGCTGGACGGGCAGACGCCCGAGGAGCGCGCCGACAGCGTGGAGCGGGAGAAGCTCATGCTCACCGTCCCCGAGCTGTGGGCGGCGAGCCTGGAGAACATCCGCCGCGTCCTCACGATCCTGCGGGACGAGCTGGCGGCACGCGCCGGTCGCGACGCCGGCGATCCGGAGATCCGGAACGTCACCGGGGCGATCGTGGGGGTGATCTGGGCGCTCTGGTTCGACTGGGCGAAGGATCCCTCGAAGGAGGTCGCTGGCGAGCTCGACAGGGCCCTCGCCCATCTGGACGCGGGCCTGCCGATCAGCCGGAAGGATCAGAGTCCGGGATAGTTGCCCCCGCCGTGGGCGGCGTCCAGGGCGTCGTAGTCGGGGGTGAACCCGCGCTTGGGAATGGTGTCCACGAACGCCACCTCCCGAGGCTTCTTGTACGAGGCCACCTGCTTCTTGACGTGCTCGATCAGCTCGTCGGCGGTCGCCACGCCGTCAGCCTTGAGAGCCACCACGGCCTTGACCGCCTGGTGCCACGTCGGGTCCGGGATGCCGATCACCGCGGCGTCGGCGACGGCAGGGTGGGACTTGAGCGCGCGTTCCACCTCGGCCGGGTAGATGTTCTCGGCCCCGGATTTGATCATGCGAAGCTTGGGGCCGATGAACGTGATCGTGCCGTCGGGCTCGCGGCGGCCGAGGTCGCCGGTGTGGTGCCAGCCATTCCGCGACTTCTCCGCATTTAAGTCGGGCCGGGCGAAATATCCGGAAAAGAGGGATTTGCCGCGTGCGCAGATCTCGCCCACCTCGCCGGGCGGCATCTCGCTGTCGTCCGGGCCCAGGATGCGTACCTGGACCAGCGGCGACGGCCGCCCCGCGAACCCGGCCCCGCCCTCGGCCAGCCCCAGGAAGGTGAGCATGCCGCCCACCTCCGTCTGCCCGTACCCGCCCATCTTGGAGCGGCACCACGGCGAGTCATCCACCGTGATCATGCTGTCCCACTCGGCCGAATGGGAGACGAACCTGAGCGACGACAGGTCGTACTTGCCGCCCGCGTTCGCCTTCACCACGGCGTCGATCATCTGGCCGAACAGGAACGCCTGCGTCACCCGCTCGGCGTCGATCAGCCGGCAGACCTCTTCTGCGTCGAAGGCGGGCGTGAAGACGTTCGTGCCGCCGATCTGGAGCGTGGCCAGGCAGAACATCATCGTGCCGACATGGAAGAGCGGCCCGTTGTTGAGGAAGGTGAAGCCCGGCTCCATCTGCCGGACGACGAGCAGGGAGGCGCTGTGCGCGATCAGCGCGGCGCTGCTGAGCAGGGCCGCGTTGGGCCGCCCCGCGAAGGCGGCGGTGTAGAGGGCGAGCGTCGGCTCCGTATCGGCAACCTGCGGGAACTCCCTGACGGACCCGCTCGCCACCAGCTCCTCGTAGTCCTCACCCGCTCGCACCCACACCATCGTGCCGTTCTCCGCCGCGCCGGCGCCCGAGGGAGCCTGGCCCTCACCGCTCCCTTCAGACGACGCCGGCGCGGCGGTGCTCTGAGCGTGCAGGGAAGTCGTGGCGTCCGACGGCTCCCAGACAACCGCGGCCGGGGTCAGGTCGGTGCGGATGAACCGCAGCTCGTCCTCCGACTGCCGCCAGTTGGCCGGACAGAAGATCGCGCCCAGCCGGGAACAGGCCAGCAGCAACTCCAGCACCGCATGCGCGTTCTGCCCGAGCCACAAAACCCGATCGCCCGCGGCGACCCCTCGGTCGGCCAGGGCGGAGGCCAGCCGGGTCACCCGGGCATCCAGCTCGGGGTACGTGAGCCGGACATCCCCGTCCACCACCGCGGTCACCTGGGGACGGCTGCGGGCGTGCTCGGCGAGGACGTCTGAGAGGGACAGGCTGTGGATCATCGTCAGTCTCCAAAGGCCGGCATGACTTCGGTCGCGAAGAAGCGCATGACCCGCTTCATGTCCTCCAGCGGCATCGGCCTGGTGCTGCCGAAGTCGCACAGGAGGTTGGTGAAGCCGGCGTCCTTGAGCAGCGAGATCTGCTCGACGACGCGGGCGGGATCCCCGATGACCTCCAGCTGCTCCCACCGGAAGTCGGCCGACACCGTGCCGCCCTTGAGGTAGCGGTCCTGGTAGTACTCGAAGCCCTGGGCGGCCCGGCCGGTCTTGGGGTCGATGGGCGCGCTCTTGTCGTTGAAGATGCGCGACCGGTCGAACGACGCCTCGAACCGCGCCTGGTCCTCGCGGGCCTGCTCCAGCGTCGGGGCCACGTACACGCTGCGTGCCACCACCAGGTCGGCCCCGTCCGGATGCCCCGCCTGCGCCGCCGTCTCTCGCCAGGTCTCGGCCGCCTTGACGACCTTCCGGAACGTGGCCGCCGGATCGGCGAGGATGGGCAGCCCGCGCTCGGCGTACATGGTGACGGTCTCGGGGGAGACGGCCGCCACGTGCAGCGGCGGATACGGGGTCTGCAAGGGCCGAGGGACGAGCGACACCTCGGCCCCGGTCTTGTAGAACTTCCCTTCGTGCTGGTACGCCTCCTGCGTCCAGAGCCCGACGATGACCTCCAGCGCCTCGTTGAACCGATCCCGCGCTTCCGCGAGATCGATCCCGAACCCCTCGAACTCGAAGCTCTGATACCCCCGCCCGATCCCCAGGTCCAACCGCCCACCAGACAGCACGTCGACCTGGGCAGCCTCCTCCGCCACGTGAATCGGGTTGTGCAGGGGCAGCACGACGATGCCCGTGCCCAGCCGGATGCGGGAGGTGCGGGCGGCGACGTGGGCGAGCATGGTGAACAGGTTCGGGACGACGCCGTAGTCGCGGAAGTGGTGCTCGGCCAGCCGTACCCCGTCGAACCCCAGCTCCTCGGCCAGCTCGACGAGCTCCAGGTGGTAGTCGTAGACGTCCTTGAAGCTCTGCCCGTCGAAACGGTGGAAGAGGTGGAAGGTCGAGAACTTCATGCGGCGGCCCCTCTGCCGGAAAACCAAGCGCTCGCTTGGGAGCGTATCACGCCCACCCGGGGCGGCCCCAGGCCAAAGCACGGACTTCCACAACGGGGCGCTCCACCGCTGACTGCGCAAGGGACTCGACGAAGGCGATCCAGCCGGGCGAGCTGACCACCCCCTGCACCGCGGCGACGCTCCCCACCACGGGGTTCGCGAAAGCGGTCAGCGGCGTCTCCGTCCACACGTATCTGACGCGCATAGCGGTCGCCAGGCTGGGGGGGAGGAGTTCTGGCGGCTCGCCCCCACGATCCGCACGTTGGCGGAGCACGAGGGCTTTCCCGCCCACGCCAATTCGGTCTCCGTCCGCGAGGGGCGCACCCCGGCGCGGCACCGCTAGCTTGCTAGTGCGGGTGGGCTTCCATGAGCGACTGGCCGGCCAGGCGGGCGGTGATGAGGCTGCGGAAGTTGGGGCACTGCACGATGTCCCCGTTGCCACCTGGGACGACGTCGCGCTGCTGCACCACCGTTCATGGGCGGGCTTGTCCAGAGCCGGGCGCAGGGCGGGAGACCACCTCTCAGTGCATCAGCGCAATTACCAGCAAACTCACAGCAATCAGCATGACCGGTCAACCCTTGCGTCACCACGTCGCCGACCAGCAGTTCGACAGTCGCCTGTGATCGCGCGCCCGTTGTCGGCGATCTATATGTCGAACATATGATCGGGAAATGCCTTCACGTCGCATCCCGTGCCAGTTACGATCATCCTCGGAACAGCCGAGTTGATCACTCGGACGATTTTTCATGCTGACGAGGGCGTCGCGCAGGACGCCCCTGCCTGAATGGGGAGATCAATATGAGGCGTACAGTGATCGCGTTAGGCATCGGGTTGGGTCTGCTCGGATCAACCGTCGTCACGGCGCCGGCTCACGCCGCGAACGTTGTGTCGACCCCGTTGGCCGCCACTTCGACGGTCGCTCGAGAGGTAGCGGACTTCTGGCTCGCCGGCGGGGCCGCCAACCTGAAGAATGCCACGCCCTACGCCGTGCAGACCGTGGTCCAGGGACAGCGCTCGTCCAACCTGCAGGACGGCATCTCCGGCAAGGTCTCGCCGGTGGCGAGCCCGGTCTCGGCGACCGGGAATCTGCCCACGACCTTGGGCAAGGTGTTCTTCGTCGGCGCCGACGGTCAGCCGCACTGGTGTACGGGTACCGCCGTTCAGTCGCAATATCGCAACCTCGTCGCCACGGCCGGTCACTGCGTGCACGACATCGAGCGCTCTGATGCCACGTTCGACAAGTGGGTCTTCATCCCCGGCTACTCCGAGGGCGCGACCCCGTGGGGCCTGTACGTCGGAAAGCAGGTCTTCGCCCATTACGACTTCGACGTGTACGAGGACTACGACCGCGACTTCGCCTTCGTGAACGTGTACAACGGCGTCGTATTGTCCTCTGACGGCGTGCTGACCAACACAGGAAGGCTCGTCGACAACGTCGGCGGGCAGGGCTTCTCCTGGAATCAGCCGATAGGTTCCTCGAGGAACGTCTTCGGTTACCCGGCAGGCTCCAACCCTGACGGAACCAAGTCCTACACGGGCGAGACCCTTGAAGGGTCCGCCGGGCCGACGTTCGCCATGACGCTCTCCGATCTCCCCGCCGACCGGCCTATCGGCGTCGACTCCCCGTTCCCCGGCACGGGCTCCCTCGGCTCATCCTGGCTGGAGCACTACAGCAAGGACGCGCGCGCCGGCTACCTCAACGGCATCACGATCAGCGTCTCCGACACCGACGGCGACAACCGTTACGACACCGGCGTCTCGCCGTACTTTGACGGCGAGACGGCCGCGATCTACAAGGCTGCCGCCCAGTACTGGTCCGGTTCCATCCTCATATAGGCCGCCGACGCCGCACCCCCATCCGGGCGGGTGCGGCGGTGGCTCATCCGCCGAAGTGCGCAGGAAGTCACGCATGGAGGCATCTGTCTACGGGTTCCTCATGGTCCTTGGGGGCGAGCGGTGCGCGCGCGTCTGGTGAGGGGCGGCGTAGGGCGGGGGCGAGTAGGGGCAGCAGCACGATCACGCCGGTGATCAGGGCGAATGCCGCCGGGTAGCCGAGCGTGTCGGCGAGCCAGCCTGTCACGGCCGGGGCGATCATGCCTGACAGGTACGTGATCGTGGCCACGCCCGCCACCCCCTCGCCCGGGGTCGCTCCCACATTGCCCGCTGTCGTGAATACCAGCGGTACGATCACCGCCAAGCCCAGCCCGATCAGGGCGAATCCGGCCATGGCCAGCGCTGGTGTACGTGCCGCGACCACGACGATGCCACCGGCGGCCGCCACGATTCCGCCTGTCCTGACCGCCGCCACGGGACCGACCCGCCGGATGAGACGGTCGCCGGTCAGCCTCATGCCCGCCATGCAGAGCATGAAGACGGTGTATCCGGCAGCGGCCATCCCGGGGCCTGCGTCGGCGACCTCCGTGAGATAGACGGCCGACCAGTTGGAGCTGGCGCCCTCGGCGAAGGTCGCGCAGAACCCGACCAGGCCGATGCCCAGGATCCCGCGCGTGGGCAGTGCGAAGTGCCGTGGCGGCGCCTGTGGTGTGTCGGCGGGCTTGTGCTCGGGTGCCCCGCTGCCAGGGATGCCCGCGTGGTCGGGGAGGAGGCCGTGGCCGGCTGCTGCGCCGAGGGCCAGCAAGGCGATCGACACGGCCCCGAGGTGCACTCTGGCGTCGATGTCCGCGCTGGCGGCGAGAGCGCCGAGTCCGCCGGCGGCCAGGCTGCCGACGGACCACATGCCGTGCAGGCCGGACATGATCGAGCGGCCCAGGTGTCGTTCCAGGACGACGGCGTGAGCGTTCATCACCACGTCCGACATGCCCGCGGCCGCCCCGAACAGCAAGAACACCACGAACAGCCACGCAGGCGACGGCGCGAGCGCTGGAAAGGCCAGTCCCGCGCACCACAACGCGAGCAGGACGCGGGTGGCGGCCCGGCTGCCGAAGCGGTACGCCAGGCGGCTGGCTGTCGGCATGCCGACGAAGGCGCCGATCGGCGGGCACAAGAGCGCCAGGCCGAGAGCGCCGGGGCTGAGGTCCAGGCTGTCCTGAATCCAGGGGATGCGGGTGAACAGGCTGCCGGCGACGGCGCCGTGCGCGGCGAACACCGCCGCGAGCGCACGATGAGGACTCATGCCCACGAAATTAACAGGCAGGCTTCCTGATGAAAAGCGGTTTTAGGCAGGCTCCCTGATTATTATGGGGACCGTGAAGACCGCGACCCCGGCGATGGCCCGTGCGATCAACGACCGCCTGGCCCTCGACCTGCTGCTGGAGCGCGGCCCGCTGACCGCCCCCCAACTCCGCACGCTGACGGGGCTGTCCAGGCCCACCGTGTCCGACCTGATCGAGCGGCTCATGGTGGCCGGGCTCATCGAGGTCACGGGGGAGTACGGCGAGGACAGGCGGGGGCCGAACGCGCGGCTGTACGGGCTGGTGGCGGATCGGGCCCACGTGGCGGGTGTCGATCTGCGGCGCTCCGCCGTCAACGTCACGGTCGCCGACATCACCGGGGAGGTCGTCGGCGAGGCGACCCGTGCGATCGACGACTCCTCCTCACCCGGCTCGTTGGCGACTCTGATCGTGGACGCGGTCACGGCTGCGGCGGGGAAGCGGGTGCTGGACTCCGTCGTGATCGGTGCGCCGGGGCTGGTGGATCCGCGTGATGGCGAGCTCATATCCGGGGAGGGCGAGGTGCCGGGGTGGCGGCGCGGCGTGGTCGGGTCCGTACGTCAGCGGCTCGACGTGCCCGTCGTCCTGGAGAACGAGGTCAACCTCGCCGCCATCGCCGAGCTTCGCAACGGCGCGGCGCGGGGCAGCGAGGACTTCGTGCTGCTCTGGCTGGACGACGGTGTGGGGGCGGCCGTGGTGCTCGGCGGGAGGTTGCGGCGGGGGGCGTCCGGTGGCGCGGGGGAGGTCGGCTTCCTGGACATGGGCGGCGTGCCGTACTGCGAACTGGTGGAGGCTCGGGTCCTGGACAGGCTCGGCCGGGCCACGGTGGTCGACCGGATCGCCAAGGGTGCCTCCGCCTTCGTCACGCTCCTCGACCCGGGGCTCGTCGTGCTCGGCGGCAAGACGGGGCACGAGGGCGGCGACGAACTGGCGGCCCTGGTGTCCGAGCGGCTGCGTGAGCTGGCGCCGGCGCCGACGGAGGTGCGGGCGAGCACGGTCGAGGGCAACGCCGTCCTCCAGGGCGCCGTCCTGACCGCTCTCGACCTGACCCGCGACCGCGTCTTCGGCTGAGCGCTACGCCAGGGCCGTGAGGAGGCCGATCGTCAGCGCCGTACGTACGGGGATCTGGTCGATCAGGACGTGTTCGTGGCGGGCGTGCGCGCCGTCACCCACCGCCCCCATCCCGTCCAGCACCGGCCGGCCCAGCGCCGAGATGAAGTTGCCGTCGCTGGCGCCGCCCACCGACGCCTCGTCCAGCAGCCACCCGAACTCCGCCGCCACCTCCTGCGCCTCCTTGAACAGCCGCTCGGAAGCCGGGTTCGGGATCATGGGCGGCCGGTTCCACTCACCGGTCACCGAGATCGTGACGCGCGGATCCGAGGCCCGGAGGCCGGCGAACAGATCGTCGATCCGTGCCATCTCCGACGGGTCTGTCACCCGTACGTCCACACCGCAGTTCGCACGCCCGGCGGCCACATTCCGCCCGGTGCCGCCGCTGATCAGGCCGACGTTCACCGTGGTGCCGCGGTCCCGGGAGGCGGCCCCGGCCAGGGTGGTGATGATCTCGGCGAGCGCGTGGATGGCGCTCGCCCCCGCGTACGGATCCAGCCCCGCGTGCGCCTCCACCCCGGTCACCCGCACGTTGAACAGGCCCACCCCTTTGCGGGCCGTCTTGAGCGCCCCGTCCAGCGACGCCTCGAACACCAGGCTGGCCAGCACGTCGGAGCTGGCTGCCTCGATGTGCTCGCGCGAGGCCGGGCTGCCGATCTCCTCGTCCCCGTTGAACAGGAACCGCACGCTCGGATGAGGCAATCCCAGCTCACGCAGCCCGCGCAGCGCCCAGATCGACTGCACCAGCCCCGCCTTCATGTCGAATACGCCGGGCCCCGTGACCTTGTCCTCCACCACCGCGAACGGCCATCCCGCCAGCGTCCCCATGGGCCAGACCGTGTCGTAGTGGCTCAGCATGAGCACGGTCCCCGGCACGGTCCCCTGATAGGTCAGCTCCAGGATGTCGCCGAACTGGCCGCCGTCGTGCAGGACCTCCTCGTCCGGCGTGCCGAGCAGATCGACGGCCCGGGCGCGGATCACCCGCAGCCCCTTGACCAGCATGGCCTTGTCGTAGCTGTGGGTTTCCAGCTCCACCACGGCCCTGAGGTCGTCGAGCATGGCCGGGAGGGCCTGCCGGGTCCAGTCGGTGATCAACACGGGAATCCTTCCACGCAACTAGGAAACGGGCGCCCCGGGGCCGAGCGGGATGTCGTAGCCTCGGACGTGCTCACCGGCCCGCCTCCTTTCGAGATTACGGTCATCCATTACATGGGCTTGTGACCACTCCTGACAAGTCGGATCCATCCGGCAACTCACCGTGAACTGCTTCGAGAGCACCGCCGTGTCCGTGGATGGCGCGAAAGAAGAGCCCCCGCGCCCCGGTCGCTCTCCGGGGTGCGGGGGCGCAGTCGTGCAACGCGCTGCCCGAGCTCAGGCGGCCGGGATGAGCTCCCTCAGCGGCAGGCGTACCTCGAACCAGGTCTCCCCGGGCACCGAGCGGACCTTGATCTCGCCGCCGTGCCGCCCCGCCACGATCCGGTAGGAAATGTCGAGGCCGAGCCCCGTGCCCTGGCCCACGCTCTTGGTGGTGAAGAACGGCTCGAAGATCCGGTCCTTGATCGCGTCCGGGACGCCGGGACCGGTGTCGCCGATCTCGATGATCGCCTCGTCCTCGTCGTGTGCGGTGCGGATGGTCAGCGTGCCCGATTCGCCCATCGCGTCGAGGGCGTTGTGGATGAGGTTCGTCCACACCTGGTTGAGTTCGCCGCCGTAGCAGGGGATGAGCGGCAGTGTGCGGTCGTAGTCGGTGACCACGGTGATGCCCGGCGGGATCTTGCCGCGGAAGATCGCGACCGTGCTGTCGAGCAGGTCGTGCACGTCCAGTTCCTGGAACGGCGCCCGGTCCATCTGGGAGTACTGCTTGGCCGAGCGGATCAGCGAGGTGATGCGCTCGGTCGCCTCGGTGACCTCGCTCAGCATCTGCGAGATCTCGATCGCCTCGGCCAGCCAGCGCAGCGCCGCCGGCGCGTGCTCCTCGCCCACCTTGCCGCGGATCTTCTCCAGGTCCTTGTTGGAGAAGCCGGCGTTGACCAGCGCGGGCGCCAGATCCCACGCATCCTCCACGCCCAGCTCGTCCAGCGCCTCGCCCAGCTCGTCCTCGGCGTCGGAGATCTCCAGCGGCGAACGCGGCGGCAGATTGCCCAGCTTGCTCATGCACGCCTCCTGCGCCTCGATCAGCGTCCGCAGCTTCTCCGGCGGAATGCCGTCCTCGGCCAGCTGGGCGAGATGGAGACGGGTGGCCTTGATCAGCGAACGCAGCTCGCCCACCGCCCGCACCGCGGCCGCGGCCGGGTTGTTCAGCTCGTGCGTGAGCCCCGCGGTGATCGTGCCGAGCGCGGTCAGCCGCTGCCGCCGGTCGATGATCTCCCGCTGCATGCGCCCCCCCGACAACAGGCCGTCGAGCAGGTGCATGGCCATCGGGAACCACTCGGCCACGATGTAGGCGAACTTTTTGGCCGGCAGCAGGAAGACCCGCGACGGCGCGGTCGCACGCAACGTGTGCTGGTACGTCTGCGGCGCCCGGTCGCCCAGGTAGGCGGAGGTGGCGCCGCCGTACACGCCGGGCTGGGACGCACGGGGCATCGCGACGGTGCCGGCGCTGACCGTCTCATTGAGCATCTGCACCTCGCCCTCGATCAGCACGGCGAAGCACTCGGCCGGCTCGCCCTGGCAGACGATGTCCTGGCCGGCCTCGAACGTCTTCACCTGGCCGCTGTTCGCGAGCTTGGTGAGCTGCTCGTCGGTCAGCCGCTCGAACAGGAAGAGCTTGCGCAGTTCGTCGATGTCGATGCTCATTGCTTCTCCAGGTAGCGGTGCACGAGCGCGACGGCCATCGCGCCTTCCCCGACGGCGGAGGCCACCCTCTTGATCGATTCCGCCCGTACGTCACCTGCGGCCAGGACTCCTGGCACGTTGGTCTCCAGGTAGTACGGCTCGCGCCGCAACGGCCAGTTACGCGGCCGCTGCCCGCCCTGGACCAGGTCGGGTCCCGTCAGGACGAACCCCTTCGCGTCCCGCTCGACCGTCTCGCCCAGCCACGAGGTGTACGGCTCCGCGCCGATGAACACGAACAGCCACTGCGCGTCGACCGTACGCTCCTCGCCCTTGGTCGACAGCGTCAGCCGTTCCAGATGACCCGTGCCGCCACCACCGACGACCTCCGTCTGGAGATGCACGTCGACGTTGGGGAGCGCGGCGATCTGCTCGATGAGGTAGTGAGACATGGACTTCTCCAAACCATCACCCCTCACCAACAAGTGGACCTTGCTCGCGAATCCCGCCAGGTAGACGGCCGCCTGCCCGGCAGAGTTGGCCGCGCCCACGATGTAGACCTCGGTGTTCTTGCACGCGGGCGCCTCGGTCAGCGCCGCGCCGTAGAAGACGCCCCGCCCGACGAACTCCTCCAGCCCCGGCGCCTCCAGGCGGCGGTAGGTGACGCCGGTCGCCAGGATCACCGCGTGCGCCGCGATCTCCCCGCCGTCCTTGAACCCGACGACGCGGGCCTGCCCGCGCGGCTCCAGCTTGGTCACCTTGCGCGCCGTGAGCAGCTCGGCGCCGAACTTCAGCGCCTGCCTGCGCGCCCGGTCGGCCAGCTGCTGCCCGGAGACCCCGTCCGGGAAGCCCAGGTAGTTCTCGATCCTGGAGCTCTGGCCCGCCTGGCCGCCTGACGAGTAGGCCTCGACCAGCACGGTGTTGAGCCCCTCAGAGGCGCCGTAGACGGCGGCGCCCAGCCCGGCCGGGCCGCCCCCCACCACGATCAGGTCGTAGAAGTCGGTGGCCGGGGTCGTCGACAGGCCCACCGCCGTGGCCAGCGCGGCCTGGTCGGGCGACTCCAGCGTGGTGCCGTCGGCCGTCACCACCAGCGGCAGCCGGCAGTCCTCGCCGGCCGCCTTCACCAGCTGCGCGCCTTCGGGGTCTTCTGCCAGCATCCACTGGTACGGCACGTGGTTGCGGGCCAGGAAGTCGCGCACCCGGTACGACGGCGCCGACCACCGGTCGCCCACCACCCGCAGCTCCGACCGCTCGATCCGCTCCGTACGCAGCCACGCGTCCAGTTGCCCGTCGATCACCGGGTAGAACTTCTCCTCCGGCGGATCCCAAGGCTTCAGCAAATAATGATCCAAGTCCACCACGTTGATCGCCTGGATCGCCGCATCCGTGTCGGCGTAGGCGGTCAGCAACACGCGGCGCGCATACGGATACATGTCCATGGCGGCCTCGAGGAACTGCACCCCGTTCATCTGCGGCATGCGGTAGTCGGCCAGGATGGCCGCCACGTCGTCGCCGCGCAGCCGCATCTCCTTGACCGCCTCGATGCCGTCCCTGGCCGTCTCGGCGCGAACAATCCGATATTCCTGGCCATAGCGGCGTCTCAGGTCGCGGGCGACCGCCCGCGAGACGCCTGGGTCGTCGTCCACCGTCACGATGACCGGCTTCTCCATGCCCCCTACCTTCTCCCAGTGGTCCCTATCAGGAAGCATGTCATGCGCTGCCGGGTAGGTGAGCACTCGCTCATATCATGACCCGATGAGCACCCGCGAGCGTATCCTCGACGCCGCCGAGCAGGCCCTTCGCGAGTTCGGCATCGTCGGGGCGACGACCAAGCGGATCGCGCGCCAGGCCGGCTGCTCCGAGGCCCTGCTCTACAAACACTTCCCCAGCAAGGAGACGTTGCTTCTTGCGGTGCTGCTGGAGCGGCAGCCCACGCTCGGCGACGCTCTGGCCCGCTTGCGGCTGGCCGTGGGCGAGGGCGACGTGGCCGCCAACCTGTCCCTCTTCGCGGTCGCGGCCGTCGAGTTCTATACCAAGGCGGCGACCATCGCCTCGGGTGTGCTGGCCGATCCCTCGCTCATGGCGGGCTTCAGGATCATGCTCGCCAAGGCCGGCAGCGGACCGCACGTGCCGATCCTGGCGCTGGCCGAGATCATCGAGGCGGAGCAGGACGGCGGCAGGATCGACGCGGGCATGGACGCGCAGGCCGCCGCGTCCATGCTGATGGGCGCCTGCTTCCACCGGGCGAACCTGTCCTACTACGTGGATCTGCCCGAAGACACCCGGAGCTGGGCCGCCGGCGTCGTCGGCACCCTCCTCAGGCGATGACGCGGCTCTCCCCGCCGTCCACGAGCATCGAGATCCCGTTCACGTACGAGGCCCGCTCGCTGGCCAGGAACGCCACCACGTCCCCGACCTCCTCCGTGCGCCCGATCCGGCCGACCGGCACCGCCTGGCCCCGCGCGGCCAGCGCCTCCTCGCCCCCGGCCAGATCCCGCAGCCGCTCGGTGTCGATGGGCCCCGGCATCACGTTGTTGACGAGCACGCCGTCGCCGGCGACCTCCCTGGCGAGCGTGCGCACGATGCCGGCCACGGCGGACCTGGTGGCGTTGGACAGCGCCAGCCCGTCCAGCGCCTCGCGGGCCGACCGGCTGGTGATCGTGACGATCCGGCCCCAGCCGCGCGAGCGCATCTCGGGCAGCACCGCATGGATCAGCCTGACGGTGCCGAGCAGGTTACGCTGCACGGCGACGTCCCAGTCGGCCAGGCTCGCCTCGTCGAAGCGCCCCGCCGGCGGACCGCCCGCGTTGGCGACGAGGATGTCGATCGGGCCGAGCACGTCACGTGTCTCCTCGACGACCCGCCGCGCGGCGGACGGATCCTCCACGTCGGCCAGGACGGCGTGCACGACCTTGCCGAACTCCTGCAGCTCCACCACCGCGTCCGCGAGCCGCTCCGGGTTGCGGGCGGTGACGCACACGTCGCACCCCTCCCGCGCCAGGCTTTTGGCCGCGGCCAGTCCGATGCCCGCGCTGCCTCCGGTGACGAGGGCGACCTTGCCCGAGATGCCGAGATCCATACGGGCGACTATAGAGTGATCCCGCTCAGCCAGGGTGGACGCGGGCCAGCTTGTCCGGGTTCAGCACGCCGTAGATGTCCTTGATCCGGCCGTCGACGATGTCGATCATGACGAGCTGGTGGGTGCCCGCGACCCGCGTCCAGATCGCCGGCCGGCCGTTGACGTCCAGCAGGCGCGCGTCGGAGAAGTCGTAGCGCGCCAGCAGCCCGCCCAGGAACGCCAGCACCTTGCGCTTGCCGATGATCGGCCGCAGTGCCGCCCTGACCTTGCCGCCGCCGTCGTTCCAGGCCTCGACGTCGTCGTGGAACAAGTCGGTGAGCGCGCCCAGGTCGCCGCCCGCCGCCGCGTCCATGAACTTCATCAGCAGCTTGGCGTGGTCCTCCGACGACGGCCGGAACCTGTCGCGCCCCTCCGTCACCCGCACGGAGGCCCGGTGGTGCATCTGCCTGGCGTTGGCCACCGACGAGCCGACGATGTCCGCGATCTCGTCGTACGGCAGCCCGAACGCCTCCCGCAACACGAACACCGCCCGCTCCGGCGGCGAGAGCCGCTCCATCATGTGCAGCGTCGCGTACGAGACGGTGTCACGCAGCTCGGCCGTGTCCAGCGGCCCCGCCTCCGACGTCATCACCGGCTCGGGCAACCAGGGCCCGGTGTAGGCCTCCCGCGTCACCCTGGCCGAGCGCAACTGGTCGATCGCCAGCCGCGAGACCACCGTCACCAGGAAGGCCCGCGGCTCCCTGATCTCGCTTCGGTCGGTGCCCTGCCAGCGCAGCCACGCCTCCTGCACGACGTCTTCGGCGTCCCACATGCTGCCGAGCAGGCGATAGGCGAGCCCCAGCAACATCGGGCGGTACTCCTCGAAGTCCACGACAAAATCATGCCGTCTCGCCGAAGAACGAAGCCTGCCGGGGCCGGGAACGGCGGCCCGGATGTGACGGCTCACGGGTAGAAATGCCGCGTCAACCATGATGAGCTGGGCCAGTGGCGAGAAATCTGATCCTGTCAGGAGGCCTTTTCCACGACTTCGCCGCCACGTCGGCCGCCCTCGCGGAGGTGCTCGCCGAGGTGGGGGTCGAGTCCGAGATCACCGAGGACATCGCGGGCGCGCTCAGCGAGCCGTCGGAGGTCCAGCTCATCACCGTCAACGCGCTGCGCTGGCAGATGGGTCAGGACCGGTTCGCCGACCTGCGTGCCGAGTGGAGCTTCGGCTTGCCGGCCGAGGCCCGCACGACGATCCTCGACCACCTGGACCGGGGTGGCGGGCTGCTGTGCATGCACGCGGCGTCGATCTGCTTCGACGACTGGCAGGGCTGGTCGCGGGTGCTGGGCGGCTGCTGGACGTGGCCCAAGTCCCACCATCCGCCGCTGGGGTGGACAAGCGTGCGCGTGCACGGCAAGCACCCGGTGGTGGACGGCCTGCGGGACTTCGACGTGGTGGACGAGGTCTACAGTGACCTCGACATCCTGCCGGACGTCGAGCCGCTGGCCTCGTCCAACGGCCAGCCGCTGATCTGGGCGCGGCCGGTGCGGCGGGGCCGGGTGTTCTATGACGCGCTCGGCCACGACACCAGGTCGTACGACAACGAGGTCCACAGGACGATGCTCCAGCGGGCCGCGCTCTGGCTGCTGAAGCGGCCGGTCACCATCAGGGAGTAGCCGACCACCCGGTCCAGCGGGTCACGGTCACGACGATCACCGGTCCTGCGGGGCGGCGCTCGCGATACTGGGGGTATTTGCTCGCCAGCGCGTCGAGTGCCGCCTCGCGCTCCGTCCCGCCTTCGACCACGCGGGCCAGGCCGTCGGCCCGCACCCACCAGAGCTGCGCCCAATCGTCCTCGTAGTGATCGGCCAGCAGGCTGACCTGGGGATCTTCCCGGATGTTGCGGAGCCTGCGGAGATTCGCGGTGGTCTTGGGCTTGTGATCGATCGCGAACACCACCGTCTCGGCGACCACGGCGAACACGACCGGCACCAGGTGCGGCGCCCCGCCGCGGCCCACCGTGCCGAGCCGCGCCACGCGCGCCCTGGCGAACCTCGCGCGGGCCATGCCGTCGTCCACGGTCCCAGTATGTCCGGCCCACCGTGTCCGGCCCACCGTGTCCGGCCCACCGTGTCCGGCCCACCGTGTCCGGCCCACCGTGTCCGGAACATACAAGACTGCACCTCCGCGCCACGGGCACGATGGCGAACATGAACGTCAACCTTGCCGCGATCCCCGGCTTCCTGGCCACCCATGCCCGCGTGCTCGACCGCCGCCGCTACGACCTGCTCATGGGCGACGGCGACGCGCACGGCGTGCTGGCGGCCCTGGAGGCCTACCGCAACCCCGACGGCGGATACGGCTGGGGCCTGGAACCCGACCTGCGCTCCCCGGAGAGCCAGCCAGGCGCGGCCCTGCACGCCTTCGAGGTGTTCGAGGACGTCGCGCCGGAGACCTCCCCGCGGGCCGCGGAGCTGTGCGGCTATCTGGACGCGATCTCGCTGCCTGACGGCGGCCTGCCGTTCGGCCTGCCGGTCACCGTGTCCCACGGCACCGCCCCCTGGTGGGCAAGCGCTGACGGGACCACTTCGTCGCTGCAGATCACCGCCGTGTCCGCGGCCGCCGCCCACCGCGTCGCCGCCCACGATCCGGCCGTCGCCGCGCACCCCTGGCTGGAGAAGGCCACCCGCTACTGCCTCGACGCCATCCAGGCACTGGAGGAGCGGCCGCACGCGTACGTCTTGTCGTTCGCGGTGCTGTTCCTCGACGCCGTTTACGACACCCACCCCCGGGCCGCCGACCTGCTCAAGCGGCTCGGCGCCTACATCCCGGAGGACGGGCGGGTGCCGGTCGAGGGCGGCACCGCGAACGAGGCGCTGCGGCCCCTGGACTTCGCCCCGCACCCCGGCCGGCCGGTCCGTGACCTGTTCCAACCCGAGGTGATCGCCGCCGACCTCATGAGGCTGACCGACGGACAGCAGGACGACGGCGGGTGGACCGTGGACTACGCGCGGATCTCGCCTGCCGGCTCGCTCGACTGGCGTGGCGCGATCACCGTGCACGCCGTCCAAATCCTGCGCGCGAACGGCGTCATCTGAGGCGGCGTCATGTGAGGCGGCGTCACTTGAGCCGGCGGGCGGATTCCGACTCCTGGGCCATGCGGCGCAGCGCGTCGAACGCCTTGCCGTACAGGACGGAGCCCAGCACCATCGCCTCCACGGCGGCGTCCCGCGGCCCGTCGAACGGTACGGCGCCCATCTCGACCTCGGACACCAGCTTCTGCGCCGCCTCCACGTACGGTCCCAGGTTGATGGGCACGCCGAGCTGGCGCATCCTGACCAGGGCCTGGGCCAGCTCGTCCCGGGTCGGGGCGTCGGGGTGCACGGCCCAGCCCAGGTCCGTGATGAGGCGGTCCACCTGGGCGCGGGCCGCCTCCCAGTCCGCGCCCGGCTCCGGCTCGACGGTGGGGCCGAGCGCGTAGTGCGCGGTGCCGAGCATCTCGTGCATGGGCAGCGACTCGTCGTCGACGGCGGCGATGATCCGCTTGATCGAGGCCACCGGGAGCTTGCCCACCTCCAGCAGCGCCCGGATCAGGCGGAGCCTGCGCAGATGCGAGTCGTCGTACTCGGCCCGGGTCGCGGCTATCTGCTCGCCCTGGTGCAGCAGGTTCTCCCGCAGGTAGTACTTGATCGTCGGGAGGGCCACACCGGACCGGGCGCTGAGTTCGGAGATGCGCATTGCTAGATAATAGCGCTATCCAGAGCGCGCCAGATGACGGGCCGCGCTGACCAGCTCCGGCACGTCGGCCTGGCGATTCCAGAGGAAGACTACCTCCAGTGGAGGCACGTCCTCCTTGATCGGGACGAAGACCAGGGCCTCCGGCATCGGCGTGCCCTCGTGCACGCTGAGCGTGTAACCCGCCCCCCGCTCCACCATGGAGATCGCCAGGTCGTGCGTGGCCGCCGCCGGGCCGAGCCTGGGGTGGAGCCGGTGGCGTACGAAGCCCTCCAGGAAGCGGCGGGCGCCGGCCACCGCGTCGGACTCCGGCATGACCAGTGGCTCCATGGCCAGGTCCGCCAGCGACACCGCCTCGGAGGCCGCCAGCGGGTGGTCGCGGTGGACCAGCGCGCGTACGGGGAACCGGTGGATGAGCATCCTGGCCACGCCTCTGGGCAGCGAGCCCGGCGCATATCCCATTCCGGCCTGCAGGGAGCCGTCCACGATCGAGACGATCTGCTCGGCCGTGCCCATGGGGACCACCCGCAGGCGCACGCTCTGCAACTGGGAGAGCAGTCTGGCGACCACGTCGGCCAGCCCGTCCGCCACGCCCAGGCGCGAGGTGTCACCTTTGCTCCTGGCCGCGGCCACGGCCCGCTCGAAGGCGTCGACCGCGACGGTGGCCTGGGCCAGGAACGCCTCGCCCGCCTCGGTGAGCTGCACCCCGCTGGAGGAGCGGCTGAACAGCTCCACCCCGATCTCTTTCTCCAGCGCCTTCAGCTGCTCGGACAGCGTGGGCTGGGCGATGTGCAGCGCGGCGGCGGCCCGGCGAAGGCTGCCGGCGCGTGCGATCGCCATCGCGTACCGGACGTAGCGTAGATCCATCGCTCACCTCGGGGTGATGATGATGAGCTATCGGTAGATCGCACCTCCGTATTACAAGACGAGACAGTTTCCGTGAAGACACACTGTCACCCTGGCCAGTAAACCTAACAAGCGCTTGGCTATGTTAGCGTGTCGGGCATGCAGCCCTTCGCCGGCCGGGCGGCCGTGGCCGGGATCGGGATGACGCCGCTGAGCAGGCAGTCCGGACGCACGGAGCTGGAGCTCGCGGTCGAGGCGTGCCGAGCGGCCTGCGCCGACGCGGGCATCGGCCCGCGCGACGTGGACGCGATGCTCAGCTATCACATGAACGACTCCGCGCCCGTCGTGCAGGTCGCCAGGGCCCTGGGGATCGAGCGGCTCGGCTGGCACAACGACATCGCCGGAGGCGGCACGCAGGCGGCGTCCATCCTGGGCGACGCGGCGATGCTCGTGCACGCGGGCTTGGCCCGAAATATCTTGATATTTCGCGCGCTCAACGGCCGCTCGGGCAAGCGGATGAACACCGTCTCCACCGGCCCCCAGGAACGCTTCACGTACGGCCTGGCAGGCCCGATCCCGCTGTTCGCCCTGGCCGCGACCCGCTACCTGCACGACACGGGGCTGACCGAAGAACACCTGCACGCCGTCGTGGCCCAGTCCAGGGACAACGCCAAAACCAACCCGCGGGCGCTGCGCCGCGAGCCGCTGGAGCTCGCCGACTACCTCGCCAGGCCGTACGTGTGCACCCCGCTGCGCACCGCCGACTGCTGCCAGGAGACCGACGGGGCGTGCGCGCTTCTCGTCAGCGGCGTGCTCGACGGGCCGCGCATCCAGGCGGTGGTCCGCGGCGGAGGTCCGGGCTGCTCCTCCATGGATCGCTCGCCCGACGTGAGCGCGATCTTCTCGGCGTACGTGGCGCCCATGCTCTGGGAGGCGTCCGGCATGCGGCCGTCCGACGTGGACGTGGCGTTGCCGTATGACGCGTATTCATGGCTGGTGCCCCGGCAGCTGGAGGACTTCGGGCTGGTCGAGCGCGCGGACCTGGGGGCGTACCTGCTGGAGCGACGGCACGCGTGGGTCAACCCGCACGGCGGCCTGCTCTCGGAAGGCTACGTACACGGCCTGAACAACGTGGCCCAGGGCGTGCGGGAGCTGCGGGCGGGGGAGCGTGAGGTGGCCCTGGTGACCGGGTTCGGCGGCAGCTACGGCAGCGCGGCCCTGCTCACGCGGTGAGAGATCACGCCGGTTCCGTCGCCGGCGGGCCCAATGAATCAGATCGGGCCGGTTCGTGAGCGGCGGGCGCGACGAAGCGGTGATGGGTGCGGGCCGCCTCCTCGGGGCGCAGCAGCGGGGCCGCCGCGAGCCAGGCCGCCGCTCCCGCCGTGTCGCCCGCGATCGCGACCGTCTCGCCCGCCAGCAACTCCGTCACTGACCGCCGCACCTGCGCGCTCTCCGTCAGCACGCTTCCGGCCAGCACGATGGGCAGGCCGGGCTCGTGCACGTCGGCGGCGGTCCGCGCCAGGCGCGAAGCGGCCTCGGCGACGATGGCCGAGGCCGCCGGGTCGCCGGCCTCGGCGGCCAGGCTGACGAGGGGCGCGAGCTCGGCCAGCGCGAGCGGCGGCGCCGCGTGCACCGCCGCGGCGAGTTCCTCGACCGCATCCTCGCCCGCCCCTCGCGGCAACAGGTGACGGACGACGAGCGCCACGAGCGTGCCGTGCCCAGAGTGGGCAGCCTGGACGGTGGGGCGGGTGGCAGGGCTTAGGACCCGGATGGCGGTGCGGGTGGCAGGGCTCTGGGCCCGGACGGTGGGGCGGGTGGCAGGGCTCAGGGCCCGGATGGCGGTGCGGGCGGCGGCGTGGCCCAGCCAGAAGGCCGAGCCCTCGTCCCCGAGCAGCCAGCCGTACCCGTCAGAGGTCGCCGTCCGCTCATGGTTGGTAATTTTTGCCGCGATCGCTCCCGTCCCCGAGATCAGCACGGTGCCCGACGGCGCGGCCGTGCCGGCGGCGAAGGCGGTGACGACGTCACCCACCACCCGCACCGGCGGGCCGTCGGGAAGGAGCCGGCGAAAGACCTGCTCGGCCAGCGCCCGGCAGCGGCCCGGATGCCCCGCGAGCCCGACCACAACGCTTTCGACCTGCGCTAGGAGAGTCGCCGGTGCGGCCGCTTCGACGGCGGCGGTGAGGTTGGCGCCGGCACGCTCCATGCCGAGAGTCACCGGATTGGCCCCGGACGCCCGCCCGCTCCCCACCGGCTCCCCGTCCACGGTGAAGAGCGCGGCTCGAGAGGACGTGCCGCCGGCGTCAATCCCCAGAACGAGATGCATGTCAAAAATTATTGCCCAATCGACTTGACGGCACTAGATCCTGAGCATAATTTCCGCCATGTGGAACTCCTGAACCGCATCGAGGCCGAGCGGCACGACATGCCTGAGGCGCTGCGCAAAGTGGCCGATTCGATCCTGGCCGCTCCCGCGGAGGCGGCCCGCCTGACCATTGTCGACCTGGCCGAGCGGAGCAGGACGTCCACGGCGACCATCACCCGCTTCTGCCGCGCCCTCGGCTTCGCCGGGTACGCCGAGCTGCGTGTGGCCATCGCCACCGAGACCGGCCGCAAGGCGCAGCAGACCTGGCAGACCGACATCGGCCAGGAGATCCTCCCCGACGACAACCTCGACAAGGTGCTCGGCGTCGTGTCCGGCAATGACATCCGCCTGATCCAGGAGACCGCCGACCAGCTCGACCTGGCCGTGGTCGAGAAGGTGGCGCAGGCGGTGGCCAGGGCCGGGCGGGTGCTGTTGTTCGGGGTGTCGAGCAGCGCCGCCGTGGCCAGCGAGATGGAATACCGGCTGCAGCGGATGCGGGTGCCGACCTGGAGCAGGTCCGACGCCCACAGCGCGCTCACCGACGCGGCGCTGCTCGGCCAGGGCGACGTGGCGATCGGGATCTCGCACAGCGGCCGGACGCGCGAGGTCATCGAGGTGCTCGCGGAAGCGGGCAGCCACGGCGCGATCACCGTCGCGGTGACCTCTCAGCCGCGCTCGCCCCTGGCCGAGGTGGCGGAGCTCGTGCTGACCACGGCCAGCCGCGCGACGAGCTTCCGGTCGGAGGGGTTCGCCGCGATCCACTCGCAGCTGCTCGTGCTCGACGTCGTCTACGTGTCCGTCGCGCAACGCACGTACGAGCGCACCAAGCAGGCGTTTGACGTCACCGTCCGGGCAGTCGCCGGACACCGTCTCCCAGAAGGGGATTTATGACGATAGATCCGACAGATTTCGCCCGCCACGTCGCCGGCCTCGTCCGGGCCATCCCCGATGACCCGGAGATCGAGCGGGCGGCCGACCTCTTCACCAAAGCGCTGACCGGAGGCGGCGTCATCCAGGCGTTCGGCTCCGGCCACTCCGAGGCGGTCGCGATGGAGATCGCCGGCCGCGCCGGCGGCCTCGTCCCGACCAACCGGCTCGCGCTGAGGGACATCGTCTTGTACGGCGACGCCCCCCGCTCCGAGCTCGACCGCTACGACCTCGAACGCGACCCCTCCATCGCCCGCTCCATCCTCGACCTCGCCCCGGTCCGGCGGGGCGACCTGTTCGTCATCATCTCCAACTCGGGCGTCAACGGCGTGGTCGTCGAGCTCGCCACGCTCGTCAAGGAGCGCGGCCATGACCTGATCGCGATCACCTCCCGCGCCCACAGCGAAGCCGTCGCGTCCCGCCACCCCTCGGGCCGCAAGCTCGCCGACGTGGCCGACGTCGTCCTGGACAACCGCGCTCCCTACGGCGACGCCGTGCTGTCCTTGCCTGACGGAGGCGCCACCGGAGCCGTCTCCACGATCACTTCCGCCCTGCTGGCCCAGCTGGTCGTGGCCCAGACCGTACGCAACCTGCTCGAAGCAGGCGAGACGCCGCCGGTCTACCTCTCGGCCAACGTCCCCGGGGGCGACGCCCACAACCTGAAGCTGGAAGCGCTGTACGCCGGCCGCATCCGGCGTGGCGCCTGAACCGCGAACCCGCCCACCCACCCACCGCCACGAGCTCTGTTCCGCCTGCACGACATTCGGGGGCCGCACAACCAAGGAGAACCCCACTCATGTCCTCAAGCATGTCCCGAAATTTCGGAAAAGCTCTGCTGTCCTTAGCCATCCCTCTCGTCCTCGTCGTCGTGGCCCTCGTCGCCCCGGCCAACGCCCAGCAGTCCGTACGCCTCGAATACCGCACCAGCGCCCCCGGAGCCACCACCGCCCAGGCGGAGCCCTGGCTCCGGCTCTTCAACACCGGCACCACCGCCATCCCGCTCAACCAGGTCAAGATCCGCTATTACCTGACCGGCGCGGAGACCTACCGCTTCGCCTGCTCCTGGGCGGTGGTCAGCTGCTCGACCGTGACCGGCCAGTTCGTCCGCCAGACCGGCGCTGACCAATACCTGGAGGTGGGTTTCAGCTCGGGCAGCCTGGCGCCCGGCGCGAACACCGGCGACATGCAGCTGCGCTTCTACCGCGCCGACTGGCAGACGTTCACGCAGAGCGACGACTACTCCTACGGCCCCAACACCGCCTACACGACCTGGGACAAGGTCACGGTCTACGTCAACGGCCAGCTGGCCTGGGGCAAGCCGACGGGCACGGAGCCGACCCCGACCGTCACGCCCACGGTCACCCCGACGGGCTCGGCCGGCGTGCTGTTCGACGACTTCACGTACTCGGGCTCCAGCGACCCGCTCCTCGCCCAGCGCGGCTGGACGGTCCGCTCAAGCTCGGGAGGCCCCGGCGTGCCCGGCGCCACCTGGTCGCCCGCGGGCGTCTCGTTCCCCGGTGGTCTGCTGACGCTCGACTCCTCCACCAACGGCACCGCCTCCGGCACCGTCCAGACGGAGCTGTCGACCGCGAACCGCAAGTTCTTCGAGGGCACCTACGCCGCCCGCGTCCGCTTCAGCGACGCCCCGGCCGGCGGCCCCGACGGCGAGCACGTGGTGCAGACGTTCTTCACCATCACGCCGCTGCGTTTCAACCTGGACCCCGACTATGGCGAGCTCGACTTCGAGTACCTGCCGAACGGCGGCTGGGGCGAGCCGTCCAACATCCTGTACGCCACCAGCTGGGAGACCTACCAGGGCGACCCCTGGCAGGCCGTCAACACGCACACCGAGGAGCGCACCAGCTTCGCCGGCTGGCACGACCTGGTGATCCAGGTCTCCGGCGGCCGGATCAAGTATTACGTGGACGGCCGCCTGTTCGCCGACCACGGCGACATCTACTACCCCGAGACGCCCATGTGGATCATGTTCAACCAGTGGTTCATCGATCTGCAGAGCGTGACCGGGACCCGGACGTACCGCCAGCAGGTGGACTGGCTCTACCACAGCAAGAACGAGGTCGTCTCGCCCGCCGACGTGCAAAGCCGCGTCGCCTCCCTGCGCGCCTCCGGCACCGCCTTCAGGGACACCGTCCCGAACCCGTGAGCAAGCCCCCGCGCCCGCCTCAGCGCGGGCGCGGGCACCCCCATCAGAAGGATCGCCATGAAGAACCGCATCCTGGCCCTGGCGGCCGTGTTCGCGCTCGCCGCGTGCGGCACCGCCGCCGAGGAGCCCAAGGCGGCAGCGTCCGGCGCCCCTGCCAAGCTGACCGTCTGGATCATGGACGGCAGCGTCACGCAGGAGCTGTTGAAGAAGTTCGAGACCGAGTACGAGGCCGCGCACAAGGGCGTGGACCTCGACATCCAGATCCAGGCGTGGGACGGCATCGGCGAGCGCGTCACCGCGGCCTTGGCGAGCACCGACGCCCCTGACGTGATCGAGGTGGGCAACACCCAGGTCGCGCAGTACTCCGCCAGCGGCGGCGTCACCGACCTGACCGCCAAGGTCGCCGACCTCAAGGGCGAGGACTGGCTGCCCGGCCTGGCCCAGCCCGGCAACATCGACGGCAAGCAGTACGGGATCCCCTGGTACGCCGCCAACCGTGTGGTCGTCTACAACAAGGACCTCTTCGCCGAAGCCGGTATCAAGGAGCCGCCCAAGACCCGCGACGAGTGGCTGGAGATCACCGCCAAGCTCAACAAGGGGGGTAACCAGGGCATCTACCTGACCGGCCAGACGTGGTACGCCCTCGCCGGCTTCGTCTGGGACGAGGGCGGCGACCTGGCCGTCCAGGAGGGCGGTAAGTGGAAGGGCGCCCTCGACACCCCGCAGGCCCTGGCCGGCATGGACTTCTACAAGCGCCTCCACGCCTTCGGCAAGGGCCCCAAGGACGCCGACGAGGCCAACCCGCCGCAGCACGAGGTGTTCGCGCAGGGCAAGGTGGCCCAGATCATCGCCGTTCCCGGCATCGCCGCCCGCGTGCTGGAGGTGGACAAGACGATGGACGGCAAAATGGGCTTCTTCCCCATTCCGGGCAAGACGGCCGACAAGCCCGGCGCGGTCTTCACCGGCGGCTCGGACCTCATCATCCCGGCCGCGTCCCAGCGCCAGGAGCAGGCGTACGAGCTGGTCAAGGCCCTGGCAGGCGAACAGTTCCAGACCGAGCTGGCCAAGACCATGGCCTTCGTGCCCAATCGCACCTCGTTGGCCGGCGTGCTGTCCGGCGACGAGGGGACCGCCGCCATGGCGGTGGGCGCCGCCCACGGCCGGGCCACCCCGAACACGCCGAACTGGGCGGCCGTCGAGGCCACCTCCGTGATCAAGCAGTACATGACCGCCGTGCTCACCGGCGGCGACCCCGCGACGGAGGCGAAGAAGGTCTCGGAGTCCATCACCACGACGCTGAACAGCGGATCCTGAATGCGCACGAGGAGCCTGTGGCCCTACCTGCTCATCGCGCCGACGGTGGCTGGCGGGGCCTTCCTCCTGCTCTACCCGCTGCTCAAGGCGGCGGTGATCTCGTTCCAGCACTTCCGCATGGGCGAGCTGATCAGGGGCGGGGCCGCGTTCGCCGGCCTGGACAACTACGCCGAGTTGCTCGCCGGCGAGGAGTTCTGGCAGGTCTTGTGGCGCACTGTCGTGTGGACCGCGATCAACGTGGTGCTCATCGTGGTCCTGTCCACGGGCGTCGCCCTCATGCTCGTCCGCCTGCGCCGCGGCCTGCGCCTGGCCCTGATGAGCGCCCTCGCCCTGGCCTGGGCCACGCCGATCGTCGCGGCCACCACGGTCTTCCAATGGCTCTTCCAATCGGAGCTCGGAGTGGTCAACTGGCTGCTGGTCACGCTGGGGTTCGACTCGTTCCGCGGCTACACGTGGTTCGCGAACGGCACGGCCACGTTCGCCGTGCTCGTGATCCTCGTGGTGTGGCAGTCGGTGCCGTTCGCCGCGCTCACCCTCTACGCCGGCCTGACCACGATCCCGGCCGAGCTGTACGAGTCCGCCAGGATCGACGGCGGCACCGGATGGCAGGTGTTCTGGAAGGTCACCCTGCCGATACTCAGGCAGCTGTTCGCCCTGATCACCTCGCTGGAGGTGATCTGGGTGGCCAAATGTTTCCCGCAGATCTGGGTGCTCAGCCAGGGCGGCCCGGACGGGGCGACCACCACCCTCCCGGTGTACGCATTCAAGATCGCCCGCGTGCTGCACCGGTACGACCTGGGCTCGGCGGTCGCCATGCTCACGGTCGTCGTCCTCGCCGTCGCCCTGGTCAGCAACCTGCGAAGGATGGTCCGCCAGTGAAGAGGCTGACACTCAACGCGGCCGCGATGGCCGTGCTGATCATGACGATCTTCCCGGTCTACTGGATGTTCCTGACCGCGTTCAAGCCGACCAGGGACATCCAGGCGGCCACGCCGACGTTCTGGCCGGCGGACCCGACGCTGGAGCACTTCGCGACGGCCGTGAACGCGCCGGGGTTCTGGACCTACTGGCGCAACAGTCTCGTCGTCACCGTGGCCGCGGTGCTGATCGCGCTGGTGGTGGCGCTGCTGGCGGCGTTCGCGGCGGCCAGGATGCGGTGGCGGGGGAGAGGGGCGTTCGTGGTCGCGGTGTTCGCGGCGCAGATGGCGCCGTGGGAGGCGCTGCTGGTGCCGGTGTTCATCATCGCCAGGGACACCGAGCTGCTGGACTCGCTGGCCATGCTGACCGGGGTCTACTTCATGATCACGCTGCCGTTCACGATCGTGACGTTGCGCGGATTCCTGGCCGCCATCCCGCTGGAGCTGGAGGAGGCGGCGCAGGTGGACGGGTGTAGCCGGATGGTGGCTTTCCGCCGGGTGGTCTTCCCGCTGCTGGCGCCCGGGCTGATGGCGACGTCGCTGTTCGGGTTCATCACGGCGTGGAACGAGTTCGCGTTCGTGAACGTGCTGATCATCAAGGATCAGGACAAGCGGACGCTGCCGGTGTGGCTGTCGTCGTTCAGCGACGTGTTCGGCACGGACTGGGGCGCCACGATGGCCGCGGCCAGCCTGTTCGCCCTGCCCGCGCTGCTGCTCTTCCTGTTCCTGCAGCGCCGCGTGGGCACCGGGATGACGGCGGGTGCCGTCAAGGGCTGAAATCGGCTGGGGAGAACGTCTGCCGAAGAACCCGATCTACGGCGGCCCCATGCCCGCGGACATGGACGACTAAGTGGCCACCGGCGGGGCGGTGAAGGCGGCGTGCCGGGCCTTCGCGTCGGCCTCGGGCAGCAAGGCGCGGGCCGCCAGCCAGGCGGCGGCGCCCGCCGCGTCGCGTGCCGTCGTGACGGTCTCGCCGTCGAGCAGTTCCATCACGGCCTGCCGGATCGGCCCTTCGCTGGTCAGCACGCTCCCGGCGAGCACCACCGGGCCGGAGACGTGGACGCGCCGGAGCGTGGCGACCAGGCGGTCGGCGGCCTCGCGCACGATCCCGGCCGCCATCGAGTCGCCTGCCGCCGCGGCCTGGCTGACGAGTGAGGACAAAGCGGCCAGGCGCATGTGGTCGGCCTGCGCCAGCCGCACGATGCGGTCCGCGACGCCGCGCGGCGTGGCCGGCCGCTCGTCGCCGAGGAAGTGCCCGGCGACCAGGGTCACCAGCGGTCCGCCGACAGGGCCGCGCGCCCCCGGCGCGTCCGAGGGCGCGTCGATGGCCGTCACGGGCAGCCCCCGGTCGAAGGCGTCCACGACCGCCTTGGCCGCCGCGCGCCCGATCCAGAAGCCCGACCCCTCATCGCCCAGCAGCCACCCCAGCCCGTCAGCGATCACGCCCAGCTCGTAGCCCTCGATCCTGGCCGCGACCGCGCCCGTGCCGGAGAGCAGCAGCGAGCCGTCGGGCTCGGCGGATCCGGCCACGTAAGCGATCGGCACGTCGCCGATGTGCCGCGGCCCCTCGGCGATCCCGTGATCTGCCCAGACCTTCGCCAGCGCGGGCACCATTTCGGTCACCCGCCCCGCGATCCCGGCCACGGAGCCCACCACCCGGCCGCCGTCGTGCGGCCTGAGCGCCGCCGCCAGCGCCTCCTCGATGGCCGCCACCGCCTTGGCCAGCCCGTGAGCAGTGGGATTGCCCGCGCCGGCCCGGGTGTAGGCCACCCGGGTGCCGTCGAGCGCGTGGACGGCGACCCGCGTGGAGGTGGCCCCGGCATCGACACCGACCACTAGCGATTGCGTCACGGTCTGAGTCTGGGGGTTGACGTGACCGAGAAGCAAGAATAATTTTCGCCAGAAGACCGGGTATTCGGAAGGAATATTCGTGACTTCAGGAGCGCTTGGGCGCGTCGAAACAGAACTACCCGGTTTGCCGGAAGCATTGCGCAGGGTCGGCGAGGTGATACTCGATGACCCGGCCGAGGCCGCGCGGTCGACCATCATCGCGCTGGCCGAGCGGGCGGGCAGCTCGCCCGCCACCGTGACCAGGTTCTGCCGCGCGTTCGGCTTCTCCGGCTACGCCGAGTTGCGTGTCGCGCTCGCCACCGAGACCGGCCGGGCCGCCCAGGCGGGCTGGGGCGCGGGCGTCGGCCACGAGATCGGTCCGGAGGACCCGCTCGACAAGGCCGTGGAGGTCATGGCCGCCGCCGACGCCAGGCTCATCCAGGACACCGCCGCGCAGCTCGACCTCGACCTGGTCGCCCGGGTGGCCGACGCCATCGTGGCGGCCCCGCGCGTGCTCCTGGTAGGCGTCTCCACGAGCGGGAACGTGGCCACCATGTTCGAAGGCAGGTTACGCCGCATCGGCATTCCCGGCTGGAGCGCGGGCGACGCGCACGTGGCCCTGTCGGAGGCGGCGCTGCTCAAGCAGGGCGACGTGGCCATCGGCATCAGCCACCGGGGCCGTACCCGCGAGGTCATGGAGTCACTGGCCGAGGCGGGCAGCCACGGCGCGCTGACGGTCGCGGTCACGTCCTTCGCCCGCTCCCCGCTGGCCGACCTGGCCGACCTGGTGCTGACCACCGCCAGCAGGGAGACCACGTTCCGGCTCGGCGGGCTGGCCGCCGTCCATTCGCAGCTGTTCGTGTTGGACGCCGTCTATGTGGCGGTCGCGCAACGCACCTACGAGCGCACCAACGAGGCGTTCGAGCGCACGATCAGCGCCGTGGAGAGCCATCGCGTGGAGAGAGGTTGAATGACGTACGCATCCAAGGTCCTCGACCTGGCCGGCCAGGTCGCGAAGAGCCAGGCCGAGCCGGTCAAGCAGGCGGCCGCGCTGATCGTGGCCTCGATCCGGGAGGGAGGCGTGGTAAACGCTTTCGGCTCGGGGCATTCCGAGGCCATCGCCATGGAGATCGCCGGACGGGCCGGCGGCCTCGTACCCAGCAACCGCCTCACACCCAGGGACCTCGTCCTGTACGGCGGCCGGCCGCCGAGCGTGCTGACACCGGAGCTGGAGCGGGACCCGGCCATCGCGCACGAGATCTACGCCCTGGCGCCGGTCGCGCCGCAGGACGTGTTCGTGCTGATCTCCAGCTCCGGTGTGAACGGCGCGGTCGTCGAGCTGGCCACGATCGTCAAGGACCGCGGCCACCCCCTCATCGCCCTGACCTCGGTCCAGCACAGCACCCGGATGACCTCGCGCCATCCGTCGGGCGGCAAGCTGCTCGACCTGGCCGACGTCGTGCTGGACAACGGCGCGCCGTACGGGGACGCCATCCTCGACCTGCCGGGCGGCGGCAGTTACGGTGCGGTGTCCACGATCACGTCAGCGTTGCTGGCGCAGATGGTGGTCACCGAGGCGGTGGACGAGCTCGTGGCGATGGGCGAGACGCCCCCCGTCTACCTGTCGGCGAACGTGACCGGCGGTGACGAGCACAACAGAGCCCTGGAGAGCCGCTACGCGGGGCGCATCCGACGCGGATCATGAATAGTCAGGAGTTACCAATGTCCAACACCCCCCATATCAGCAGGCGTGAGCTGCTCCGAGGCGCGGCCCTCGTGCCCGTGGCAGGGGCGCTGGCCGCGTGTGCCACCCCCGCGTCCCAGCCCACCGCCACGACCTCGTCGGCACCCGCCGCGACCAGCGCGGCCAACCCGTTCGGCGTGGCCGCCGACAAGCCGTTGGAGGTGTGGATCTTCGACGGCGGCTTCGGCCAGGACTACGCCAAGAACATCCACCAGCCGCTGTTCAAGACCAAATACCCGAACGTCGAGATCAAGCACAACGCGACCAAGGAGATCACCAAGGTCCTGCAGCCGCGCTTCGCCGGCGGCAACCCGCCCGAGGTGATCGACAACTCGGGCGCCAACTTCATCGACTTCGGCGCCCTCTCCCAGGACGGCCAGCTCCAGGACCTGACCCCGCTGCTCGACGCGCCCTCGTGGGACGACCCGAACACCAAGGTCAGGGACACCATCGACCCGTCGGTCATCGAGATCGGCACCTACGCCGGCAAGTTCAGCGTGCTGGGCTACGTCAACTACATCCACGGCATCTGGTACTCGCAGAAGGTGTTCAGGGACAACGGCTGGGAGATCCCGAAGACCTGGGACGAGTTCATCGCGCTCTGCGAGACGATCAAGAAGTCCGGCAAGATGGCGCCCTTCACCTACGCCGGCAAGTTCCCGCAATACCTGTACGAGCCGCTGCTCACCATGGCCGCCAAGATCGGCGGCAACGAGGTGCTGGTCAACATCGACAACCTCGAGGACGGCGCCTGGACCACCGAGGCCATGAAGTCCGCGGCCACCGCCTGGGCCGAGGTCGGCGCCAAGTACCTCATGGAGGGCACCACTGGCCTCGACCACGTCCAGACGCAGACCGCGCAGAACAAGTACAAGGTCGCCATGCTGCCCTCCGGCTCCTGGCTGGAGAACGAGCAGAAGACCACCACACCGCCCGACTTCGAGTACGGCATGTTCCCGATTCCCGACGTCACCGGGTCCGACAAGATGCCCTATGGCACCCTGCACACCCAGCCGGGCGAGAACTTCATCGTCTCCGCGAAGAGCCCGCACCCGCAGGCGGGCATGGAGTACCTGCGGGGCATGCTGTCGAAGAAGGCGGCCGGCGACTTCAGCGAGCTGGTGCGCACCCTGACCGTGGTCAAGGGCGCCACTGAGGGCCGGGAGATCTCCCCGGGCGTCACCAGCGCCTCCAAGGCCGTCACCGACGCGGGCGCCAACACCGTCTACTACCGCTGGTTCAACTGGTACGGCCCGCTCAAGGACGAGGCCATCGCCGCCACCGGCCAGCTCATGTCCGGCGGCCTGACGCCTGACAAGTACCTGGAGCGCATCCAGAAGAAGGCCGACGAGATCAAGAACGACTCCTCGATCAAGAAGTACAAGCGCTAATGATCTTCAACAGGTATCGCCGCGGGCTGTTCATCACCTCGTTCCTGGCAGCCCCGGTGATTCTCTACCTGGTCTACGTGATCTCGCCGTACATCCAGGCCTTCTACATCGCGATGACCGACTGGCGCGGCGTGACGGCCACGCCGCGCTTCATCGGCCTGGACAACTTCGAGCGACTGCTCGGCGACGGGACGTTCTGGAAGGCCGTCAGCCACAACGGCGCCCTGCTCCTCCTGTTGCCGCTGATCACGATCGTCATCGCCCTGTTCTTCGCCTTCCTGCTCAACGTGGGCGGCCCGCAGGGCCTGACGGGGATCCGCGGGTCGAAGTTCTACCGTGTGGTGTTCTTCTTCCCGCAGGTCCTGGCCGTCGCGGTGGTGGCGGTGCTGTTCCAGCAGGTGTTCCGGCCCGACGGCAGCGGCATGCTGAACGGCCCGCTGATGGCGCTGGGCATCCGGCCGATCGGCTTCCTGTCCGACCCGGATGTGGCGTTCTGGTCGGTGCTGGGCGTCATGGTGTGGCAGGCGGTCGGCTTCTACGTCGTGCTCTTCTCCGCCGGGCTGGCCTCCATTCCCAGGGACATGTTCGAGGCCGCGCAGATCGACGGAGCCGGTCGGCTCAGCCTCTTCTTCCGCATCACGCTTCCCCTGCTCTGGGACACGGTCCAGGTGGCCTGGGTCTACCTGGGCATCCTGGCCCTGGACGTGTTCGCGATCGTCTGGGTGATGACCGACCAGCACGGCGGCCCCGATTTCTCGACCACCGTCATGGCGGCCGAGATCTACCGCAACGCGTTCCAGTACTTCCGATTCGGCTACGCCTCGGCACTGGGCGTCGTGATGTTCCTCTTCACCGTCGGCTTCGCGATCCTCTCGCTGCGCCTGTCCCGACGCGAACGAATCGAGTACTGATGACAACGATGACCTCGTGGACGGTGGCGAACTCGCGCAAGCTCGCCCGCCAGGAGCGCAGGCGCCGCCTCGGCCCGCTCGGGATGCTCACACACCTCGCGCTGCTGGTGTGGACGCTGCTGACCGTGGTGCCGATCCTGTGGACGTTCCTGGCCTCGGTCAAGAGCGAGGACGAGATCTTCGGTGACGCATGGTCGCTGCCCGCGGCGCTGCGCTGGGACAACTTCGCCAGGGCGTGGGAGCAGGCGCACATCGGCCAGTACATGCTCAACAGCGTCATCGTGGTGTCGTTCAGCACGTTCGGCACGATGCTCATCGGCTCGATGGCCGCGTACGTGCTGGCCCGCTACCCCTTTCGCGGTAACCGCGCGTTCTACCTGCTGTTCGTCTCGGGCCTGGCGTTCCCGGTGTATCTGGCGCTGACCCCGCTGTTCTTCGTCGTGCAGAACATGGGCAACGTGCCGCTGGTCGGCCCGTTCATCGGACTGAACACGCACGCGGGGCTGGTCCTGGTCTACATCGCGTACTCGATGCCGTTCACCGTCTTCTTCCTGTCGGCCTTCTTCCGGACGCTGCCGACCGCGGTGGGGGAGGCGGCGATGGTGGACGGCGCGTCGCACACGCGGGTGTTCTTCCAGATCATGCTGCCGATGGCCAAGCCCGGCATCATCAGCATCACGATCTTCAACGTCCTGGGCCAGTGGAACCAGTACCAGCTCCCGCTGGTGCTGCTCCAGGAGCGGGACAAGTGGGTGCTGACCCAGGGCATCGCCGACATCTCCACCGCTGCCGGATATGACCAGGACTGGTCTGCCCTGTTCGCCGCCCTGACCCTGGCCATTCTCCCTATGCTGGTCGTCTACACAGTCTTCCAGCGACAGATCCAGTCCGGACTGACATCAGGCGCACTGAAATGACACGGTGCGTAGTCAGATTGCTACCTTGAGGCAACCTCACATCTGCCGGAATAGGTCTCCGGACTCATTTCGGGAGGTGGGCCGTTGACCGTGCTCAGGCATCCGGACAGCTTCTCCTGGTTTCCGGCCGATCTGGCCGACGTGTGCGACTGGCAGCCGCATGACGCGACGAACGGGGTCCCCGCGGTGATCGAGGCGTCCTGCTGCGAGGAATTCATCCTGTGCTCCGAAGGCGCCGAATTCTTCGTCCGGCGCCGTACCGATCACGGGCTCCACCAGGAGACCGCGAGAGGGCGCTACGCCCAGGCCGCCAAAGTGTGGAGCGAGCTGGCCGCACGACATCGGCACGAGGAGCGGCCGGGCGCGAAAACGGCTCGCGACTCCTGGTGGTGATCTGCTTTCCTGCCTCCCATGAGATCGGCATGGGTGGGAGAGCGCGTGCGCCTGCGCGCCGTGGAGCCAGAGGACTGGGAGGCGTTCCACGCCTTTGAGGAAGACTCCGACGCGGTCAGGAACGGCTGGCGCCTCCATCCGCCCAGCTCGACCGCCTACGCCAAGAAGTGGGCCGCGGCGGAGGCCGAGCGGGAAAAGGATCTCGACGAATTCCGGCTGGTGATCGCCACCAGGGACGGCAACGCCCCGGTCGGGTCGGTCAACACGCACGGGATCGCCCGCGAGCACGGCACCTTCGCCTACGGGATCAGCGTCGGCACCCCGCACCAGCGCAAGGGCTACGCCGGCGACGCCATCGTGATCCTGCTGCGCTACATGTTCTTCGAGCGCCGCTTCCAGAAGGCCGAGGCGTGGGTCTACGCCTCCAACGACGCGTCGCTGGGCCTGCACCGGCGGCTGGGCTTCGTCGAGGAAGGCCGCCGGCGCAGGAGCCACTACCACGCCGGTCGCTATGACGACGAGGTGCTGTTCGGCATGACGATCGAGGAGTTCACCGAGCGTTACGCCTGAAGCTCGGCACGCAGCCTGCGGGTGGCGGCGACCACGTTCGCCAGGGCCGCCTCCACCTGCTCGTACGTCCGCGTCTTCAGTCCGCAGTCCGGATTGACCCAGACCCGCTCGACCGGCAGCGCCCGCAACGTCCGGCGCAGCAGATCCTCGACCTCCTCGGCCCCCGGGACCCGCGGGGAGTGGATGTCGTACACGCCCGGCCCGAGCCCGCGCCCGAACGACTCCACCGCCCCCAGGATCCGAGCCCCCGACCGGGCGGACTCGATCGTGGTCACGTCCGCGTCCAGCCCGTCGATGGCGGCCAGGATCTGGTCGGCGTCGGAGTAGCACAGGTGGGTGTGGATCTGCGTACGATCGCCGGCCCCCGAGGTGGCCCGCCGGTACGCCGCCACGGCCCACTCCAGGTATTCGTCCTGCGCGGCCCGGCGCAGCGGCAGCAGCTCACGCAGCGCCGGCTCGTCCACCTGGACGATCGACACCCCGGCCGCCTCCAGGTCGCGGACCTCCTCCCGCACCGCGTCCGCCACCTGGAACACCACGTCGCGCAACGGCAGGTCGTCGCGGACGAACGACCAGGCCACGATCGTGACCGGCCCGGTGAGCATGCCCTTGACCGGCTTGTCCGTGAGCGCCTGCGCATACGTGGCCCACCGCACCGTGATCGGCTCGGGCCGGCTGACGTCCCCGTGCAGGATCGGCGGCCGGGTGCAGCGCGAGCCGTACGACTGGACCCAGCCGTTCCTGGTGACCGCGAAGCCGTCGAGGTGCTCGGCGAAGTACTGCACCATGTCGTTGCGCTCCGGCTCGCCGTGCACGAGGACGTCGAGGCCGAGCCGCTCCTGCACCCGGATGACGTGTTCGATCTCGGCCTCGACCCGCCGCTCGTACTCCTCCTGCGTCAGCGTGCCCGCCGTCACCGCCGCCCGGGCCGCGCGCAGCTCGCCGGTCTGCGGGAACGAGCCGATCGTGGTGATCGGCAGCGGCGGCAACCGCAGGTGCTCGGCCTGCGCCGCCGCGCGCACCGCGTACGGGCTGCGCCCCTCCGCGACCACCGGCCCGGCCAGCGGCGCCGAGGGCTCGGCCGGCGCGGGACCGTGGAACTCGGCGGCCGCGAGCGCGACGACCTCGGCCACCTTCTGCTCCGCGAACGCCAGCCGCGACCGCAGCGCCGCATCCAGCTCCGGCTCGGCCTCCACGTCGTAGGGCACGTGCAGGAGCGAGCACGAAGTGCTCACCGTCACCTGCGAGGCCCGTACGGAGCCGAGCGCGGCCAGCGCCCGCTCGGGCGAGGTCCGCCACACGTCCCGCCCGGACACCACACCCGCGACCACGGTCTTCCCGGTCAGATCGACGACGGGGACCCCGCCCCGCACCAGGTCGATCCCGATGGCCTCCACAGGCGTGCCGGCCAGCACCGGCAGCGCCTCCCCGAGATCCCCGAAGTAGGACGCCACGAACAACCCCGGACGCCCGCGCACCGCCCCCAGCCGCTCATAGGCGGTCCGCACCGCGGCCAGCTCCTCCGGCGTGCGGTCCGCCACCAGCGCAGGCTCGTCCAGCTGCACCCAGGCGACGCCCTCGGCGGCCAGCGCGCCGAGCAATTCCTCGTAGCAGCCCAGCACGTCGTCCAGCCGCTCCAGCGCACCGGCCAGCAGCAGGAACGTCACCGGCCCGATGAGCACCGGCCGCGTCTCGTAGCCGAGCGCCCGCGCCTCCCGCACCTCGCCCAGCGGCTTGCCCGCGTCCAGCTTGAACACGGTGCCGGGATCGATCTCCGGCACGATGTAGTGGTAGTTGGTGTCGAACCACTTCGTCATCCGCAGTGGCGCGAGCCCCTCGGTGCCCCTGGCCATCGCGAAGTAGGGGTCGTCGGCCGCGCGATACCGCTCGGGCACCGCGCCGAGCAGCACGGCCGTGTCGAGCACCTGGTCGTACAGCGAGAACGTGTTCGACGGCAGCCCCTCCAGCCCCAGCTCGGCCAGCCTGCGCCAGGTCCGCTCCCGGATCTCGGCGCCCACCCGGTCGAGCTCGGCCCGGCTCGAACGCCCGTCCCAGTGCGACTCCAGCGCCCGCTTCAGCTCCCTCCGCGGCCCGATCCTCGGGTATCCGAGCACGGTGGACTTGGGGAACGGTGACATCTTCTCAACTCCCTGTGACGTGGACGACAGATCGTTGCGATGGTGCCGAGTACCCGCGGAGTCGTGCACCATGTATTGATGCTGCTTATGCTCAGGGAGATCCACTGCTTCACGCGGGTGGCGGACCGGCTCAGCTTCTCTGCCGCCGCCGCCGACCTGGGCATGTCGCAGCCGGCCATGAGCCAGGCCATCACCCGCCTCGAACGCGCCACCGGCGTCAAGCTCTTCGACCGCACCGCCCGAGAGGTACGGCTCACCGCCGAGGGCAAGGCGCTGCTGCCGTATGCGGAGCAGATGCTCGAATCGGCCAGGGCGTTCACCGCCGAGGCGGCCAGGCTCTCCCGCCCGAGCATTCACCTTGCTTATCCACCACTTGTGGGCACGCTGGCGGCGCGGATCGTCCGGCGCCTCGCCGGACGCAACCCGCCGATCGGTGTGGAGCTCACGGTGGCGGGCCGGGGAGCGGCGGCCCAGGCGCTCACGGACGGCCAGGTCTCGGCCGCCATCCTGGCCACCCCGGCGCCCGCCCAGTTCGTCACGGCGGCCAGATTCCACGTGACCGTCGACCACCTCGCCGTCCCCGCCGGTCACCGGCTGGCGTCCGCCCAGAAGGCGGCCGCGGCCGACCTGACCGGCCAGGTGCTCCTCACACCGGGCACCCGCCCGTGGACGGGCCTGCCGGGGCGCTCCCGCATGGTGGCCGACGACGACTTCGCCGCGGCACTCGACCTGGTGGCCGCCGGCGCGGGCCTGCTGCCGATCCCGCAGCTGCTGGTGCGGGCCATCAGGCGGGACGACGTACGTTTCGTGCCGCTGGACGCGGGCGACCTGCGCATCACGTACGCGCTGGCCTGGTCGAAGGACCGGGTCACGCCGGAGCTGATGGCCCTGGTCCAGGCGGTGCAGGACGCGCTGTGGACTAGGTGACCGGCAGGTTCCGGAGCGCCTCGCGGCGGCTCAGGCCCGAGATGCCCTTGGCCTTCACATAGCGGATGACCGCGCCCGGATTGGTCTTGGCGTATTCGCGTAACGCCCACCCGATCGCCTTGCGGGCGAAGAAGTCGTTGTCCGACAGGCTCGGCTCGATGCACGCGTACAGCAGGGCCGTGTCCGTGCGCCCCTTGAATCGGTTTTGGCACAGGATCGCGGTACGTCGTTTCCACAGGTCCGCGTCGTGCGCCCACTCCAGCATGAGCGGCCGCATCGAGTCCGGGTACGCGGCCAGGAGCGCGCCCATCCGGTGTGTGGCCAGCTCGTCGACCAGGTCCCACCAGGCGCCGGTGACGATCATCTCCTCGTACATCGGCACCGTGTAGAGGGTCTGGAAGCTCCGGTAGAGGTGGTATCCGGACAGTTCGATCGCGGCGTAGCGCTCCTCGCGGTATTCGGCCTCGCGCCACAGCGACAACACGGCCCGCCGCCAATCCGGCGCACTCTCGAGGCGGTGCTCGGCGAACACCCGCTTGAGCGCGGTCCGCCGGGGCACCGCCTGGACGCCCAGGAACGGCATGGCGGACTTCATGTAGGCCCGCATCGTCTCCGCCTTGTCCGGCTCGGCCACCTCCTGCAGCGCCAGCCGGACCGCCTTGCCCAGGCTCATCCCTTGCGCTGGGTGGTGCGCTCGCCCGTGGCGAGTCCGTCGAAGAGCACGGTGATGTAGTGCTCGGCCAGGCCGCCGGTGTTGAGCCTGCCGCCGGGGCGGAACCAGCGGACCGCCACCCAGATCGTGTCGCGGATCATGCGGTAGGTCAGCTTGGGGTCGACGTCAGCACGGAACTGCCCGGCCGCCTGGCCCGCCTTGATCTGCGTCACCCAGATCTGCTCGACCTCGTCCTCGGCCTTGACGAGGTAGTTGAAGCGCTCGAACTGCCGCAGGTAGTTCCAGTCGTTCTGCATGACGGTGATCGCGGCCCGGTGCGGCTCCAGCGTGCCGAAGCCGATGCGGACCATCTCCGACAACACCGTGCGCGGGTCGGCGCTGGTCTCGACCGCGGCGCGGTAGCGGGCGATGAGGTCGTCGAGGAAGGTGGACAGCACCTCGTCGACGATCGTCTCCTTGGAGTCGAAGTGGTGGTAGAGACTTCCGGAGAGGATGCCCGCCTCGTCGGCGATCTCGCGTACTGTCGTGGCCTGGAAGCCCTTGCGCGCGAAGAGCTCCGCGGCGAGCTTGACGAGGTGGTCGCGGCGCTCGGACGCCGGACCGGTGGAGGTCGCGCGCTGGCGCTTCGCCGGTGCGGCGGTGCCGGAGTTCTTTCGCGTGGTCACGTCACCATTATGAGCCCACGGACAATCGCTTGTTCACCTAACCGGCCCAGCTCATCGGGCATTCCACGTTAGACCAAGCGCTTGCTACGATGAGGGAATGAGCGAGGCGTACATTGTCGGCGCCGTCCGCACCCCCGTCGGGCGCAGGAACGGCGGCCTGGCCCGGATCCATCCGGCCGATCTCGGGGCGCACGTGCTCAGGGAGTTGATGGACGGCTCGGGCGCCGACCCCTCGGCCGTGGAGGACGTGATCTTCGGTTGCGTCGACACCATCGGGCCGCAGGCCGGCGACGTCGCCCGGACGTGCTGGCTGGCCGCCGGGCTGCCCGAGGAGGTGCCCGGCGTCACGGTCGACCGCCAGTGCGGCTCCTCCCAGCAGGCCCTGCACTTCGCCGCCCAGGCCGTGATGTCGGGCACCAGCGATCTCGTGGTGGCGGGCGGCGTGCAGAACATGAGCATGATCCCGATTTCGTCCGCGATGCTGGCAGGGCGCGCGCTCGGGCACGACGACCCCTTCCGGGGCTCCAAGGGCTGGGTCGAGCGGTACGGCACGCAGGAGGTCTCCCAGTTCACCGGCGCCGAGCGGATCGCCGCGGAATGGGACATCTCGCGGGAGGAGATGGAGCGGTACGCGTACGAGTCGCACCGGCGTGCCCTGCACGCCATCGACGCCGGATATTTCGGGCGGGAGATCGTCCCCTGCGAAGGCGTCGCCGTGGACGAGGGCCCGCGCAGGGACACCACGCTCGACAAGATGGCCGCGCTCAAACCCCTGGTCGAAGGCGGACGGTTGACCGCCGCGCTGGCCTCGCAGATCTCCGACGCCGCCGCCGCCCTGCTCATCGCCTCACCCCGGGCCGTACGCGAGCACGGCCTGACCCCGCGTGCCCGCGTGCATCACCTGTCGGCCCGCGGCGCGGATCCGATCACGATGCTCACCGCCCCGATCCCGGCCACCGTCCACGCGCTGGGCATGACCGGCATGTCCATCGACGACTTCGACGCCATCGAGATCAACGAAGCCTTCGCCTCCGTCGTGCTGGCCTGGCTCAAGGAGACCGGCGCCGACCCGGCCAGGGTCAACCCGAACGGCGGCGCGATCGCGCTGGGCCACCCGCTCGGCGCGACCGGCGCCGTTCTGGCCGTCAGGCTGCTGCACGAGCTGGAGCGGACCGGCGGCAGGTACGGCCTGCAGACCATGTGCGAGGGCGGCGGGCAGGCGAACGTCACCGTCATCGAGCGGCTGTCACCATGAGGGTATGGCGAATCCGTTCACACTGGGCGTCGCCTCCGGGGAGCCGATGCCCGACGGCGTGGTCCTCTGGACCCGATTAGCGGTCGATCCCCTCAACGCCGACCCGGCGCGCCCGGGCGGCATGGCCCGGCGGGCCGTCGAGGTGCGCTGGCAGCTCGCCGAGGACGAACGTTTCACCCGGGGCCTGCGGCAGGGCACGGTCCAGGCGCAGCCGTCCTGGGCGCACAGCGTGCACGTCAGGGTGGCCGGGCTCAAGCCGGGCGCCGACTACTTCTACCGCTTCAGGGCGGGCGGCGAGCTCAGTCCGGTGGGGCGCACCAGGACCGCGGACAACCCGGCCGCGGCGCGGCCCGTGCGGTTCGCGGTCGCCAACTGCCAGCGGTTCGAGCACGGTTTCTACACCGCCTACCGGCATCTGGCCGCGGAGCGGCCCGACGTCGTCTTCCACGTCGGCGACTACATCTACGAGTCGCGCCAGGCCGCCTCCGTGGTGCGGCCGCTGGGGCCGGTGCCCGGTGAGGTCAGCAGGCTGCATGAGTACCGCCTGCGTTACGCCCGCTACAAGACCGATCCCGACCTGCAGGCCGCGCATGCCGCCGCGCCCTGGGTGACGACCTGGGACGATCACGAGGTGGCCGACAACTACCGGGGCAAGGGCGACGGGTCGGCGGCGTTCCTGAGGCGGCGGGCGGCTGCGTACCAGGCGTATTACGAGCACCAGCCGCTCCGGGTGCGGCCGGAGGGCGGCAACCTGCAGATGTACCGGCGGCGGACGTACGGGCTCGTCGCCGACTTCATGGTGCTGGACGTGCGCCAGCACCGCGACGGGTCCACCATGCTGGGCGCCGCGCAGGAGCAGTGGCTGTTGTCCCGTTTGGGCACCAGCCCGGTCAGGTGGCGGGTGCTGGTGCAGCCGCTGTTCTTCGCCCGGCGCTTCGTCCCAGGACCGCCGCCCAACCTGCGCCCGGACTCCTGGGACGGTCACCAGGCCGAGCGCGCCCGCATCCTGGGCGCGAACGCGTCAGGCCTGGTCGTGTTCAGCGGGGACGTGCACAACTTCTGGGCGGGCGAGCTCAAGGCGGACTTCCTCGACCCGGCGTCGGCCACGGTGGGGGTGGAGTTCGTGGGCAGCTCGATCACCAGCAGGCCGCCGCAGACCGACGGCCCCGCCGTGCTCGCCGCGAACCCCCACCTGAAGTTCTTCGACGACCGCCGGGGCTATCTGTCCTGCGTGGCCGGCCCTGAGGAGCTGCGCGTGGCGGTGCGTGCGCTGGACTTCGTGGACAGGAAAGGAGCACAGGTACGGACGGTGGCGGAGTTCCTCACGAAGGGAGACGGGCTGACGTCAGAAAATACCTCTAGCAAATAGGAAACTTTCCTATTAGATTGCGGGCATGCCCCAGAGCGGTGACCTGCTTCGCCTTGCCGACGCCGTCCTCTTCCCCGGTTTCGCGGGACAGACGCCCCCTGACTGGCTCCGTCGCAGACTCGGCGACGGGCTGGCGGGCGTGGTGTTGTTCTCCCGCAACATCGCCGGCCCCGACCAGCTGGCCCGGCTGACCGCCGCGCTACGCGCCGAGAACCCCTCGGTGCTCGTCGGCACCGACGAGGAGTCCGGCGAGGTCACCAGACTGGAGGTGGCCACCGGCAGCAGCCGCCCCGGCGGGTACGCGCTCGGCGTCGTGGACGACGTGGTCCTGACCGAGGCCGTCGCCAGGGACCTCGGCGGCGACCTGGCCAAGGCCGGCATCACGATCGACTTCGCCCCCTCCGCCGACGTGAACTCCAATCCGGACAACCCGGTCATCGGCCTTCGGGCGTTCGGCGCGGACCCGGCCCTGGTCGCCCGGCACACCAGGGCGTTCGTCCGCGGCCTGCAGTCGGCCGGCGTCGCCGCCTGTGCCAAGCACTTCCCCGGGCACGGGGACACCTCCATCGACTCGCACCACGGCGTGCCCGTGGTGGCCGGCGACGGGATCGAGGCCGCGCTGGTCCCTTTCCGCGAGGCGATCAAGGAGGGGGTCAAGGCCGTGATGACCGGCCACCTCCTGGTGCCCTCGTACGACGCCGAACTGCCCGCCACACTCAGCCCCAAGGTCCTCACGGGTCTGCTCCGTGAGGAGCTGGGCTACGACGGGATGATCATCACGGACGGCATCGAGATGGCCGCGGTGTCGGGGGCGTACGGGATCGGGGGCGCCTCCGCCCGCGCCATCGCCGCCGGAGCCGACGCGATCTGCATCGGCGGCGAGCGGGCCGACGAGGCCACCTCCGTCGAGGTCCGCGACGCCATCGCCGCCGCGGTGACCGAAGGACTGCTGCCCGAGGAGCGGTTGGCCGACGCCGCTCGCCGGGTCCGCGAGCTGGCCGCCTGGGCCACTTCCTCGGGCAGCCATCTACCGGGCCACGAGAACGGCTACCTCGGCCTCACGGCCGCCCGCAGGGCCGTCCGCATCACCCGCCGCTCCACGGCCCCGATCCTGCCCCTGACCTCGTCCCCGTACGTGGTCGAACTGACCCCTGAGATGAACCTGGCCATCGACAAGGGCACCCCCTGGGGCGTCGGCGAGCCCCTCAGCCGCCTGCTGCCCGGCACCACGGTCATCCGCCTCGCGGCAGGCGAGGCGACGGGCGCCGCGCTGGAACGCCTGATCGGCGCGGCCGTCTTCCGCCCTCTGGTGATCGTGGTCCGCGACGCGCACCGCCACGCCTGGCAGGCCGAGGCCCTGCGGCACCTCCTCAGCGCCCGCCCGGACGCCGTCGTGGTCGAGATGGGCCTGCCCGCTCGCTCGGACCTGGGCGCCGTCCACGTCGCCACGTACGGCTCCGCGCGGGTCTGCGGGCAGGCCGCGGCCGAGGTGCTGACCGGTAGTGTGTGACACCGTGAACTTCGACGGCGAGGACCTCTCACACAAAGCGCTGGCCGACCGTCTCCCGCCCGACGAGCCGCACGTCTTCCGCGACTGCGATCTCACCGAGGCCGACTTGTGGGGCGCCTCGCTGGCCGGGGCCCGGTTCGAGTCCTGCGTCCTGGAGCAGACCGACTTCCGCAAGGCCGACCTGGACGGAGCGGTGTTCACGGGCGGTGGCGGGATGCGGACCCGGTTCAACGACGCCGATCTCATCGACGTGACCTTCACGGACGTGGACCTGTCGTCGGCCCAGTTCGGCGGGGCGCTGCTGACGGACGCCTCGTTCACCGGTTGCCGCATGATCGGCGCCTCCCTGACCGCGTCCCGGGGCACCGGCTTCAAGATCGCCCGCTCCAACCTGACCCTGGCCAACCTGGGCGGGTGCTCGCTGCGCGGCGAGGTCGTCGAGGGCGTGCGCTTCGACGACGCCGACCTGTCGGGGTGCGACTTCACGGAGGCCACGTTCAGCGACTGCCGCTTCATCGGCACGCGCCTGCTCAACACGAAGTTCGCCAAGGCGGACCTGCGCGGCGCCGACCTGGGGGAGCCGGACGACGCCAAGCTGCGGGCCTTCGCGGGCGCCGTCATCAACCAGACCCAGGCCAACGCCATCCTCGCCGCCCGCGGCATCACCGTCCTCTGACCCCACGTCCGCCGTGGGCAAGCCGTCACCCCGGCTCGGAGAGGCGCGTCAGCGTGGCGGTGGCCTCCGCCATGATGCGCTCGATCAGCTCACGGCACGACGGCAGGTCGTCGATCACGCCCACGACCTGGCCCGACGCCATCACGCCCAGGTCCGCCCGCCCGTCCACCATCGCCGCCCGCAACAGCACGGGTGTGTTCGCCGCCTGCAGCACCTGGGCCCAGGTCAGCTCGCGGCCGCGCCTCATCCGGCGGCCCTCGCGGATCATCGCCGCCCACGACAGCCCTGACAGCCGTTTGAACCTGGCCCCGTTCACGACGGCCCTGGCCAGACGGGAACGTTCGAGCGAGGCCACGAACGGGGTGTTCAGCACCCGGTGCGGCACCCCGTCCACCTTGGTCGTCACCACGGTCTCCCGCGCCGCCAGGTAGACCTTCTTCACCTCGTCCGGCACCGGCGAGTCGCTCGTCAGCAGGAACCGGGTGCCCATGGCGATCCCGCACGCCCCGTACGCCAGCGCCGCCACCAGCCCCCGCCCGTCGAAGAAGCCGCCGGCCGCGATCACCGGGATGTCCACCGCGTCCACGACCTGCGGCAGCAGCAGGGTCGTGGCGACCGGCCCGGTGTGGCCGCCGCCCTCGCCGCCCTGGACGATGACCGCGTCCACCCCCCAGGCCGCCACCTTCTCCGCATGCCTGCGGGCCCCCACGGAGGGGATCGTCACCACTCCGGCGTCCTTGAGCCGGGCGATCAGGTCCCGCCTGGGCGCCTGGGCGAACGACGCCACCCGCACGCCCTCGCGCACCATCACCTCCACCCGCTCGGCCGCGTCGTCGGCGTCCGAGCGGATGTTCACCCCGAACGGCGCGTCCGTGCGCTCCTTCACCCGCCGGACGGCCTCGGTCATCTCGGCGACCGACATGGTGGCGGCGCCGATCACGCCCAGCCCGCCCGCCTGGGAGACGGCCGCCGCCAGGCGCGCGCCCGCGACGTACCCCATCCCGGTCTGCACGATCGGATACCGGCAGCCGACCAGGGACGTCAGCGCGGTCCTCACGCCGCCACCTCGCGGTCGCGGGTCCTTGCGGGGTCGAGCCGGTCCAGGACGCGCAGCTCCTCGGGGTCCGGCTCCCGCGTCACCGGGACATCTGCGTCGATCACGAGGTCGAAACCGGTCGCCGCCACCACGTCGTCGACAGTCACCCCCGGATGCACGGACGCCAGCCGCATCGACCCGTCAGCGGTGCGGAAGTCCAGCACGGCCAGGTTCGTCACCACGCGCCGCAGATCGAACGCGCCCCGATCGGTCCCGAGCCCGCTGACCATGTCGACGCGAGGCACGAAGACGCGCGGGCTGTGCCGGGGGATCCAGTAGCTCGTCGGGTCGCATCGGGTGTTGCCCGGCGCGCCCCGCACTCCGAGCAACTGTGTCTTGGGCCGTGCCCAGTCGCCGATGCAGGAGATGTTCGTGTTGCCGTACCGGTCGATCTGGCTCGCGCCGAGCATGACGTGCCGCCGTCCGTTCAGCACCAGCCACAGGTGGTCCCTGAACGGCAGCCATCCCTCGACCACCTCGGGCGCCTGCCCCAGTCCCGGCACGTCCCCGGTGAGCAGGCAGACGCCGTCGTGCGTGAGCAGGTCCGGCTCGAACGTCAGCCGTGCCAGCCGTGCCCCCAGCACCGTGACCGCCCCGCCGATCCCCGCCGCCAGGATCTCCCCGTCGCCCCTGAACGCCTCCGCGCACGCCACCACGCAGACATCAGCCCTGCTGCTCATCGACACCCGTCTCCACGTAACGCCGCTGCCGCTCCTCATCGCGCCCGTAGTCCGGCTCGCACGAGGTGAACCCGGCCCCGCCGGGCGCCTCCACCACGCCCGTCACCATCGACCTGCTGATCAACAGGGACTGCACCGGCCCTTCCTTCAGCAGGTCGGCGGTGTCCACGACGCGCTCGCACGAGACGTAGCAGCGCGCCGCCGCCTTCGCGTAGAGATCGTCGAAGTACGGATCCGGCCCCAGGTATTGGGCGTTGCCGCGGGCGTCGGCCCGGTTCATGTGCACCAGGGCCACGTCCATGGTCAGCGCCGGGACCGCGACCAGCTCCTCCCCGTCCTCGTACGGCGACCGCACCGTCCGCAGCCCCGGGTTGACCCGCATCACGTCCGACCCCATCCCCGCCCGCGTCGGCAGGAACGGCAGCCGGTGCGCCGCGGCCAGCAGCCCGAACATGAACATGCCCTCGTCGTACTCGGCGAACTCGATCTCCCCCGCCTGCCTGGCCCGCCGGAAATGGGGCTCGAGGGGGATGGTGTCGAGCGTGACGAACGGGGCCACGACCTTGCGCACCTTCCCGGCCGCGCACAACATGCCGACGTCCGGGCCGCCGTAGGAGACGATCGTGAGATCCCGGACGGGGGAGCGGAGGATGGCCGACACCAGGGCCATGGGTTTGCGCCGCGAGCCCCAGCCGCCGATCCCGACGGTCATCCCGCTCTCCAGCGCGCCCGCGACCTGCTCGGCGGACATCACCTTGGTCACGTGAACCGCTCCCTGTGCCGGTCGCCCGCTCCCATGAGGTTCAGCTCGAAGGTGAAGCCCTGCTCGAAGCGGTAGCTGCGCTTGACGTCCACGGGGTCGATGCCGTTGAGCGACTCCTTCGCGCGGCGGATGACGTACGGGTCCTTGGCGGCGATCTGCCCGGCCACCTCCATCGCCACGTCCCGCAGCTTGTCGTGGGGCACGACCTCCAGCACCGACCCGAACGCGTGCAACTCGGCGGCGGTGACATTCCTGCAGGTGTAGACCATGGCCCGCATCAGGTGCTGCGGCACCAGCCTCGCCAGGTGCGTGGCCGCGCCCAGCGCGCCCCGATCCACCTCCGGCAGCCCGAAATAGGCGTCGTCGGCGGCCACCACGACATCGGCGTTCCCGGCCAGCCCGACGCCGCCGCCCAGGCAGTGCCCGTGCACCGCCGCCACGACCGGCACCGCGCACTCGTAGACGGCCGCGAACGCCGCGTAACAGGCCCGGTTGACCCCGACCAGGGCCTCGTGTCCGCCGGCGTCCCGCAGCTCCTTGATGTCGACCCCGGCGTTGAACCCGCGCCCCTCGGCCCGTAAGACGACCACCCTGGTCCCTGGGTCGTCCCCGGCGGCCCGCACGGCCTCGGCCAGTTCCTCCCAGCCCCGCACGGTCAACGCGTTCACCGGCGGCACGTCGACGACGATTTCGGCGACCGGCCCGGCCCGCAGCGTGATTCCCATCCCCACCCGCCTCTCCTGTCCGCGACATCATGGTTCACCTAACGCTTGCTTGGTACGGTAACATCCGTGACCGCGACTTACGACTACACGGGCAAGTCCGTCCTGGTGACGGGTGGGACCAAGGGCATCGGCGCGGGAATCGCGCGGGCTTTCCAGGAGGCGGGCGCCGAGGTGACCGTCTGCGCCCGCACGCCGCCCGCGAGCGACGAGTTCCGCTTCGTCCAGGCGGATGTGCGGGTCCCTGAGGACGTCGAGCGGCTCGTGGCCGGGTTCGACCGGCTCGACGTGGTGGTCAACAACGCGGGCGGCTCGCCGTACGCGCCGCTGGAGGGCACCTCGCCACGCCTGCACGCCCGCGTCATCGAGCTCAACCTGACGGCCCCGCTCCTGGTCGCCCAGTACGCCTACCCGCTGCTCGCCGCCGCCCGCGGGGCCATCGTCATGATCGGCAGCTCCAGCGGCACCCGGCCCTCGCCGGGCACCTCCGCGTACGGCGCAGCCAAGGCCGGCCTGCACCACCTGGCCCGCTGCCTGGCCGCCGAGTGGGCACCCCACGTGCGGGTCAACACGGTCATCGTCGGCCTCGCCGCCACGGAGAGCGCGGCGGGTCACTACGGCGAGCACGGCGACGGGCGGCTCGGCGCGGCGATCCCGGCCGGCCGCCTGGCGACGCCCGAGGACGTGGCCAGGGCCTGCCTGTGGCTGTCCGTGCCGGGCTACGTGACGGGCGCGGAGGTACGGGTGGACGGTGGCGGCGAGATCCCGTACTGGCGGCACCTGGCCGGAGACCTCGCCGCCGAAAGCGCGCCCTCCAGGCCGGAGAGCGCGCTCCAGAAGGGCGGGGCGCCGGCGCCGCCGCGCACCCTCACGGGCTGAGCGACCAGGCGTGGAAGATCCTAGGGAAACCCGAGCTTTCGCCCTGGTCTTGGTCAGGGGGTCCCTAGCGCATGGCCGAGCGCGCCGTGGGGCGCAGGCGGATGCGCTGCGGGGCGGCGGTCAGGCGTGACTTCAGCATCGGCAGGTCCACCTCACGCTCGTCGCCGGGTGTGTCGAACCGGGTGAACCACACGAAGACATTCTCCCCGGTGCGGACCGGCAGCCGCGGATAGGTGTTCTCCGCGTGCTCGGTCTCGAACGCCGCCACCACCGGCGTCCCGGCCTCGGCCAGCACCGGAGCGACCTCGGCCGCGAAGAAGGCGGTGAAGCCCTCCTCGACGTGACAGATCGTGGCCACGTACAGGGACGGCGGGAGCTCGGCCGCGCCGGCCGGCGGACGCTCCCACGCGGGCGGCTCCACCAGCGCGCGCAGGAGCAGCACGTCGTCGGAGTCGATCAGCGTGGCGTTGGCGGCGTCGCGATGGGACCGCCACACGGGCCCGCCGTAGAAGGCCTCCAGCGCCGCCTTCCGCGCCGGCATGTCGGGAAAGGCCCGCAGCCAGGGGAACGTGTCGGGCGCGTCCGGGTTGCGGAACGACCCGGCGATCCGCATGCCGGCCGCCTCCTGCGTCTCGACGAACTCCCGCTCGAACAGCTCGATGAGCGTGTCGCGCCGTCCGGGCCGCATCGTGTACTGCCGTAGCTCATAGATCATGCGGGGACGTTAAGCCCGGGTCGCTGACATCCCGTGTCAGTGTATGCACCGAACAATATTCTGATTACGCAATGCTATCAATCGACAACGCAGAGTTATAAGCTCGCATCGACCTTGATCTCCGAGGGCCAAGGAAGCTCAAAGGCCCTGAGGCGAAGGAGTAGAAGTGATCCGAAGAGTGTGCGCCGCCGCGGCCACGGTGGCAGCGGTCGCGAGTGGCGTGCTCCCTGCTGTCCCCGCGCACGCTGACGGCTGGTCCGGCAGTTGTGGTGACCGTGCCTGGTCCTACAACTGGAGCGGCAACAGCGGCGCGTCCCAGTCGGGAAACAACTTCGGCGACGTCTCGGCCGCCAACCGCGGGGAAGACGCCTCGACCAACGTCAACAACACCAACGGCATCGCCTCGACCGCCACGCACGGCGGCATCACGGTGACCTACATCTTCGGCTGACCGAGAGGACATCGACATGGTGAAGAAGCTCTGCGTGACCGGTCTCATCGCGGGCGCGGCGCTGCTGCCCGCCACCGCGTACGCGGACGTCAATGCCGGCAACTCCAGCTCCAACAGAAGCTCCTCCCAGTCCGGCAACAACTTCGGCAACGTCGTCAACGTCAACGTGAGCGGCCACGGCGCGAGCAGCGTCAACAACGTCAACGGCAACGCCGTCACGGCGAGCGGCGCCGGCCGCGCGAGCATCGACGACATCGTCGACTAGTCCGCGAGCCCCCCTCCAGCGAGCCAGGCCGGGCGGCCGGCCTGGCTCGCGCCCTCCGCGCTAGCCCTGGTCCTTCACCCAGAGCCGCAGCAGCCCACTGAAGTGCTCGACGAAACGGTCGTGCTCGTGCGCCGGATACGTGGCGGTCACCGTGTCCACCAGCAGCCGGTCGAACTCCGGCCCGGCCACCCACTCCAGCACCACCTCGTCGATGTGCCCCAGATGGGTGTCACAGAACTCCTGATAGCGCTCGGTCTCGAAGTACCGGTCTGCCAGCCTCCGGTACTCGGCCAGCCGCTCCTCGTACGTCCCGGTGACCGCGAAGTAGTCGTGCGTCTCCAGGTCGATCCGCGGCCTGCGCCGGGTGGCCACGCAGAACACGCACCACTTCACCAGCGTCTTGATCGCCCAGGGGAAGTAGTAGTGCAGGCTCGTGAGCGCCACGTCCGGGCAGGCGTTGGCGTAGTCGATGGGATGCACGTCCGGTCCCTTGACCAGGGTCTCGCAGGAGTTGAACTCCCACCGGAAGAACGCGTTCACCAGCTTCCCGATCGTCACGACCTCCTCGCCCGCGGCCGGCGACAGGAACCCGTGGTCGACGGTGTAGCGGGCGTGCATCGGCTCCTCGGGCCTGAACCGCATCACCATCGTCTCGGCCCCGATCGACAGCGACCTGGCGAACGCGTCGTACCCCTGGACGGCCTGCTGGAGGTGCATGAGCATCTCGCCGCTGGCGTCGTAGGCCCGGTGCAGCTCGTCGCGGTCGCGCACCAGGGACACGCCGCGCCAGGCCCCGCCGTCGTACGGCTTCATGAACAGCGGGTACCCGATCCGCTCGGCCACCTCGTCCAGGTCGAAGGGCCGGTTGTAGCGGGCCGCGGTGTAGGCGTATCTGGCGTTGTCCGGCGGGTTCTTGTACGGCACCAGCACCGTCTCCGGCACCTTCAGCCCGAGCCGCATCATCGCGCAGTAGGCGGCGTGCTTCTCCATCGACTGGAACGTGAACGGGCTGTTGAGCAGATAGACGTCGTCCATCATGGAGATCTTCTTGAGCCACTCGCGCGGGTGGTAGTACCAGTACGCCAGCCGGTCGATCACCAGCGAGTGCCGCGGCCGGGCCCGCAGATCGAACGGCTCGATCGTGACACGTTCCACGTCGAACTCGCCCATGCCCTTGATCGGCCCGAGCCGTCGCAACACGGTCTCGAACGCCGACGGCCAGTCCTCCTCGGTCCCCAGCAGCAGCCCGATCCGATGTCGCACGGGGTTCCTCCGCTCCCGCCCGCGGGTCAGACGCCAGGAAGGCGGCCGTTGCGGAACAGATCGACGAACCGTTGATGGTCTTCCCGGGCCTGTGCCCCATAGCGGTGGGCAAAATCCACCAGAACCCCGATAAATCCAGGCTTGTCGCCGTCGATCACTCCCACGATCGCCTCCTCCGTGGAGAAGTCGACGAGGTCGTGGCTGGACTCGTCGTCGGCCACCGAGTGCATGCGCGCCACCGCCCGCCCGAGGTCCCGCATGATCGAGCGCAGCTCTCCCGGCTCGTTCACGTCGTCCCAGTCCAGGTCGGCGGAGTACGGCGACACCTCCGCCACGAGCTGCCCGACCCCGCCGAGCGTCGTGTACCCCAGCCAGGGATCGGCGTACGCCTGCAGCGCCCGCTGCGACTCCGCCGTGCGATGCCCCTGGTGCATGAAGTAGGAGACCACCTTCTCGTCGGTCACGTGCCGCGCCACGGCCGGCACCGCCGCCTGCTTCATGTAGAGGATGACGTCGTTCTCCAGCGCCTGCGAGCGCCCTTCGAGCAGCAGGTTGTACGACGGCAGCCCCGCCGACCCGATGCCCACGCCCTTGCGCAGGGCCACGTCCTTGATCACGTGCTCGACCGGGTTCGCCTGCGTGGGCAGCGTGGCCAGGTAGTCCTCGAACGCGGCCAGCACGGCCTGTCTGGTCGCCGCGTCCACCGCCACCCGCCCCTCCATGAGCGCGAAGCGCCGGTCGTAGTCGTCGATCACGGTCTCCACGTCCAGCAGCGCCACCCGCGTGCTGAGCCGCGCCGTCTGCAGCACCCGGTGCAGCACGCCCGTGGTGGTGTCGAGGGTGAGCGCGCCGATCGCGTCGTCCCCACCGGCCGCGATGGCGTCCAGCTCCGCGAGGTACGCCCCGGCGAAGTCGGTCACCAGCGTGCCGATGGTGTCGTCGGACAACGCCTTGGCGTACCCGAGCAGCGCCACGCTGGCGGCGAAGCGTTTGAGGTCCCAGATGTACGGGCCCAC